>JBAQEU010000001.1:0-2019 GCA_049286905.1 Minisyncoccia bacterium
GATAATTACTATACCTATCTAAAGATAGACGTGCAACCCTGATTATTTTGTCGTTTCTAAATAACTCGGAACTCGCGGAAGACGGCTTCGTAGCGAGAGATGGTGCGCCGTGCGACAGATTCGGTAAGACTGAACGAAGAACCCTTGTGTGCGATATCGTTACGCACTTTGTGCGCCTCCCACGCTTCGTCGAGCGTGTGGAAGCTCGAACGGTCGGCAGTCTTCAGCTTCTCTCCGAGAGCTTCGCCGATGTATCCTCGCTCGGTCAGTAATTCATCAAGCATAATATCGGCCTCGATGATCGCCTCGCGCCACTCGCTTGCAGTGGCTCCTGCGGCAAGCGATTGGATATGCTCCCAGCGCGGATGCGAAGCGCTCTTGGAGCCAGGCATCGGGATGAGCGTGCTGTAGTGTTCTTCTTCGCGGTGGCGAAGCTCGAAAAGGCGCACGGTCGTGTAGATGATGACGATAAGCGCGATGACCGCGAGGATGTACCCGATGAGCGTAATCCAAACCCAGATATGCGCGAGCCACGCGAGGAATTGTGATGCGTCGGCAGAACCGTAGCAGGAGCCGTAGATGCACTCGTACAGGAGTCTGAACCAGTATTCGACGTTTGACTGTATAGCGGTCATTACTCTCTAGTATACCCTGTGCGATGCCGACACTTCACTGATTCCCCATTTTCTCTGCGATGGTGAAGAGTCTGTCTTCTGCTTGGTGCGGTGCGCTGAAGTGGATGCCGACCGGAAGTTCCTTCCTTTCGCGAGTAACAGTACCCATCGGGACCGAGATAGCGGGCATGCCGGTGAGGTTCGCAAGGACAGTGAAGATGTCTTCGAGATACATAGCAACCGGATCAGACTTCTCGCCCATACGGAAAGCCGGCGTCGGCATGGTCGGGGTGGCGATAATGTCGACCGACTCAAACGCTTTCTCGAACTCGCGGCGGAGCTGTGCTCGAGCGGCGTTCGCCTTGCGGTAATACGCGTCGATGTAGCCCGAGGAGAGCACGAAGGTACCGAGCAGGATACGGCGCTTGGTCTCTTTGCCGAAGCCCTCGGTGCGCGAGAGCAGGTAGTCGTCGAGGAGCGTCTCGCCGCGTGCCGCGTGGCCGTAGCGGATGCCGTCGAAGCGGGCGAGGTTTGCCGAGACCTCGGCGAAGTTGATGATGTAGTACGCGGCGAGCGCGGGCTCTGCCGAAGGGATCTCTATCTCTTTCACTTCGTAGCCGAGACTCTTGATGGTCGCGTGGAACTTCTCGAGCATCTCGGCGTCGAGACCGCCCTTGAACAGATGCGACGGGATGCCGACAGTCTTCACTTCCTTACTAACTTTTTTATACAAGTCGTCTGGAATGGTCGTCGAGTCCATCGGGTCGAGTCCACGTATCGTATTGAAAAGTATTTCCGCATCCTCAGCAGTCTTCGCGATAGGGCCGACCTGGTCAAATGACGAAGCGGCGGCGATGATTCCTGAGCGCGAGACGCCGCCGTAGGTCGGCTTCAAACCGATGACGCCACAATAGCTCGCCGGGTTACGCACCGAGCCGCCAGTGTCGGTACCGAGCGCGGCGATGACCATGTGTGCAGCGACTGCCGCGGCCGAGCCGCCCGAGGTGCCGCCTGAGACACGAGTCGTGTCGTGCGGGTTCTTGGTCACGCCGAAGGCCGAGTTCTCGGTGGAGCCACCGAGCGCGAACTCGTCCATGTTGGTGCGACCGAGGAAGAGTGCGCCTGCCGCGCGTAGCTTTGCAGTCACCGTCGAGTCATACGTCGCTTTGTAATTCTCGAGCATCTTCGATGCAGCGCTCGCTATGTGGCCATCTATCAAAATATTGTCTTTCGTCGCAAGCGGGATGCCGCAGAGGAGTGATGCGTCGCCACCGTCAATGCGCCTCTGTGCCTCCGCAATAGCCGCGTCGTCAGCTTCAAATATCTCGAGAAAGGCATTCAGCTCGCCATTCTTCGCGTGCGCGGCGGCCGCGCACGCGTCCCAGAGCTCGCGTACCGTAAACTC
>JBAQEU010000002.1:0-11003 GCA_049286905.1 Minisyncoccia bacterium
GCAGATCCCTCTTAAGGATAAGGTCCCTGGTTCGAGCCCAGGTAGGCGCACATGAAAGTAAAACACCGCCTGCGCGGTGTTTTACTTTACATGGGCGAGGCGGAGCCATGTCCGAGTCTGCGAGGACGGCGAGCCGGGGTCGAGAGCACTTAGTGTTTTGCGAATACCTGGAGCAAAAGACTTAGTGACTCGTGACCACAGCTTTAGCCAAGCACAGCTTTCTCGACTTCTATCGGCTTGCCGAAGAATTTACCGCCAAGCGTCTTGAATTTGTCGGTACGGTCAGTCGAGAAGAAGCGAGTACTTCCGTGCCTGCCAAGCGTCTTCTCAAGTTCCTTGTGTGCTTGGAGATAGGCCTTCAATTTTTTCGGCACGACTCGGGCTTCGGAAATGATTTTGATATCCGGGCCGATTATTGCGCGGATTTTCTTTTCGAGTATCCCGTAGTGGGTGCAACCGAGTATGAGCGTGTCGATGTGCTTGTTGAGCAGGGGGCGCAGATACCGCTCGAGTATCGTCTCCGTCTCCGGAGAGTTTTGTTCGCCTGACTCGACAAGCGGCACGAGGAGCGGACACGCCTTCTGAAAGACACGCACGTTCGAGTCGAACTTCGCGAGCTCTCGGACGAACGCGTTTGATGCGACGGTGCCGCTTGTCGCTATGACGCCGATGCGGTGACCCTCGCCTTTCTGCATCGCTTCTTCTGCCGCAGGGATGAGGACGCCGAGCACTCGTTTCTGGGGGGCATGCTGGGGCAGATATTCCTGCTGTATCTTGCGGAGCGCTTCACTCGAGGCGGTATTGCAGGCGACGATGATAATCGCGCAGTCGTGCTGAAAGAGAAACTCAACTGCCTGCCGCGTGAACTCATAGATCGTCTCCTGCGAACGGTCTCCGTACGGAGTGCGAGCAGAATCGCCGAGGTACACGTAGTCGTACTCGGGGAGTGTGCGCACGATGGAGCGCATGATATGCAGACCCCCGAACCCGGAGTCGAATATGCCGATGCGACTGTTCTTTTTCTTAGTCATCTGTGCCGGGGGAGGGAATCGAACCCTCATGAAAGTTTTCAGGCTTTCTCAGGATTTTAAGTCCTGTGCGTCTAACCAATTTCGCCACCCCGGCGCGTTTTCATATAGTACCTTTCTGAGGCCCGAGTGGGAATTGGTCACAGATAATTCTCTCGCCGTTACCACAAGAGTACTTCAAGTTTCTAACTCGCTTCGCTCATAAGAAACTTTGGTCGCGCTCGAGAATTTCCGTGACCACGCCTCGCGGTTCGGCTTGCTAGCCGAACATCGCTGCGGCCTTCAATTCCCGCCGTAGGATGCTTCGCATCCTCCTTGAGGCCAGGGCGGGAATTGAACCCGCGCATCGAGGATTTGCAGTCCCCTGTGTTACCACTTCACCACCTGGCCGTCCCTCAATGATACTAGCTTTCTGGCTGTTCGACCATTGGTGCCCCGGTCTCTTCGTGGTTATCGAGCATGAAGTCGACGCGCGGTAACGGGCGCAGACGTGTATGGGTTTTCAAATGATCGGAGAATGCTTCGCGATGGCGTTCAAGGAAGTTGAGTGCGGCCTGGGCCTTGTCTTCGGGGAAGATGCTCACGAACACGAGCACTCGGTCGCCGTGCGAGACTGCCTGTGCGCGGATGACCGTGATGAGCGAGCCACTCCCGGCCTCTCGCGATATGAACTCTGCGGCCTCGTGTGCGATGACTCCGGTCGCACGGTTCTTTCTCTCAGCGGGAGTAATCATGCAGAAGTGACGACGAATGCTACGAGCTCGTCGCCGTAGACCGCACTCTCGCGGGCTTCAATTTCGATACCGAAGTCGCCCTCGACTTTTATCTCTTTCACGTCGGCGCGCGCCTGCTGGAGGTTCGTGATGCTTCCGCGCGAGAGCTCGGTCTCGCCGCGCATGAGTTTGACTCGGTCGCCGAGCGTAAGGGTGCCGCTTATGTGGCGTGCACCGAGCACCTGCTTCTTGCCGCTGGTAGAGAACGACTTGAGCACTTTCGCTCGCCCGAGCTCTTTCTCGCCTGCGACGGCGGGGACACGCTCCTCGAGGAGTTTTGCAATCTTTTCAGCGAGCTCGTAGATGATCGAGAACGAGAGTATCGAGACATGATCCCGGTCTGCGAGCTCGCGCGCTATTGCGTCTGTCCCGACGTTGAATGCAACGATGGTGCCGCCTCCGGCGCTTGCGGTCTTCACATCGTTTTCCGAAACGGTGCCGACGCCTGAAGCGACGATGCGGATGACGGCGCGCTCGTGGGTGATCTTCGCGAGCTCATGGACGATAGCGTCGATCGAGCCAGCAACATCGGTCTTCACGACGAGCGGGAGCAGAGCAATGCCTTCGGCAGGGGCAGTGCGATCAGGAGTAGTCGCGAGCTCTTTTGCATTCGCGAGAGCAGCGGCTTCGGCTTCTTTCTTGTTCTTGACGATGCTGAAAAGGGAGCCTGCGGCAGGAAGTTTGCTGAATCCTGAAATACGAACCGGTTCTGACGGACCTGCGTGCTCAACACGCGATCCCTTGAAGTCTTCGATGAAGCGTATTGGTGCGAACGCGTCGCCCGCGACGACAAAGCCGTCGAGTGTGAGCGTGCCGTCCTTCACGATGAGTGTCGCAGAAGCGCCGCGCTTCGGGTCCTGGGTCGACTCGAGCACGAAGCCGGTCGCTGTTGCGAAAGCGTCGGCAGTGAGTTCTGCGAGGTCTGCCGAGAGCAGGACGAGGTCGAGCAGGTCGGGGATGCCCTCGCCAGTCTTCGATGAGATAGGCGCGTACGCGATGTCGCCACCCATGCCTTCGATGTAGATGCCGTGCTCGATGAGCGAGTTCTTCGTGTGGCCGATGTCGGCGTTGTTCTTGTCGATCTTCGTGATTGCGATGATGTAGGGAATATTCGCTTCGGTGATAGCGGCGAGCGCGTCAAGCGTCTGTGGCATCACACCTTCGTCGGCCGCGACGACGAGGATGGCGATGTCGGCCGCGGCCGCGCCGCGCGTACGAAGCGCTTTGAAGGCCTCGTGACCCGGCGTGTCGAGGAAGGTGACCGGGCGGTCGTTGTGGAGCGCGATGTAGGCCGCGACGTGCTGGGTGATGCCTCCTGCCTCGCCCGCGACGATATTCGCCTTCCGGATGTAATCCAGAAGCGAAGATTTCCCGTGGTCTATGTGACCCATCACCGCGATGACGGGCGGTCGTGGTGTCCGCGCCATAATGGCTCTATTTCATCACAAAAATCACATAACTGCAATCTTTATTGCAGAGACGTGTGCGCAGGTATACGCTGATGCGCAGAAGTGGAAGTACAAATGAAATGGGTCTTGTGCCCGTCCGTATCTCAACATCGATTCAAGAAGGAGAAGACAATGAGGAGTTACATTTTTATCGCCGCAAGGCATGGCGAGTACGATCGAACCTTTAATCTGAACGACAAAGGCAAGAAGCAGATGAAGGATCTTGCTGCGGCCGTGAAGGAAGTCGTCAATGGGCATGATATGAAAATATCACTTTTGTGTTCGACGGCGCCTCGTGCCGAACAAGGCGGCAGGATCCTTATCGAAGAACTAAACCCGCAAGGCGAAGTGATTTTCGCCGAGTGTCTTTGGGCCGACAAGAGACATCCGGCTGATTACGAGAAGGCAAAACAGTTCGTCGAGCCGCTTTTGCAGGACGGCATGCTTGTGCTGGTTCTGTCTCATTTTGATCTGGTGCCGCACCTCGCCAGCTTCGCCGCGGTCAAGCTCGGCGTGAGCGCAAAGCTGAGTGAGACTAGTTACGGGGAAGGATGGCTCGTGACGCCTGAAGATGCATTTCTGTTCCCGAGGGTATGACCGGTGCCGGTTCGTGTTCAAAAGCCGCCCCGAGAGGCGGCTTTTCTTATGATTGGATTTTATAAAAAAGAACGCCTGCGCTCGGGGCGCAGGCAGTCAGGGTTTCTCATAGCGGGATGTAGAACTTCTGCATCGTCTCCCACTTGCTTCCGTCTTCTTCCTTCCGGCAGAGAGCAATCGTCCGGAGCGGGATAACCATCGGCTTGACGTGGATCTTCTGGATAGTCGGCCACGCGGTATCGAACACCGCCGATGTCTTCGCCGCGACGGTGACATGCAGAGTGTTGTCGTCATCGTATTCGCCGTGTTCGTATTCGGGCAGGCGTGACAAGAGGTTGTTCATCCCGACCCACAGCGCCGCGACGCTTCGAGTCGCCTGCACGGGAAGTACGATGTAGTGCTTCCCGAAAGGGAACAGACTGTGCACCGTTATCCTCGTCTGCCGCATCCGCAGAGTGGTACTCGTTATGAGTTTCTGCAGAGTGGTCTCACTTATGCCTTCCAAAGGCCGGTGGAAGGTAACGTGAGGCGGAAGCTTCGTGTGCGGTGCGGGGATGCCGGTGGTGGACGCTACTTGGTCCATCAGTCGGCACAACTCTTTCCGATACGGGTGCGGTATCGGAAACATAATCAGATATTTCGCCATCGCTATTCTCCTGAAATTGGTGATTTGCCGAATCGGGTACCGATACTCCGGGGGCAATCTAGCACAAGGAAGAGCGCTTAGGAAACATGGCTCGGTCATGTAGAATTAGGGTATGTGGTGGAAGAAGAGGGTCTATCTCGACTGGTCTGCCGGAGTGGCGGGGAATCCGTCATCGCCACACGGGGAGGGCAGGCGAGCGAAGAAGATGCTTGAAGATGTGCGGGAGACTATAGCGCGGCTCGTCGAAGTGCAGAGCGATGACGTCGTGTTTACAAGCGGCGCGACCGAGAGCAATGCACTCGCGATAGTGGGGTACGTGCGCGCACTACGCGAGCTTGCGGGGCCGGACGTACCAGGGAGGAACAATATGCACGTGCTGTACCTGCCGAGTGCGCACGCTTCCATTGTCGAGAACGTGAAATTGCTTGAAGAAGAGGGTGTCGCAATCGAAGCGCTGCCGATTAAAGACGCTCGTGTCGACACTGCCGCCGTCGCAAAGATGCTTCGGCCCGAGACGGTGCTTGTTTCGATGGACGCTGTTTGCGGGGAGACGGGTGTGGTGTGGAATACACGGGAGGTGGGAGAAGTGTTGAAGAAGGCGCGCGCCGCCGCAGGCGGCGCGCGGATCATGCTTCATGTCGACGCGAGTCAAGCACCATGGACCGAGAAGATTACCCGCGACCATTTCGGAGCAGACATGCTCACTCTCGATGCTTCGAAAGTTGCGGCGATACATGGATGCGGGGTGCTCATCGCGCATCGGACGATTCCCATTACTCCTTTCTATAGAGGGGGAGGACAGGAGCGGGGAGTGCGCCCGGGCACTGAAGTGCCGGAGCTTGCGAGCGCGTTCGCGGCGGCGCTTCGCGCCGCCGCGCTTGGGCGCGACTCTTTCCGTGTCTCTGCCGAACGTATGCGTACACAACTTACGAAGTTCATCAGTACCGCGATACCGGACGCACAAGTGAACGAGAGTCGCATACAGGCTCCGAACATTCTCAATCTTTCACTCTCTGGTCGAGACACCGACTATCTCGTCGCGCTTCTCGACGAAGCAGGCTTTGCTGTTTCGACACGGAGTGCCTGCGAGACTGATTCCGCAGAGGGTTCGCGCGCAGTATTCGTGCTTACAGGCGACCAGGAACGGGCTCGGACGACACTTCGGATCTCGTGGGGTCCGAGCACGCGCGCTCGCGATGTAGGGCGTTTCGCAAAGGCGCTCAGAGGGGCGGTTGCGTTTATTGACAGCAATACACAGAGGTAGCATTATATAAATATATGGACATTGAGGAACTCTCCAAAGCTCAGCTCATACTCCTCACGATTCTCGTGAATTTCGTGACATCCGTCGCGACCGGCATCTTGACCGTGTCGCTCCTTGACCATGCTCCAGCGTTCGTCACCCAGACGGTCAATCGTGTCGTCGAGCGCACTATAGAGACTGTCGCCGCCGCCCCAGCCGCAATCATCCAGGCGCCCGCACCGTCGAACCAGGAGCTCGTGACTGCGGCTATCGGAGCCGTCGCGTCCCGTGCAGTCGCTATCTATGACGCCACCACGGGCACCTCAACGCGCGCCATCGCCATCGGTACCTACCTCCCCAAGGCGCGCGCCATCGTGACCGCCGCTCAGGACGCTCTCCCGAAAGAAGCGCTTATCGAGTTCACGACCGGCGCGTACATCCCCGCTTCGCTCTCACAAGAAGGGAAAGGCATCACTATTTACGGATTCGCAGACAGCGCGACTCTACCAAAGATGACCTCGCCCGTCCTCGTCGCCTCGGGCGAGCTCAAGCTCGGAGAGACGGCACTTGCTCTCGGGGCTGACGGCTACGCTTCGACCGGCATTGTCGCTCGCGTAAGTGAGAAGGGTATCTACACGACGCTTCCCGACATCGGCACAGGAAGTGCGGTCGTCGACCTCTCGGGCAATCTCATCGGCGTGAGCGGGGGCGGCGCACCCGGCCTCCTGCTCGCGACGAACATCATAACTAATCTCCTCACCGCGACTTCCACAACGGCAACTTCAACTGCGGTCTCGCAGTAATATTCTTAGTACCTATCGCCATGCCTCCCTTTAATAATTTCACCACCAAAGCCAAAGAAGCCGTGCGCCGTGCGCACGAGCTCGCCATAGAGCGCGGACAGAATCACGTCTCGCCGCTCCATTTGCTTGCGGCACTCGTGCTTCAGGAGGAGTCGCTCGTCTTCTCGATACTCGATCGGATGGAAGTGGATACCATCATGCTTGCGGACGCGGTGCTTGAGCACCTCGAAGTGCCGGAGAACGCTTCAGTCCTCTCGCCGTCGTACCAGATCTATCTCACGCCGGATCTGGCGCAGGCGCTTGAGGCGGCAGGGAAGATTGCCGCGCGCATGAACGACACCTTTGTCGGGACGGAACACTTGTTCCTGGCCGTCGTCGAGCACCCAGGACCTGCCGCCGACATCCTCGCCCGCTTCTCGATACAGCGCGACGCGACGCTCGCGCTCCTCAAAGAGCTCAAGAGTTCCAAAGACGGGCAGGGCACGGAGCCGCGCCGTTTCCGCGCGCTTGCGAAGTATGCGCGCAACCTCACGAAGATGGCCGCTGAGAACAAACTCGATCCGGTCATCGGGCGCGACATCGAAATAAATCGGGTCATACAGATTCTCGCGCGCCGCACCAAGAACAACCCTGTGCTTATCGGCGAAGCAGGGGTCGGCAAGACGGCGATTGCCGAAGGGCTTGCCGCGCGCATGGCCGTGGGCGACGTCCCCGAGTCGCTCAAAGGCAAAGAGCTCCTCTCGCTTGACCTCGGGCTCATGATTGCCGGTACGAAGTATCGCGGTGAGTTTGAAGAGCGCATGAAGAATGTCATGAAGGAAGTCGAACGGGCAGAAGGGAAGGTGATTCTCTTCGTCGACGAGCTTCACACGCTCGTGGGTGCTGGCGGTGCCGAGGGCTCGCTCGATGCGTCAAACATGCTGAAGCCCGCTCTCTCTCGCGGCGAGATACGCATCATCGGCGCAACGACGCTCAAGGAATATCAGAAATATATCGAGAAAGACGCGGCTCTCACGCGTCGTTTCCAGTCGGTGTTTGTGTCTGAACCAACCGTTGAAGACGGTATCGCCATCCTCCGTGGGCTTCGCGACAAGTACGAGCTCTTCCATGGTGTGCGCATCACCGACGGCGCCATCGTCGCGGCAGTCGAGCTCTCGAGCCGCTATATCAGCGATCGTTTCCTGCCGGATAAAGCTATTGACCTGATTGACGAGGCCGCTTCGGGGCTCCGCATCGCGCTTGAGAACAAGCCGTCGCTTCTCGAAGAGACCGATCGCAAGATTCGCCGACTCGAGATCGAGCGCCAAGCGCTCCAGAAAGACCTCGAGGGCGAGCACGCTAAAGAGATCAAAGAACGCATCAAAACTATCGACACTGAGGTTGCCGACCTGAAAGAGAAGACGAATGAGCTTGAGCTCAAGTGGAAAAACGAGAAGGAAGTGCTGACCGGCATCCGCGCCGCGAAGACCGAACTCGAATCACTCAAGATACAAGCAGACAACGCCGAAGCCGCCGCCGACCTCGGTACGGTGGCCGAAATCCGCTATGGAAAAATTCCGCATATTCAGAAAGATCTCGAAACAAAACTGAAGCGCCTGAAGACGCTTCAGAAGTCGCGTCGCGTCCTCAACGAAGAGGTGACCGAGCAAGACATCGCATCAGTGGTAAATCGCTGGACGGGTATCCCCGTCGCACGCATGCTCGAAGAAGAAGCCGCGAAGCTCTCGCGTATGGAAGAGGCGCTCAAGAACGGTATCATCGGTCAGGACATCGCAGTGAAGAAGGTTACCGATGCAGTGAAGCGCTCGCGTGTCGGCATTAGCGACCCGAATCGCCCTATCGGCTCGTTCCTCTTCCTCGGGCCGACGGGTGTGGGCAAGACCGAGCTCTCGAAGAAGCTTGCCGAGTTCATGTTCAACGACACTGACGCGCTCGTCCGAGTGGACATGAGCGAGTTCATGGAGAAGCACTCAGTCGCCAAGCTCATCGGTGCGCCGCCGGGGTATGTGGGCTACGAAGAGTCCGGCACGCTCACCGAACGCATTCGCCACCGCCCGTACGCGGTAGTGCTTTTCGACGAAGTCGAGAAGGCGCATCCGGAAGTATTCAACATATTGCTCCAGGTCCTCGACTCGGGGCACCTGACCGACGGCAAGGGCCGCAAGGTCAACTTCAAGAACACGATTATCGTGCTTACGAGTAATATCGGCGGAGAGTTTATCGACAAGCTCGCACACCTTGGGTTCGGTACGGCAGATGCCACCGAAGCGACCCGTTACGAAGAGACGAAGGAGAAGGTGATGGGTGCGCTCAAAGAGCACTTCCGTCCTGAGTTCCTCAATCGCCTCGACGACATCATCATCTTCGACCCGCTCGCGAAAGAGGCGCTTGCGCGCATCGTGGACAATCAGGTCGAGGAGGTTGTGAAGCGGCTCGCTCAGAAGCGCATCGCCCTCTCGATACTGCCTGAGGTGCACACCTGGCTTGCCGAGAAGGGGTACAACCCTGAGTACGGTGCTCGACCGCTTCGTCGCGCTATCCAGGACACCATCCTCACGCCGCTCGCCTCGCTCATGGTTGACCAGGGTCTCTTGGAGGGCGGTACGGTGACGGTCTCCATCAAGGGCGGCGAGCTCCACTTCGACGTGAAGAAGGTGGCGACCCGCGCCAAGAGAGTAGCCACGACAGTTGCCTAGGAACGGCCTTTCTGCTATATTTTTCGCATGTCCCAGATCCGCCTTATCAAGCTCAAGTCGACGAAGTCTCCGCACGTCATCTGGACGCGCAAGAACAAGAAGACCGTAGAGCGCAAGATCGAGCTCGTGAAGTTCGACCCGACGCTCAAAAAGCGCGTTACTTTTAAAGAAGCAAAGAAGTAAATCAAAACCGCCCGAAAGGGCGGTTTTGATTTGGTGCGGTCTGGTATAAAAATGGTGACGGCGCCAGAGTCTCTATCTGTGCGCCGTATGTTGGTCGGTTATGTTCTTTTTCCGTACTTGGCCGTCAGCTCCGCGCTAGACAGAGTCATGCGGTCATGTTCGATGTTCTTGAGAGCGGTCTCTTCGCACGCCGCTCCGCAAACTCCTGCATCGTAACCCCATTTCCCCCACGGGGAATGGACATTCACTTTCTTTCCGCATCCCCCGAGGCAGGGTTTCATTTCAACTTCGATATCTTCGGCAGGGGAGTGGTGCCCCTTTTTCTTTCCTTGCTGGTGCTGGGTGGTATCAGAAACCAGTTTAACGTCCTTGAGTTGGTCCCGCATGGCGCCCATGGAGTTCTCCAAAAAAGTTGGTGGGAGGGTGACTGACTCTGTAAGAGAGCAATCTGTCTGTATTTCATCACGGCGACCCTGCATTTGCAATGGGTGTGCAACCTTTCCTGTGTATTTGGTATTATAGCTATCGGAAGGGGCCTTGAAATCGGAGATGCGAGGTTCAGATGAGTAGTTTGTGACCTGGCCTTTTCTCCCCACTTCACTCACCGCTTCCTCCCCTCTGTTCCTTCGCATAACCACCCCCTCTTATTTCCCGTCCCTTCCACAACCTACAACCGATTGCTCGCGCAATCGGTTTTTTTATTTAAAATTTGATATTGAGGTGGGAGAGGGTGGATGAGATTAGTGCGTGATACTATTTAGTCATGAAGTCCGTTCAAAAGAATGTGGCGTATATTGACGGCGCGAATCTGCATAATGGGGTAAAAAGTCTCTCATGGGATTTTGACTATAGACGGTTTCGGGTATGGCTACGCGAGAAGTATTCGATTGAGCAGGCATATCTGTTTATCGGGATGATGCCGAAATATGCAGAGCTGTACACGAAACTACAGGAGCAGGGATACACTCTTGTCTTCAAGGATGTGATTTACGACAATACTGGAAAGGCGAAAGGGAATTGTGATGCGGATCTTGTGGTGGCCGCCATGCAAGACGCGTATGAAAACAAATTCGATGCGGGAGTGCTTGTGTCGAGCGACGGCGATTATGCCCCATTAGTGAAATTTCTCATTACGAAAAAGAAAATGCTGACGGTGGTTTCGCCGTACGAAACACAAAAATGCTCGGTTCTACTGAAACGGACGGGTGCGAAGATTGCGTATATCGCAGATCAGAAAAATATCCTGCAATCTCTGAAATGAAAAGCCCCCAATGAGGACGAGCCTCATCAGGGTCTTTCCGTGGGGATGTATGTATTATACACCATAGCGGCGGCTCGGCAATGTTGTCCACAGGCCTGCGAGGCGTGGTCACAGATAAATCCTTTGTCGTCGCAAAGAATTTTCCGCGACCCACAGGAACCGCGGAGTACCGCTTTCGGTCACCCATAATTTCTTTGCGGTCACAGATATTTTGTTCGTCGCCACTCACAAAATTCCGCGACCCCGCCTCGCGGTCTCGCCTGCTGGCTCGACATCGCTCCGGCTCCCGCAAATAAGAAAAGACTGGAGCAGTCCAGTCTTTTCT
>JBAQEU010000003.1:0-4111 GCA_049286905.1 Minisyncoccia bacterium
AGACTGTATTGAATTACAACCAGCACGGACCTCGGTAGGTTGCTTCGTCTAAGACCCTTTTAAGTATTGCATGAGATAGCGTCAAGGTGCTTGCCCCCGCTTTTTCAGAGGCGTATACTCGGAAGCACATGAAGAAAGTTATTGACAAGACCGAAGCGATATCGGTCATTGGGCTCGGCAAGCTCGGTGCGTGCTACGCGGCCTTCTACGCGAGCCACGGATACAAGATTTTCGGGTTTGATACTGACGCAAAAAGGAGAGCCATGCTCGCCAAGGGTCATGCAACCGTCTTTGAAGAGCCGAAGCTCCAAGACTATTTTAAGAAGGCGAAAGGGAACTTCCACGCCGCGCGTTCGATGAAGGAAGCGGTAATGAAAAGCAGTGTCTCGTTCATCATCGTCCCAACGCCGAGCAAGAAAGACGGTCTGTTCTCGGTTGATGCGGTGCGTGCGGTCGTCAAGGATATAGGTGCGGCACTGAAAGCGAAGAAGTCCTACCACACGGTTGTGCTGGTGAGCACCGTGCTCCCGGGCGACTCGCGCGAACTCGTGATACCTGTGCTTGAAAAGGCATCGGGCAAGAAGTGCGGCGTGGACTTCGGATATGTGTACAGCCCAAGTCTCATCGCTATCGGTGATATCTTGAGCAATCTTGAGAAGCCCGATCTTCTGTTTGTCGGCGCATACGACTCTCGCTCGGAAAGAGTCTTGAGCGATATCTATCGCCATGTGTATGGGAAGGGGGTAAACGTGCGGCCGATGAGCATCGAGAGCGGTGAACTCGCGAAGATAGCTCTTAACTCATACGTGACGACGAAGATAAGTTTCGCGAACACGCTTGCCGCTATTGCAGACCGCTTGCCGCACGCGCATGTGGACGAGGTGACTGGTGCGCTCGGGTCGGATCGTCGCATCGGGAATGCGTATTTGCGCGCCGGACTCGGATTCGGTGGTCCTTGCTTCCCGCGGGATAATCGCGCCTTCGGGGCGATGGCGAAGCGTCGCGGCGTACAAGCGCCTATTCCAGTTGCGACCGACGCAGTGAACGACGTGGTGACTGAGCGAATGATTGCGCTTATTTTGAAGCATGCAGGGAAGAAACCTGCGACAGTCGGCTTCCTCGGCGTCTCCTACAAGCCTCGCACCACCATGACCGAGGACTCGCAGGCGCTCGAGATAGCGAAAGCCGTGCAGGCGAAAGGGCATCGTCTCGTGATACACGAGCCCATCCACACCGGCATGGCAGAGCAGGCGCTCGGGTCGAAGCATCACTACGCTTCAGGACTTGAGGAACTTCTAGAAAAGTCTCATGTCGTTTTCGTCTCAAATAACGACGTTGCTTTTGTTGATTTGCCGGACCTCATATCTGCCGAGAGCCAGCTTCACACCATCGTTGACCCATGGGGCTTCTATCATGGACGGACATTTCCTCCTACCGTTCTGTACGTCACACCCGGCCGCCGCGGCATCGCGGGAGATTTGGATATAAAAAGAGTTGAAGAGTAAACGGGTCTTTCTTGATAAAGAAGTGATAGTATCCAAAAGAAATCGCCTCCCGAGGGAGGCGATAGCTGATTGACGCTGACTACGACGACCTTATCTCATTTTCCTCTTCCAGACGCACATGGATGTGCGTCTGGAATGCTTCCTTCAGTTGTTCAGCCATTCTGACGAACTGATCCATGTTGTCTCTTCCGTACACTTGAATCAACCAGCCGTCGTTTTTTGGCGTCCCATCTGAAGTACGTGTAATGAATAGTGTCGCAGTGAGGTAATCACCCGCGAGCCTATCAAGCCATTTGAGCCACCCCTCCTCTTTGGCGCTCTTAAAGGCGACTGTGTTGTGGTCGGAGTACGAGATGCTGTACCCGTTTTCTTTCAGCCATTTTACGACACGCAGATGAAGCGCTTCAGCAATCGTGACTTTGTTCATAATATTTCTCCAAAAGACCAACTACGAATCCTCTCGTAGCAGAAACCGCGAAACCCTTATCGCGATTATATTATTATACGCAATGTCTTACTTGTGTCAATATCCCGGTATATCACCAACCTGCCAGTCGGAAACATCGCGCAAGAATTCTCCGGCTTTCTTGTGGGCGGGATGATTCTTAAATACTAGGAAGGCCGCTTCATCGCGAAACTGTGCTATTTCAACAATGTGGACATTCTTTCGGGTGTCGAGATTCCAGTCAACGCGCCAGTCGAGGATTCCCGCATTTTCTCCACCACATTCCTTACCAAGATTTTTCAATAGGTGAAATGCTTCGTCTCTGGCTTTTTCGGTCACGTTAGCTCGGAAAGAAAATAGCACCACGTGTGTGTATGTGCTCATGTGTCAGCCCAATTTCTTTTCGAGCCAGCGGGAGAGGCGGTGGGGGAGGATGTTCCAGGGGAACGTCTTTTTGTAGCCATAGAGGTCATAGGTGCCGCCGTGCTTGTAGATAAACCCATGGATGGGTCGTATTGCTCCCGGTCGTATGAAGAGATTCACGCCCAAGTATTTTATCGGAGCATCGCCCCAGCGCCGTATGAAAATATTACCGGTTGATTTGATGAAGCTATAGAACCGGTAATACTCGGAGCCTTTGGAGAATGAAGACACTTTTCCCATCTCGAAGTTCGTGTAGAACATCATTCCCTCCGGCAGGGTGGCGAGTGGTACCTGCGTTTGTACATGGCTCGCTTGTAGCCACTGCTGTGTCTCACTCCAGAGTCCCTCTATGACCTTCGGATGGTCCTGCTGAAGGGCGGGCTCGATAAAGGCGTACTCGCAGTCGTGCGACTGCATCCACGCGAAGATATCGAAGGGTATCTTGGACAGGATGAACGAGTCAGTGTCGAGTCGGAGATAGTACTCGTAGTTTTGCAGTATCGGCTGGTCATACATCGATCCGGAAAAGAAGTCACACATATGCCGATAGCCCATCCCGAACCCGGGGTGGGCGTGTGTCGGGTGGGGGAAGAGTACAGGAATATTCTTCGTGATGTCTTCGGGATACTCCGAGAGGGTAAATGCAATCTCCTGGAAAAGAATCGCGCCAGTACGCACGGGCTTTACTTGCGCCCGGTACTGCTCGTCAAACGAAGCTTCGTGAAAGAGAATGATATCGGCACCCGCCTCAAGCGAAGGCAATACATGCTCATCGAGTGATGCGAGCGACGCATTCAACATCTCCAGGTCGTCCGGAGACGTCCTCACGAGGTAGAGAATGCAGTTCTTCTTAGTGGGCATCTTTTAGCTTCGCGGTGATGAGCATATGCCAGCCGAATTTCTTTTCAAACCAACGGAATACGAAGTGAGGGACTACATTCCATGGGAACGATTTCTTATATTCATACCGCTTGTACGGTTCTATCTGGTACGAGAAGATATGCTCTTTCTCGATTGAGGTGACCTCATATCCCTGCAAGAGGTCTCGTACGTCTTGTGCGCTGTACGTATTGGCGATAAGACAGCCCGCCTGTGCTTCAGGCTGCATGAGTCCAAATTTGATGAGGAGATTCTTCGTAGAATATTTTGCGTAGAGCATGATGCGAAGCTCTGAGTCGGGACCCATATATTTCTGTATCTCTTTCAGTATGAGCTCCGGGTGCGGCGAGTGGTGGATGACGCCAAACGAGTACACGAGGTCGTACGTCTTCACCGATACGACATCTGAGAGGTGCTCCGCATCGACGACGTAGAATTCGGCAGGGAGTTCGAACACTTCAAAGCGTTTCTTGCACACCTGCAGGCTTTCTTCTGAGAGTTCGGTTGCGGTGAGGTGCGCTCCGGCGCGCGCGAAGTTTATGGAGTCAGTGCCGATGCCACAGCCTATTTCGAGCACGGATTTGCCCGCCCATTTTTTGAAATCAGCGAAGCCCGGGATGTGCGGTTCGACTTTGTATTTGCGCGCCTCGACCTCATCGAAATATTCTTTCGTGCCGACTGGCTTATTTGAATGGCGGATATTGCAGGGTCTGCGGTTCCAGTACTCGCGCACGTCTGAGACAGGAATATCTGAAGAGGTAGGTTTCATAAGGTGTGATTATAGCAATTTATTTTCTATCCGTATCCACTCCGCTGGAGTGAGATCACTCGTATCGACCTCCTGTTTATACCAGCGTTT
>JBAQEU010000004.1:0-5265 GCA_049286905.1 Minisyncoccia bacterium
CCTGTATCATGCGACGAAACTCAAATCGTATTACCACATCGTCGTGGTAAAGAAAGGAGGGCTCTATAGAAAAGAATGATCCGCAGTCGCCCATGGGCGAATGCGGATCTACTTTTGTCAGAGCGTCTTCTTACGTACTCCCGCGGATCTTCGATCGGACTTAAGACGGTGCGGATAGAGGACGCCCTTGATGAACAGAGCGACATAGATCGGTATACGCCCGTGCCTCCAGAACTTGACCTCGTCGCTTTGTATCTGGACATTCGACCCGCTGTCAGTTCCCCCGTAATAAGCGAGATAGGCTCGAGTGAAAAAGCTTTTCACCGTAATGACTTCAAGGCTGTAGCGCAAACGGTTTTCGGTCTGTTCCCACCGGATAAGGGTCATGACAGTTTGTTTGTTCATGGTGGTGCCTCTCCTTTCAGTTTGGGCGCGAAGCGTTATAGAGCCGCTCGCATTCTGCGAAGCGTATCCGCTCCTCGAGGGAAAGTGCTTCCCAGTCTTCCTGACATCTTTCCGAGCGCACGAATTCTTCGTCGAGATTGGACGTCTTCTCAAGTATGAGAATGCCGCACACAGGACAATTTGCCATATTCTCCTCCTTTCAACGAGCAGAGCGGTTTTGGGGTCCTGAGTTTCCTCGGAACCTTTCTGGCCCCAAGTATACTCCTTTCTGGGGGTGCCAGGGTCTCGATTTAAAGTGCCTCTAATAGGTGGGGATAACTTTAGGTGGTATACTTTGCCCTATAACAACACAATCATGGATAAAACAGTAACAATTTACAGCACGCCGACCTGCCATTTCTGCCACATGGCGAAGGATTTTCTCAGTGAGAAGAACATCACTTTCACTGACTTCGACGTCGCACACGACCTCGAGAAGCGCCAGGAAATGATTCAGAAGTCCGGCCAGATGGGCGTACCGGTCATCTTCGTCGGCGATGAGATGATTATCGGTTTCGATCAGGAGCGTCTCGCTTCTTCGCTCGGTATCACTGCCTAAGGACTCACGCAAAACGCGCCCCGCTTCCGGCGGGGCGCGTTTTGCTTTTTGTGCCCCCTCCAGGAGTCGAACCTGAATTAGCTCGTTAGGAGTGAGCCGTTCTATCCATTGAACTAAGGGGGCGGATAGAGGAAAGATAGCACATTGAGGTGCTAGAATATAACGCATATGGAACCAGAAATTAATCCGGAGCTGAAACGGGAACTCGAACAGATTCATGCGCTCGCGAAAGACAATCACGACATGCTCCGCGCTATTCGGCGCGATCAGTGGTTCGGTTTTGCAGGGAGAGTCATTATATGGATTATCGTCTTTGCTCTTCCGCTCTACCTCTATCAGCAGTATCTCGCACCGTTCGTCGAGAAGTTCTCGTCGGCCTCTGGAATCACTACGTCGGGCGCTTTCGGCTTCCCGACTACCGCTGAACTACAAAAGCTGATAAACTCCTTCAAAGGGGGACAGTAGGCCCCGATATTGCTTGGATAGCTCAGCCCCGACGTCCTTGCAACAAGGAGTCGGGGAGCCGACCGAAAGCGTCGGCTTTGGTAGAGTAATAAGATATACGCTTGGATAGCTCAGTTGGTAGAGCATCGCCCTGAAGAGGCGGGGGTCCCCGGTTCGAGCCCGGGTCCAAGCACACGACGTATCTGCATATGAATTTATGAAGAAAGATACCTCCTGTCACGATTTCATTGTCTACGACGTTATGACGCGACTTCCTGAGATTTCTTCTCGGCCTATGATGAGCGGTTGGTGCATCTATTCGAGAGGAGTTCCGTTTGCGGCGGTTATCGGTAATCAGTTATATGTGAAAGCAAAAGGAAATCTCGCCGAGAAGCTCTCTGCTCTCGGGTGGACTAAATTCTCGTACAAGAAGACAAACGGCAAGACGGTGCATATGAATTATTGGAAAGTTCCAGACGAGCTATTAGACGACCAGGATTCGTTCAATGAAATTGCAGAAGAAGCGCTGAAATAATATCGGCCACCCGCGATTTGTTACGAGCTTTTCTTTTCCTAGATTTGTGCTATATTAGTCGTAGCACTCTTGTACCTGTACCCACAAATTAAAAGGAGAAGTGAAATGCCAATCGTCCTGATTCAACACAAGAATGGCCGCGGTCTCAACGAAGTCGCGGAAGAGTTGTCCAAGGAATTTCCTGCAATCGTCGCCCCGGCGCTGTCAGTGCCTGGCGGTGAAGGCGAGTTGAGATTCGATGACATCGAAGTCTGGGTGACCGAAGGCAGCACTGCCGATGTGAACACCAAGGATCTCGAAATCATCATCTGGGCGCACGAATATCCGGAACGCAAGGCGAACCTCGAAGAACGGAAGGACATCATCGTCAAAGACGTCCGCACGTTTCTCGCCGACTACGACCGCAACGTCACCGGCTTCGTCTGGATTCTGCTTCAACCAACCGCATTTGGGAAGCTGTAACGCCCGTACCAACCGCTATTTTGCGGGAGAAAGCCAAAGCGCTTGCTCCAGCAATGTGGCGGTTTTCTCATTTCTCACGGGCGCGAGAATCAGGGCGTGGTTTTCTGTATGAAATGAGTTTGAACAAACTCGTGTAACCCCACCACAGAGAGTACTTCAGGAAACATAGTCGCGGGGGCACTCTTTGTTTCCTTGGTCGCACATTTGAACGGAGTGAAAATTGGCCTGGAGAGCACACGTTAGTGCGCGCCCAGGCTCGGGTCTCTCGCGTTATAATCACTCTATGCTCAAATCGCTTTTTGCATGGATGCAGACCTACGAGCGACACCTCTCCGCTCTTGCGATGATTGCCGGATTTATTGTCGACAATCTTTTTTTCGACAGAATTGACCTCTTACAGACCCAGCTCGTGTTTGCAGGATATACGGCGATTTGTTTCGTCACGATTCCTCTCCTGCACTGGCTTGAGTCGAGAGACAGGCGCGGACTATTCGCGTTGCGCGCCCGGGCTACACTTCCGTTTCTCACACAGTTCGCGCTCGGCGGATTCTGGAGCGGGTTCGTCATTTTCTACGGGCGTTCTGCCGATCTTGGCGCATCGTGGCCGTTCCTCATTTTCCTGGCGGCGGTGCTCGTCGTAAACGAATATTTCCATCAGTATCACGACCGCCTCGTCTTCACGAGCGTGCTCTTCTTCTTCGCGTTGTATTCGTATGCAATCTTTGCCGTGCCTATCTACACCGGCACGCTTGGCGTGCTGACCTTCCTCGGGAGCGGGGTAGTGGCGGTCGGCTTATTCGCGCTTTTCACGATGCTGCTACGCTTTGTCGCCCAGGAACGTTTCAGAAATGATGTCTGGCGCATTCGGGCAGGTGTATTCGCGGTGCTCGTCTTCATGAACGTCTCGTACTTCACCAATATCTTGCCGCCTCTGCCGCTCTCAGCCCCGTCTGCAGGCGTGTACCACTCGGTGTGGCGCGTGCCGGGCGACTACCTCGCGACAAGCGAGAAAGAATCGTGGCAGGTGCGCTATCTCGGAGCTACCCCCACGTTCCACGTCGTCCTCGGCGACTCTCTTTCGGCATACAGTTCTGTCTTTGCACCGACGACTCTGAATACCACCATAGTGCATCGGTGGCAGTGGTACGACCCGGTGGCGAAAAAATGGGTATTGAAATCGGCTATCGCCTACCCGATAGCCGGCGGGCGTGATGGCGGCTATCGCGGCTACTCCACCATGCCTATCAGCATTCCCGGGCAGTGGCGCGTACGAATAGAAACGATTGACGGTCGTCGCATTGCACAACTACCGTTCCTCGTCGAAGAGGCGACAGTACCGCCCCAGGAAGAGACAGTGGGGCTCGATTAGCCTGCCTTTACGCGTAGCTTGGTCTGCTTGGCTTTGTCGAGTTTCGGAAGAATGATGGTAAGGAGACCGTCTTTCGCACTTGCGGAAGAGGCTTCGACATCAACTTCCTGCGGGAGGAGAATTGTGCGGGAGAACGATCCCCAGAAGAGCTCTTGTGAGAAATAGTCCGGGGTGGAAATCTGCTCGCGTTCGGTGCGAGTGCCGTCAATCTCGACCATGTCGCGGCTTATGGAAATATTGAGTTCGTCGGGACGCACCCCGGCAACGAAGGCGCGGATGATGATGTCGCCGGCGGTCTGATGCACGTCGACGGGAAGTTGACCCTCTCCCTTTGCTTCGTCGTCTGCGATCATCGGGCGTGCAGGACTTTCAGTCGGGCGCGTTCGGGATTCGCTCCGCGAGGCGGGAGTCGTGATGACCGGGAGTTCATCATCGAAAGAGTCAAAAGAATTTTCGACGGGAGAACTGCCGGAAAGACGTTCAAAGAACGAGCGCTTCGTAGTCATGATTGGTAAAGATTAGTGGAAGTATTACGATACTGGAAAAATTTCAGCACCTCGAATGCCGCAAAGAAAACTACTGCGGCTACCCAGACGAGGAAGACCGCGGCAAGTGTGGTCGAAGTACCTTGAGTAATGATAAGCGCGTTGAAGGCAGTATGCAATGCGATAGCGAGGATAAGTCCGCACGCGGCCGCCGCAACGCGCACGGTCGGGCGGCTCAAATCGGAGAACGCGAGAGAGAAACCGATTGCCGCAGATGCGAATACGTGAAGCAGAGTAGAGCCGATGAAGCGTATATCGCCGGTGAAGATGCTTGAGGCCAGGTTCCCACCTGACACCGGCGTGAACAGGAAAAGCATGTTCTCTGCCGCCGCGAAACCGAGTGCGACGGTAATCATATAGATGACATAATCAGGAGCCTCGTCGACTGCCGGCCGCCAGAAGACGAAGACGGCCGCCACGCCGTATTTCATGAC
The DNA here is from genome assembly GCA_049286905.1 of Minisyncoccia bacterium. Lineage (GTDB taxonomy): Bacteria > Patescibacteriota > Minisyncoccia > Phycocordibacterales > Phycocordibacteraceae > C7867-001. The sequence goes on from JBAQEU010000004.1 coordinate 4,793, forward strand.
TTCCTCGATAAGTGCCCACGCGGTTAAGACCGGCAGACCGCCGACAAGGGAGGCTCTGGCGAATTGCTCAAGGGGTATCACAAAAGGCACTGCCGCCATACCGGCGACGAAGGCGAGCGCGATCATCGTCTTCGGCTCGGGGTGGGCTGCATCTTCTTGCAGAAGGAAATAAAGCCAGATAAATGCCGGAAGCAAACCGCCTAGAAATACGTAGCCGAGTGTGGTGAGAGTCACTCGTATATTATAGCAGTGTCCTTTCGCCCGTAAATTGAAAAGGGCCCGCTCCGGGCCGCTAGGCCAAGTCTTTAGTCCCTTTTCAATTTACAGGCTCAGGCCACTGGGCGATCATCAGGAACTTCGCGTCTTTGGTCGGCATCGACTGCCAGATTTCTTCAGTGACGAACGGCATGAACGGATGGAGGAGGCGGAGCGTGCGGTCGAGGAGGGTCAGGAGGAGACGCGCGCGCGAAGCG
>JBAQEU010000005.1:0-22569 GCA_049286905.1 Minisyncoccia bacterium
GTATGGGAGTGCCTCAGAAGTAACCGAGTACAACAAATACATAAATATTGCTCAGTTAGAAAGCACCATGTACATGGATGCTCAAATGTTCCTCCGCCAATCAGAAGTATCAATTCTTCGAAACCAACGGGTGCTAGACACCTTCCTCTCTCGTGCAAGGAGGACTGATGGTATGACGGACCACTCATTTGCAAAAGACATCCCTACTGAAGAGAGTGTGCGATTTCTCGCGCGGCATACTTACTTACCATACGAGAAAGCACTGCATGTATATACATTCCACAACCTTCCTAAAGAAATACAGGACGTCCTGTTTCTCTTGGACGAAGAAGTCGCGAGTGATGAAAAGTATTTAGGAGATCAGGTCTTTCTCTATGAGCGGTTCGAGAATGGCAACACGCTGAGCAAGCAGAATAAAGATCTGATTATCAGCCGTATCTACTCTCGCTCGTATTACGAGGGTGTTAAGAAGATTAAAAATAGCACAGCAGAAAAAGATGGCTTTCTGCTACATGCCTCCTTTGCCGATCTACAAATTAAAGACCTGTTCCAGAAACTGGTTGACGATGATCATGTTGCGTCCGAGAAAACTGATACTGACACCGAAGAAGGGCTCCTGTCTCTTGTTGAAGAATGTGCGAGAAACAAAAACATGAGTATCGAAAGACTTGTTAAGGAAAAGCTGTCGCAGTGGCTCGATGAAGGGCTGTTCGTCAGTGAACACGCGCCACTTTTTATGAGCGAGCAATTCGAAACTTGGAATGACAATACGAAGACGAGTCATAAAGAGCTATTCATGGCTTGGTATGCAGAACTGCAAAAATCTAGGCAGTATTTTCAGGATCTGTTTGATGCTAAGAAACTAGAAAAAGGATTACTTGAAAAAGAGTTTCTGGGAATGCCAAGAACGATGGAAATGATAACTGGAGCCAGCTTATATGCTTGTACCGAGGATGCTGATTTTGTACAAGAATACAAAAAACAAATTGAAAGTCTCCTGCCTATCGCTAACGTATTTCTCTTCATAAAGAAATACGCGGCTCCGACGAAGAACTACAAAACGCTCTGTGCGTTTAAAGAGTTGGCTCAAAAAGTCTCGTCTGTATTCGACATTGATATGACAGAAAAGTATGTAGAATTCATCGCTTCGTATCAGGAAGAAGTGACATTTCTTAATTTGAGTTCAAGTAGGCTCGCAGATGTGGCAACCGGCAGCCTTTATCTTCGGGAACCCTTGCAGTACGTCATAGATATTGATGAGCGTTGCTTCACCTTTGATCTTGAGGAGGAGAGCAGCCCAGCCAACATCGTGCAGAAGTATGCTGACGAGTTTAAAGAGTCGGGAATATAAAACTGTCACTACTGACATTGAGAACTCTTGATTCTCGATGGGTATGCCGCCAGCAATGCTTCCACTGAATCAAATGACTTGAGATACGACGCGCTCAAACCTTGCCATCCATCACACGATTCAGGATAGTAATACTTCGCGCTGTAGTGCGAAGATGTATAAAACTTTCCGGATGATGTCGTCGTCTGAGACGAAGCGGCTGCGGTCGAAGTGGTATCCCCATTACAAGTACTCGGTGACCATAGTCCTCTCAAATTTTCTTGAGCAGACTTCTGAGCCGCCTTGAACTCCGCCTGGTACTTGTATGGTGTGTTGTACGTGTACTCGTGAGCGTAACCCTGCTCAATCATATATTTGTTGTAGAAAAGACCATCTTCACGGTGGACGTATGCGAGGGTACGTCCGTATTTATCAAGCTCACCTTGAGTCGAATCTTTTTCGAGACGCACCTTAGTGCCAACAAGCAACTCTTTTGCTTTATTAGATGCCTCCTTACCGAAACACTGAACTGGCTTCCTCGGGTCAACCGTCTCGGGGGTATCCATTCCAATGAGACGCAGTGTTTCTACCGTCCCGTTTATATTTACTTTAATAGTATCGCCGTCTACTACACTCGTAACTGCATAGTATTGAAATTGTGGACTAGTTTGTACTGGAACAGAAGGCGTCTCCTTCTCCGTCTGGACCGACTTAACTGGCACAGAAACTTCTGAAGGTACAGGACTAGTTGTGGGCGAAGAAACCGCGCTCTCTGGTTTTCGTATTGAAACAGGAACACTGTTCTCTACTTGAGAGTCGACGGATGTGGTCGCAACTACTGCGGCTGAAGTAGATGTTGCGACAGTGCTCAGCGAACTCGATGATCCTGAGGATGCCATGAGTATGGCCATCAAAAAGAACCCGCCGACGATCCAAGATATCTGTCCGATTTTAATTTTCATACCGCGTCAGGGTTAGGAGTAAATCCTGAGCAGCGGGTAGCACAAAACCCGCCACCAGGAGCCCTTGCGGGCCTATATGAATGCAGTTAAAGCACATCAAAATTACTGAAGAGTGGCGTCAGCCGCTAGTGCCTTTCTGCTGTTCACCACCAGGCAAACCGCGTCTTGATGCAATCTAACTACTGAACGTTCGTCCATCTCAACGTTTCCCACTCACGACATTTCTTTAGAACTTAATCAACTCGCTATAGGCGTTACGGTCATCACTTGCCCATTCGGACTTAAGCAAGTCCGGGAGCGAACGGTGGTCGAAGCCTGTCCAATTAACTTTCTGATAAAGAGGACGTCCCATAGAGAACACGATAGCCGTGTCGTCCTTCGTGTTGCCGTATTTGTCCTGCACAGGAAGCTGCGACCACAAAACAATATCGCCAATCGTGGGCGAAGCGGTGAACACGCTCTGAAATACTTTAGTGGCTTCGCCGTCCATGCTTCCTTTTTGAAGATTCGTAGTCATGTTCTCCGAAGAGTTGATTATTATGAATGCCGATTGAATCTTGTCGGTCGCTTTATATCCGTACATTTTCAGTTCTGTCGCCGAATACGGAGTAATTTCGACCTTCACCACTCTCGGTTTGCTCATGTTGGTCGTAGCGCCCAAGGTGTCTGTGATCTTTTGTGTGATTTGTTGGTCGAGAGTAACAGGTTGCACTGCCTGAGACGCACTCCAAGACGACACGTTCGACGTAGTTGGAGCTGGCTTTGGAGAATCAGAGCCGCCAACCGATGATAGAAAAATGATCATAAGCACGACAGCCCCAAATGTAATGAGTCCGCGTGTTTTCTCTGGCAGGTTGTTTATGGCCTTGCCCAATCCACTATCGTTAAGATTTGTCATAATGCTGGTCGCGATTTGTAATGCCCGGAGGAGAGACGCACTGAACCCGCCACCGGGTGGACCCGAAGATCCCACAAGAGTTTCCCCCTGTGACGCGACCAGCGTTCCCCGATGACGGGTTCAGTACGCTGGTCGCGATTTCTGAGCCATGCCGGAAGAATCGCGAGGATTCTCAAGCCGGTTTAGGCAATTTTATTCGTGTGTTGAACTTGTACATAATAGCTCGTTTTCAGCTATCCTTGAAGACCCTAGCTTAGTATTAGGGCTTTGCGAAGGGGTCTTACCAACAGGCTGTTTTCGTCTAAAATCGAAGGTATATGACCTATTCACGCCCGAGGCAGGAGTACATTGATCGTTACGACAAAGCCACCGTAGATGATTGCCGTTGGAAAGAAAACTTTCATAAGAATTATAAGTCGTCGGAGAAAAGGACCACGGAGGAAATCAACATGGATAGAGTGGCGAGCGAAATGGCTCTTCATTACGATCTGCTTTTCACCACCCTACATTGGTGGGAGGACAAATCAAAGACTATTCAAAAATGGATGGATGACGATGCTCGCAGAGACAAGATGCTTGAGGATGCACAAGCTCCAGAAGGCGTCCGATGTCTTAAGTGTTGGTTACCGCTTATCCCTGGTGATAAAAGCATTTACGACTTGTGCGATAAGGGCGAACGCGTCCTGTTCTTCTATGATTGCCCAAGTGGATGTCTGCCTCACCGCGCATTCTTTAATGATGGAGAGGAATACAAAGTACGGAGAGAACAGTGCCCAAAGTGTAAGACGGATCTCGCACGTACACATGAGCGTATTGAAAATGAGAAAGTCATCACGACAGACACGTGCCCACAATGTGGATACACAAACTCGGATGAGTGGGACATGAGTACTCCTGAAGAAAAGCCCGATCCGGACTTTGAGAAAGATCGTGCTCGGTTCTGTCTGACTGAAGAAACCAGTAAGAAAGCTCGTGATGAACGATTTCAACTAGAGGAGATGAAGAGTTGTGTGGAAGGATGGAAAGAAAAAGAAGAGCACAAAGAAGATTACGATGCTGTCGCGCAGATCAAAAAGCTCAATGTATTGGACATAGAAAAACTACTTGCACCCGCTTTCGAGAAAGCTGGGTATGTTCGCCTTCAGCTAGGCACACCGGAAATCACTAAAGACTTCTTCCTGCCATTTACTGTGTATGACAACAAATCTGAACGTACGGATCGAGTGAGTACGCACGATCTGGCCAAGCTCATTAAGAAATGTTTGAAAGATACGAACTGGCGGCTCATGAGCGACGGCATAAATTACCGCCTCGGATTTCTTTCAGGACGATTGCGTGCGTATGAGCGAGAAGAGGATTTGCTGGGACTAGTGAGACAGAAAGATTCATAGAATCTCCTGTTATTGCGCAGTCAAAATAAAAGGTGTGTTGAATAACCTTTTTGCATATACTCAATAGAATGTCTCTAGATGACCTTCCTAAAAGCGGCGATCCGGTTATAAAAGCTGAGAGCATCACGGCCGCAGAGTCATTTTTGCGTGGATTATGCGAAAACACCTTCCTTTCTCTTTGGAGCTATCCAGGAGTCTATCGCGATCAAGGAAAAAGAGGGGCTGGAGATGGCAAAGAGCTATGTGACCTGCTTGTCGTATTCGGTGACCATGTACTTATTTTTTCGGATAAATATTGCAAGTTCCCTACAGGAAAGGATGAGTCTGTTGCATGGAAACGTTGGTTTAAGCGGGCCATTGAAGACTCTGCTCGACAGGCATGGGGTGCAGAGAGGTGGATTAAGGAACATCCCGAGCGCATATTCTTAGACAGAAATTGCAAAAACCACCTACCACTAGACTTACCGCTACCTGAAAAAGCAATATTTCACCTTGTCGTGGTAGCCCATGGTGTCTCATCTCAAATAGAAAAAGTGCTCGATGATACAGGTTCACTGATGATTAAATCAGGGCTGAAAGGTATCGCGGCTCATGTAGAACCATTCACAATAGGAGATCTTGATCCGTCAAAAACATTCGTCCATGTATTGGATGATTATTCTCTACTGACACTTATGAAGGCTCGAGACACCGTCACAGACTTCATTGAGTATCTTCAGAAGAAAGAAAGTTTGATTAGACATCGTCCTTACGATTTCTTCTCTGTCGGGGAAGAAGAACTTCTCGGAGTCTACCTCACTCACATGAATGAAAATGGCGAACATGACTTTGTTTTTCCTGTTAAGGAAGATGTGCCGGCACCGAACGCGATATTTTTAGGGCCAGGTCCATGGGAAAAATTTATGGGGAGTGACGAAAGGAAACGTCAGGTTGAAAGTAACCGCGTAAGTTACCTGTGGGACGGTCTTATTGAGAAGATTGGTTACCATGCTCTTACTGGTACCCAATATCATTCGGCACCAGACGGAATAAAAGGGACAGAGAAAGTGGCTCGCTTCATGGCAAGTGAACCTCGCTATCAAAGACGTACGTTATCTATGTCGTGGATGAATATGTTTGAAAACACCGCACCAGATCAGAGACGGCTAAGGGTGCATCTTGCAAAAGAACCAGATGAAGCGACATATATTTTCCTACTATTCCCTTCGCAGGAAACTACAGGTATGTCTGAGAAAAGCTACAGAGAAGTTCGGTCTGGATTTTTGCATGCAATTTGTATGGTGGCTCGAAAAACATACCCGCAAATCCGGCACGTTGTTGCAATAGCTACTGAATGCGGTATCGAGGAAACTCGGTCTGAAGATTTTGGTTATTTCGACGGTAGCGATTGGAATGACGAGATGGAAAAAGAAGCGGCAAGCTTACAGAAAGATTTGCAGATTTTGGTTAAACAGGAACCCATGCATGTACATAGCTCGGAATATCCTGACGCCACAAAAGTGAAACGTCACAAAAGAAATGATCCATGCCCGTGTGGTAGTGGAAAGAAGTATAAGAAGTGTTGTATCGATAAACAGACTTACAATTGGTAGTTTCGATTCTGGACTCTTTCAAGGTAGTGCGTCATCTCTTAGGTATGCGAGAAATTCAAGATTTCCGCGAAACGCATTTACAACCTATAATGAATAAAAATGACCGTGAGCAACTCCCTGGATAGCAAACTAAAGCCGCCTCTCAAATGGGCGGGCGGCAAGCGCTGGCTTGTCCCGTCTCTCCTCCCGATCTGGGAAAAGCACAATGACAGGAGATTGGTGGAACCATTCGCCGGCGGTCTAGCTGTTACGCTCGGCCTCTCCCCCAAGAAGGTTTGGTTGAACGACATAAATCCGCATGTCATAAATTTTTATAACCACCTCAAGAAAGGGTTGGATATCGATCTCAAGATGGAGAATAGCGAATCGCTTTTCTATAAGAATAGAGACGCATTCAACAAACTTCTCAAGGAGGATAGGGAGACAAGTAAAGAAGCCGCAGAGTTTTTCTATTATCTAAACAGATCTGACTTTAACGGACTGTGCCGATTCAATAAGAGTGGCGAGTTCAATGTTCCATTTGGGAAGTACAAAACCATTAACTACACACGCGATTTCTCAGAATATAAAAAGGTGTTCAAAAACTGGAAATTCACCTCAATGGATTTTGAGAAAATGGAGTTAGAACCGGATGATTTCGTGTACGCAGATCCGCCATACGACGTACCATTCACGCAATATTCCGCAGGCGGATTTTCTTGGGAGGATCAAGTGCGAACTGCTGAGTGGCTCGCGAAACATGAAGGACCAGTGGTGCTTTCGAATCAGGCAACTTCGCGCATACTGGAGCTCTATAAAAAGCTGGGATTCAAAATAAAAACGCTCGAAGCGCCTCGTATGATCAACTGCAATGGAAATCGTGATAAGGCTCTTGAAGTGCTCGCGACTCGAAATATCTAATTTCTGAATCCGGGTTGAGCGGCTTTAAGTACCTCTGTGTAATGCTTGCACCCGTCGATATAATCGCGAATCGCCAAAAGAAGGTTTCTGAACATGTACGCATTTGGAGATGCTTTCTCGTTTTTACAGAAAAGCTCAATCATTGTCGCTACATAATCGAGTGAGAGCGTGTAGGGTTGTTCAAGATGTCTGAAACGACGAGAGATTTCTGAGACAGTTTCAGTCGTGTAATTATTTCTCTCCTCAACGGAGGCGAAAGGAGCGGTTCTATCGTAGTAGTCGATATAAAACTCAATTATCTCGCGAACTTCGCTTCGGTACTGTGGAATTTTAAGGAGAAGGTCGACCACCCAATAAGTATGCGTTGGTGGTTCGAGTCGTTTCTCAGATCCTGGTATAAGAATCTTTATGACGAAATCTAGATCGGGTCGCGCACCTCGTTCCCCCTGAAAGAGTCCGACGAGAGTGCCGTCGCGCATTATATATGTCTTAAAAGCAGAAACGCGAGGACGCATCTGCTTTAGATTTGTGCCGTCATAATAGTTTGGATTGTAAACTAGCGACATAAAGACGGATCTAAACCGAAAGACCCAGAACTTCAAAAGGGAGCGTATGGAAGAAATAATGACAGCCAACTTCATTGATGTATGCGAGAACGTCACGGTATTCTGGCTTCTTGAACCAATCGTTCAGAATATAGATATAGTCCACTTCGATATCGAGAGGACTAAAGAGCTTCAGGTACTGGCGTTTCTTGAAGTCACAAGTCTGTAGCTTCTCATCGACAGAACCCGCGACTTCCTGGAACTTTATCTCAACAATGAAAAGTTTCTTTTGTGTTGGGAAATACAGAGCCTCATCGGGAAGCAATTTCTTCGAAAGGACAGTCTTATAGTCGACACCGTGCTCTTCGAGGAACGCATATAACTTATTCTTACTGAAACTCTGAGCAATCACTTTTCCATCTCGTGAGATGGTGTCACCATTCACCGAGTATCCTTGCGCCTTTGAGAAGACAGAAAGCAAGCTGACGCGACCTTCGAACGCCAGTCCGACCTGTGTCTTTGCTCCGCCAGTACCGCCTTTAATCATTGGGTCTATTGTACCGCTTTCAGCCGTTTCGTCGACAGGGTCAGGTAGTCCTTCTCTCTGTCGATGCCGATGAATCTACGTCCGAGCTTCAGAGCTGCAACTCCTGTAGTGGAGCTGCCTGTGAACGGATCGAGCACTACAGCGTCGGGCTCTGTGGAAGAAGCGACGATGCGAATCAAGAGATCAAGTGGCTTCTGTGTCGGATGCTTTCCGAATCGTTTCTCATCTGGCTTGGGTGTGTTGATAGACCAGACACTGCGCATCTGCTTATCCTCCTTCTTTATGAAATCTGATTTGTGCCAGTCGCCACCTTTCATGTCGAGGTAGTTGAAGATGTGCGGGATCTTTTTGTGCTTGCGTGCCCAGAGAATGGTCTCGTGACTCGCTGCGAAGTACCGACCGCTAATGTTCGGCGCGGCATTCGGCTTGAACCATGCGATGTCGTTCAGAATGTGGAAGTCATGACGCTGGAGTGCGTAGCCGCATTGGTAGATAGAGTGGTAGGTACCGGTAATCCAGATAGTGCCGTTCGGCTTTAGGACGCGGCGACACGCTTCGATCCATCGCATGTGGAAATCGAGATCCTCGTCGAACCCCTTGCTTACGTCCCAATCGCCTTTATTCACACTCGTCACCTTCCCGGCGTATACCGTGATGCCTCCGTTTGAAAGATTATACGGAGGATCGGCGAATATGACATCTATGGAATTCTCGGGGATGTCAGCAAGGATGTCTTGATAATCAGCGTTGTAGAGAACGGCCCTATCCGTCTTAAAGAATGGTTTTAACTTTATGTGGGCGAGAATCTTTTGAGCGGTCATTTCCTATAAGAATACCCCATGAATAGGTGCAGTGTTAGCGACAACCGATGCTACACTATAGCTATATGAACGATGTGGCATTTGAGCCATCGGTTTTGAAGTGGGCGCGCGAGAAACGATTTGGTCCGAGAACTGAGACTGCGAATGAAAAGCTCCTTAGTGCTTCGATTTATCCCGATATGGTGCGCCAGTGGGAGGCTGGAGAGGCGCAGCCAACATTCGTACAGGTAAAGAAGCTGTCTGAAGTGTATAAGCGCCCGCTCGCCGTCTTTTTCCTAAGCAGCCCTCCTGAAGAGGAGGCTTCGCCGCCAGATTTACGAACTATAGGATCAACTGATAACGAAACATTATCTCCTGAGGCATTACTTGTAATGAGGAAAGCAAGACGTGTTCAGGAGGTTGCGAATGAACTTGTCGAAGATATTGGCGAACGCAAGGTATTCAAATATGCACGTCACACAATCGCAGATAATCCTGTTATGTTGGCACGCGAGTTGCGAGACGACCTTGGTGTCACAACAAACGATCAATTCAAGTTTAAGACTTATGAAGCTTTCTTTGAGTACTTACGAGAAAAGCTTGAGTCCACTGGCATCATAACGCTCAAGAGTGGGATGCATGACAGTTTTCCTGTTAAGGATTGTCGCGCATTCTCATTTACCGACCGTCAGCCCTACTTGATATTAATTAATAACAAAGATTACGAGGGTGCGAAGATCTTCTCGCTCATGCATGAATTCGGACACATACTCCTAGGCGAGTCTGGTATCTGTAATAACTTTAGTTCTTTCGGAAATGGAGCCAATCACGTGAGCAGCGTCGAAACGTTCTGCAATCGTTTCGCTGCAAATTTTCTTGTGCCTAACGAGGAGCTTCACGCACATGATAAATTGATTGGTCACAAGCATATTGACGAAGGAAGTTTGAATAAGATTGCTGGCGTTCTAGCACACGACTTCAAAGTCAGTCGTTTTGTCGTTCTGCGGAAACTGCTCGACCAGGGATTCATAAGTCAGACCGCATACAACGAACGTGCGCGAATTTGGCAGGATGAGATACCGCTCAAACGTGGAGAAGGCGGGACATTCTCATTAGGAACTGTTCTTAAGAAAAATGGCGCTCGTTACACATCTCTCGTTTTTGAGGCATACCGACAGAAAAAGATTCCTCGAACCAGCGTGTCGGATTATCTTGGTCTCAAGACGAAGCACCTCCCTGGGCTCGAACGGTTAGTTAGTAGGTATGCAAACTGATCTTTTTTCCAAACCTGCGGAATACGCTATCGATAGTTGCTCCCTCATGGACATCTTCAATGAAGATGCTTGGTCTTCAAAGACCGTGATACCGGGACTCTGGGAGAATGTGCGCAAGCTCGTTGAGTCGGGCGTCATCGTGTCACATGCCGAAGTTCTTGATGAAATCAACACTGACGGCGAAAAGGGAGAGGAGCTATACAATTGGGCGCATGCAAACAAGCATGTATTCCATACGCACAACCTTCCATCCGAGGGAGATGTGATACGCGCCATGTCGACAAGCTATAAATCCTTCGTTAATCGGAGAGTTGGTCAAACATACGCCGATCCATGGCTAATCGCGCAAGCAAAAGTATGCAAGCTGAAGATTATTACTGAAGAAACATTCACCAATAGTCCTAGTCCAGAGAAATTCAATATCCCTAATATTTGTCGGGATCCGGCGTTCGACGTGAAGTGTCTAAATTTGCTGGAGTTAACCAAAGAACGAGGCTGGAAATTTGGGAGTTCTTAGGGGGAGTTTATCAACTTCTTGGGCTCTTAGGACGCTCTAGACTCCTTCGAGGGTCTGCGTCATCAATGGTGTTGTATGAACACAATACAAGCGCCGACGGGGTTCCCGGCCAAGCAGATACAAGCCCCCATTAAGGTCAGATACTGCCTGTACGCCCGCAAGAGCACCGAGAGCGAGGAACGGCAGGTTTTGAGCATAGAGAGCCAGGTAAAGGAAATGCTCCAGTTAGCGGAACGTGAGGGGCTTGAGGTGGTCGCCATGAAGCGTGAGAGCCACTCGGCCAAGGAGACTGGGCAGCGGCCGATCTTCAACGAGATCGTGGACGAGCTTCGTGCGGGGAAATACAACGGCATTCTCACGTGGGCGGCAGATCGCATCAGTAGAAATGCTGGAGACCTCGGTCGTATCGTCGACCTCATGGACGCCGGATATCTGCATGACATACGCACGTTCAGTCAGGGCTTCCGGAACAACCCGAATGAGAAATTCTTGCTCACGATACTCGGCGGTCAAGCGAAGCTCGAGAACGATAATCGAGGCATCAACGTGAAGCGCGGGTTGCGAACACGCGTAGAGATGGGACTGTGGCCCGGCACAGCACCAGCTGGATACTTGAATCAAAAGATGATGGATAAAAAGTGTCAGGTGATTATCGATCCAGAACGTGCGCCCATCATCAAGAAGATGTTCGAGAAGATGGCGTATGAGAAATGGTCTGGGCGCAGGATCCACCACTGGCTCAAGTTCGACCTGAACTTCAAGTCGGTCGGCAATCACAACATGGCGCTCTCAAACGTTCTGCGCAATCTTCAAAACCCCTTCTACTACGGCGTCTTTGAATACCCGAAGAAGAGTGGTAACTGGTATCAGGGCAAGCACGAACCGATCGTGTCGAAAGAGCTCTACGATGCGGTGCAGGTGCAGATGAAGCGCGACAATATCGTGCGACAGGGTCACGAGTTCGCCTTCACGAAGCTCATGGTCTGCGGCAAGTGCGGCTCGGGAATCAGCGCAGAGGAAAAGTACAAGCCGCGCAAAGACGGCACCACAAAGCGCTACATCTATTACGGCTGTGGCCGCTCAAAGAACCACACGTGCCACAGCAAGTATTTGCAGGAAGATGATCTCATCGAGCAACTGATATCACTTCTCGACCAGATCGATTTCAACACGCTCGGCATCGAGCAGAAATTCGAGGACGAACTGAAACGCTTCAACAAGTTCCAGCGTGGCGTACTCGGTATCGCGAATAAGGGCGAGATGCATGCCGACATCGATCTAAAGACCTACGCGAAATACACACTCAAGGAAGGCACGAATGAGGAACGGCGCGAACTGATGGGGTGTTTCAAAAGCAAGATCAAGATTACGGAAGGAGTGGTGACGATTGAATAGTCAAATCAAATATCATCTAGTCGTTCCCTTGCTTAACTCGCTAATGATAAACGGTGCCCAGTTTTCATACCAGTACCATGCCTTTACCACTTCTGTGCCAAATCCCTTGTTGGGATTTTTCCCATCATGTTTCTTCCAGAAAGTGGTATGCTCATGCATTCTGAAATTCTTAAAACCTGCCTGTTGGACTTGTTTAACAATCTGAGAAGCCAAAACTTTTGGTTTCTCAACCTCTTCTTTAATTAAGTATTCTTTTGATATGTTTTTTGCGAGATCCGACTTTGGATCAATAAACTCGATAACTCTGTCCGCCTGGCCTTTTCGCTTGGCTAAGACTTTTGTGAATAGAAGTCTGTACGCAAATCGATCGTGCTCTATATCAGAGCTTGAGAGTCTGTTATCAAAATCAGAGATATATGATTTTATCTCGGATGGTATCAATTCTTCCTTATCCCTGATGATCTTGGCCTGTGAGTAATCCAGTTCTGCAAATTGCAGACTAAGCGCAAGATTCTGATCAAGACCATATTTCTCGGCATGGAGCTTCTTCAGATAATAATTAAAGTTCAATGCGCATGCCTGATAGCGAGCAGACAAATATGAATCGAGCCCGTCAGCTTTTTTATGCTCAACTTGGTTACGGAGCCCGATCAAAAATTCAAGATTATTTTTTGTATTTTTATCAATAGGACAATCTTGATTCGATATACATTCTTTCAAGTCCCAATACTTAATGCTCCCATCTGGGTTTCTTATAAACCTTTTTCGAGTACCCACTTTCGTTGAGTATCTGTATTCAATCTTTTTTGATCGATAATAGGAATGCATCAAATAAATCCACGCAATACTAGACAAAACTATGAAAGACTCTGTTTTGAAAGTAACGAGAGGATTGTTGTAAATTTGCACGGCAGAAAGCATTGCTTCCCGGGCCTTGTTTATCAAATCTATCTTTTCTGAAAATATCCTCCTACTCATATTCAACCTTAATCATACTCTAAAGTTCGAACCCCTTCGTTCCTCTAAACGCAAAGGAATTCGAATCATTTCAAGCGACGGCTTAAAGAAAGAACACGAATCGAGGTAAAAAAGTTATGATGACAGCACTATGCTTAACGGTCTTAAATACATAATTGCAAAATTCAGAGACTTATTTGATAGAGATAAATCAAGTTACGCCTTCTCGTTTAATGCAGATGATCCGATGTTTGGCGGCTGGTATGGCGGGCCTTGTGAAGACGTTCTATTCACATCTCTTCTTAAGAACGATTTTGAAAGTAAGTGCCACTCTCTGATACTAAGGGGCGATTTAATAATTTATCGACGAGCTGAAAAGTATTTAGGGGTTTCTAGAAAAAAATTTGGGGATAGAAATTCAGTTAGTTGGGTGGTGGGTGTCGATAGTGATTCATATTCAGCGATGTTTTGGGATCTGGTTGACTCAATTGCGTTGACTTGGCACACAACCGACGATGACATTTTCCCAATTTCAATACTAAAAAGAAACACCTTCGTAATTTATTTTCCAACAATTTCCAGAAAGCTTGTCTCTCAAATCGAAGACGATTTAAAAAGCTTTACTCCTTATTATGGGGTATTTGAAGTAGACAGAGGTAATCCATTACACGTTGCTCTGCTTGATGAGCAGCTAGTCGATGACTCTTTTATAGATCATGGAATGATATACACAGTGAAAGGCAGTGATGATATACCCTGCAACCTTTTATGTGCAGATAACGAAGAACTGCGCAAAAAAGTCGCTCATCTATACGAGCAGGATTTTTCTTCCAAGAAGCCAAAGTTTTTCAAAAAGAAGAAACTTTCAAAAAGAGGATTGGAAAGCCTAGAGCTTCTTGAGGGAACGAGAAAAGCATCTCATTACCAAAATATTGCAGCGTCACTTCGAGACATGACAACCGAAGACCATGGCGGCAAGGAATTTGAATTTTCCATACCAAAAGGATTTGAAAGGGTGGTTCTCCAAAGAGAAAAACTGGTTGATTATGCTTTGAATTTGAAGCATCCTGATGGCGGGCACAAAGCAGTCTTATTCCGCGATCTGCTTGGTATAACTGATGAGCATTGGAAATATCTAAATGACCAAATCATCGAAACCCTTCCTAGCGCGAAGCTTCACAAAACTCGTATTACTGAAAACGGTATTCAATATCATGCACTCGTACCTATAATTGGGTTAAATGGAAGGAAGGCAGAAGTATTGACCGGTTGGCTTGTTGATCAGAGTGGTTACGCAAGACTAACCACGTTGTATGTAGCAAGCAAGAAAGACCAAGAAAAATACGGTTAATACATGATTCGAAATTCGAACCACTTTGGGTCGTACTGTTACCTCATGCCTAAGGTAATTAGGACACAAGGATAAAAAGTATCAAGGGCGGAGACGGGGGGATTCGAAACTTACAGTTTCAGTACACCTTGTGGCTAAAATTTTCGCAAGCTCAATTTTAGGCTCACAAGGTCTTCGAATCCCCCACGGAAGCGCCCCGCGCTTCCTCGTCTCCGCAAAATGTAAAACCCCTTGCGGGGTTTCATTTTGCGGAGACGGGGGGATTCGAACTACCCAGACCCTTTCGAGCCTGCCGCCTTTCCAAGGCGGTGCACTAGACCACTATGCGACGTCTCCTTGTGTTCTGTTATATCAGAAAACCAAACTTCTATCACGCCTTCGGACCGAGAAGTGCTTGAACCCGTTCTTCGATTGGCGGATGGGTGGCGAAGAGTCCTTCGAGCCACGCGAGCTTCCCTCCTTCCGGCCTGCCGAAGGGTTCGTCGATAAAGAGATGCGCGGTGGCGTGGCTTTTGTTCCGCATCGGCACATTTGCCGAGCTTATCTTCCGAAGCGCCGACGCGAGACCCTCCGGATAGCGCGTGAGGAGTGCACTCGAAGCATCAGCGAGGTACTCCCGACGACGGGAGACGGCCATCTGGATGAGCTTCGCCGCAACTGGCGCGAGGATGAGCCCCACGACCCCAAGGACGAGGATGAGACCATTCCCGCCCTCACGGTCGCGATTCCCGCCGCCGTAGAAAGACATCCGCAGGAAGATGTCCGCGATAATGGCGATGAATCCCGCAAGCACCACTGCGATGGTCATGAGGAGGATGTCGCGATTCTGGATGTGCGAGAGTTCATGACCTATGACGCCCTCAAGCTCAGGGCGCGTCAGTATGGACAAGAGCCCTGTGGTCGCGCACACGACCGCATGCTTCTCATCGCGACCGGTCGCAAATGCGTTCGGAGCGGGGTCGTCGATGACATAGAGTTTCGGCACCGGGAGCCCGGCGGTAATCGCGAGATTCTCGGTAACCGTGTAGAAGTCGAAGAACTCTTCGCGCAGTGCCGGCCGGGCATGGCTCATCGAGAGTACGAGCTTATCGCTCTCCCAATACGCATAGAAGTTTGTCGCAACAGCGATGAACACCGCGACATAGAGGATGCCCGGATTGCCGTAGTACCAGGCAATCGCATACCCGACTGCAATGACGAGAACAAGGAACCCCAAGATGAGCGCCCACGTCCGGCGGATGTTGCTGGTGCGCTGGTCGTAGAGGTTCATGACCCGTGATACACACGTACCGCATTCTTACCGCTATCCTTTGCGGCATAGGCCGCTTTGTCGGCATTGTCGATAAACGTCTTCGAGTCCGCCGCCGACGATAGGTCCGAGGAGCACAGGCCGATACTCGCGGTAACGCCAAGTACCGAGAGATCTTGATCCTCGAAGACGGTGCGGAGCTTCTCGGCGACGACGAGCGCGTGTTCTTCGTTCGTATTCGGCAAAAGCACGACGAACTCATCCCCGCCATACCGTGCCAGTATATCTGAGTCGCGAAGCGGACCTTTCAGGAGTCCGGCGACTTTTATCAGGACTTTGTCGCCAGTGCCGTGACCGAATTTGTCATTCACCTTCTTGAAATTGTCGAGGTCAATGAATATCACAGAAACACCTTCTTTGCGGTGCTCTCCGGTCGGTTCATGAATCCTTTTCAGCATCTGGTCGAGTTCTGCAAAGAGAACATCGCGCTGACGCGCGCCAGTGAGGGGGTCAATGCCGATCCTCTCCTCCAGATCCCCGATCTTTTCTTCGAGCCCTTTCTGTTCTTCTTGACGACCCCAATTTTCAACACCAGCGACTCTGACCTCGGCTTCAAGTGCTCTATTCTTTTCCACTAAAGCCTTCTCCTTCGGCGTTAACGCTCGTGGCCTTTCTGAGCTTGAGAAACTCATAGGAGGTTAGAACTGTACCTTCACCGGTTCTGCTTCTGCCGAGTTTGCAAGCTCGAAGAGGTCCATCTGTTTGAAGCTGAACGAAGAAGCGATGATGTTACCTGGGAACGTCTGAATAGCCGTATTGAGCGCCATGACGGTCGTGTTGTAGAAACGGCGAGATGCTTGAATCTTATCCTCGGTATCGCTGAGCTCTTTCTGGAGGTGCACGAAGTTCTCGTTTGCCTTTAGTTCTGGATAGGCCTCGGAAACAGCGAAGAGCGTCTTGAGTGTTCCTGAAAGCATATTCTCGGCTTGTGCTTGAGCCGCAGGAGTCGAGCTCCCGGCGCCCATAGCCGCGGCACGCGCCTTCGTCACATTCTCAAAAGCAGCAGACTCATGTGTGGCGTAGCCCTTCACCGTCTCAACAAGGTTCGGAATGAGGTCATAGCGGCGCTTGAGCTGTACGTTGATATCGGACCATGCTTCCTTGGCACGGTTCGTGAGCGTAATAAGGCTGTTATACGAAAACACGACCCAGAGCACAATTACGGCTAATACGGCAAGCACAATATATGTAGTAGACATGCGTCAAGTATATCACCCAGGGAAATCAGAGGAAATGGGTCGAGAAATAGACAACCATCGGGGTGCACCACGTGAGCCAATCGACAAAACCTTTCTTCCAGAGCTGTTGGTACAAGCGACGATGCAGATAGAACTCCTGGAAGGAAATGAGTGCCACCGCCGCGAACAGGAAAGCATACATCGCCCGTTCGCCTCCAAAGAACGACTGCGAGAGGTACGCCGCAACAACTAGGAAAAGCACTGAACCGGCGAGATGAAACACCTGCCGATAGGCGTTTAGCTTGAACCCATACTTCCCCACACCATACTGCTTCTGATAGCGAGCCAGTGTGGCATTGTAGGAGCGCATGCCGCGCACCCATTGCCCTTCTATCTCAGTCTTGAACGGGTAGCAGAAGTCCGGCAGACACACGAGCGCATGATAGAAGCTTGTGTGTTTTTTCATCCCTCTAGCGTACCGCTTTTGCGACCGCTTGCACAACCCGCTTGTCGAGCAAGTCAGGAATTATCTTCGCCGCAGTCGGTTTCGCAACGAGGTCTGCAAGCGCGTGAGCGGCACGAAGCTTCGTCGCTTCTGTAATCTTCTTCACGCCCTTGTCGAGTGCGCCACGGAAGATACCCGGAAAGACGAGTGCGTTGTTTATCTGGTTCGGGTAGTCGCTTCGGCCAGTTGCGATCACCTCTGCTCCCGCTCGCCATGCTTCATCAGGGAGAATCTCGGGAATCGGATTCGCAAGCGCAAAGACGATAGCGCCTGGCGCCATGAGCGCGACATGTTCGCCCTTCAGAAGGCCTTTCCCTGAGACGCCGATGAATGCGTCGGCACCCGTCATCGCCTCAGCGAGACCGCCCTGCACCTTGCGCGGGTTCGTGAGGGCGGCGAGCTCGGCCTTGTGCGTGTTCAAGTCAGGACGACCGGCGTAGATGGTGCCCAATCGATCGAGCAGGATGATGTCCTTCACTCCGGCGGCCCGCAAGAGCTTCGCAACTGCTGTACCGGCGGCACCTGCGCCACTCACGACTATCTTTAGTTTCTTCAAATCTTTCTTTACAACCTTCGCCGCATTCAGCATGCCGGCAAGCACGACTATCGCAGTCCCGTGCTGATCGTCGTGCATCACGGGTATGTCGAGTTCCTCAATCAGTCGTCTCTCAATTTCGAAACACTCGGGCGCTTTAATATCTTCGAGGTTGATGCCGCCGAAGTTCGGCGCAACCGCTTTGACGATTCGTATGATTTCTTCAGGGTCGTGCGTGTCCAAAACGAGCGGCCACGCGTCCACTCCTCCCTTCTCTTTGAATATATGTGCCTTCCCCTCCATCACCGGGAGTGCGCCGTACGGGCCGATGTTCCCGAGACCCAAGACCGCTGAACCGTCTGAGACGATAGCGACACTGTTCTGCTTGATTGACATCAATCGCGCATCCTTCGGGTGCTTCGCCAGATGCGAGGCGGCCGCGCCCACGCCCGGCGTGTACCAGAGCGAGAAGTCCTTGCGCTCCTTCAGCTTCACTTTCGCTTTCGTCTCGATCCTTGCTCCCTGTTTCTTGTATGCCGCGATGATTTTTTTCGTATCCATAATGTGCCGAGTATAGCATTCCTCTATATACTGTTCGTATGCACCCCGAGGATTTGATTGAGAAGCACTTCACCCGGCTCAAACCTGAACAGAAGCGGGCACTCCACAAGCTCGGGATACGGACTATCCGTGATCTGCTCTACCACTTCCCCTCCCGCTACGAGAACGCGGGGTCGACCGGCACAATTACCGGCGTCACCGCAGGGAGCGATGTGACGCTCTACGGCACGGTACGGAAGCCGGACATCCGTAAGACTTGGAAGAGCCGCCGTCCGATAGCCGAAGCGTGGCTTGAAGACGCCTCTGGGAGAATCAAGATGATGTGGTTCAGCCAGCCATACATCGCGAAGTCGCTCCATGACGGCATGGTAGTGAAAGTGAGCGGCCGAGTCGCAGGCGAAGGTGCAAAGGTGTACCTCGCAAACCCAGAGATCGACAAATCTCCCGTCACGCCCGAAGAAGTGCACGACTCCCTTTTCTCGAAAAGCACTGAAACGCCCGACCTAGCACTCCACCCTATCTATGCCGAGAGCAGAGGCGTCTCTTCGCTCTGGCTCTCGCATGCGATACGAAAAGTATTCGAGTCGAACGTGCATGAGGAGCTTGCTGACCCGATACCTGCAGAGATCCTCGAGCGGTACAACCTCCCGTCGCTCTCTTCCGCACTCGTGTTCATACACGCCCCGCAGAAGATGCCGGATGCGGCGGCGGCGCGCAAGCGTTTCGCATTTGAAGAAATATTTGCACTCCAGATAGTGATGCAGAAGCGCCGCCGAGCACTCCTCCAGGAAGAAGCGCTCCCCGTTACGGTCGACCGCGCGAAGCTCGCAAGCTTCGTCGCATCGTTCCCCTTCCCGGCGACAGAAGCACAGACACAAGCAATCGAGACCATTACTGCTGACTTCGAGAAGACACACCCGATGCTCAGACTTCTTGAGGGTGATGTGGGGAGCGGCAAGACTGCGGTCGCCGCCGCAACCGCCTACCTCGTCGCAACATCACTACCAAAAGGCCGCATCGCCGGCACGCTCCAAGTCGCCTATCTGTGCCCCACAGAAATTCTCGCGAAACAGCACTTCTCAACTTTTGTTTCCTATTTTAAAGACCACCCCATTCCGATTGGGCTCATCACAGGAAGCGAGTGCCGCAAGTTCCCTTCCCGTGTGCGATACGAGGAATCGGCGAAGCTTAGCAAACCAGCATTTAAGAAGATGGTCGCGAATGGCGAGATACCTATTGTCATCGGCACGCACGCAATCATCGAAAAGTCGCTTTCGTTCAAGTATTTCGCGTACGCCATCATCGACGAACAGCACCGATTCGGCACTATCCACCGTCAGAAGCTCGCGACAAAAGGCACTATCGCTCCGCACCTGCTCTCGATGACCGCGACACCGATTCCGCGCACACTCGCCCTCACGCTTTACGGCGACCTCGACCTCACGCTCCTCGACCAGATGCCTGCGGGCCGCAAGCCGATTCTGACGGAAGTACTTGGCCCCGAGAAGCGCGAGCAGGCGTATGCGCGCGTGCACGCCGAGCTTGCCGCCGGTCACCAGGCGTATGTCATCTGCCCGCGCATTGACGAACCCGACCCAGCAAAAGAGCTCGCACTCCAGGCGAAGTCGGTCAAAGCCGAAGCCGCACGGCTCGGGAAAGAAGTATTCCCCGAAGCGACTATCGGTATCCTGCACAGCAAGATGCGGCCGGCGGAAAAAGAAGAGGTCATGAAGAAATTTTCCGCCGGAGGCGGATCCGCCTCCGGCGGAGAGAAAGGAATTGACATACTGGTCGCCACGTCGGTCGTCGAGGTGGGTGTGAACGTCCCGAATGCAACCGTCATCCTCATCGAGGGTGCAGAACGATTCGGACTCGCCCAGCTTCACCAGCTCCGCGGACGCGTCATACGCTCGACCCATCAGGCATACTGCTTTGCACTCCCCGAGTCATTCGGGCAGGCAACCAAAGACCGCATGAAAGCTTTCACGACAGCGAAGAACGGCTTCGAACTCGCCGAGTATGACCTCGCCCTCCGCGGAGCTGGCGAACTCACCGGGGGTCGCCAGTGGGGCATATCAGACATAGCGATGGAAGCGCTCAAGAACCTGAGACTCGTCGAGGCCGCCCGCACCGAAGCCGCCCGACTCGTCGAAAGCGATCCAGAACTGAGGAACTATCCCGCACTTAGAATACGAGCCCGCACAGCCGACCAAGAGATGCATCTGGAATAAGCTCTTGCGCTTGGCGCGATTGTTATATACTTATCGCATTGCTATGGCAGACATTCAGTTCGACGAGGAACAGGACCTTGCTCGGCCTCTTATTTCGGGGCCGATTGAAACGCAGAAGCAATCTGCGCTGGTAGAACTCATACTGCGCACAGGAATCACGACAGATGCGAAAATTGCAGAATATATTTTGCTCGGTATCGCTCTACTATTCTTCCTTGTATCGATAGTCATCATGTCCTTGAGCGGCGCTCCATCTCGAAAGACTGATTCATGGTCAGCAGAACCCGAAGCATATCGGGCCGCACGTGAGGCAGGAATGCGCCGTTAATACTATGCGCAAACACACATCCGCCGGATTCACCCTCATAGAGCTGATGGTAGTCATCTCCATCATCGGCGTCCTCTCTTCGATTGTCATGTCCACGTTTACCCAAGCCCGCGCCAAGGCTCGCGACGCATCACGCCAAGCGTCTATGCACACCATCGTCACTGCTCTTCAGGAGTACTACCTCGAATACGGTTGTCTACCAATCACGCAAGGCACTACGATCTGCGGCCCGGCGACTGGTACGTACAGCGACGCGAACGCGGGAGACTGGGACTATTCATCACAAGGAGGATTCCTGGGATTCCTGGTCACTGCAGGTGTCCTGAAGAAAGTCCCTGTTGACCCGACGAACAACATGACCGGCGATGCAGTCCCATCGGGCACGTACGCCTTCCGCTACTACTGCTATCCGAGCGCCTGGGACCGGGGCGTCCACCTCGGCTACTGGAGCGAGACCACAGGAGAAGACGTGTCAGTGATACCGCAGATAGCTGGGGACTGGCAGACTCCGAGCTGGTCCGACCCAAGTTTCGTCTGTAAGTGAAGACTCCGCGTGCTAGTTGTAAGTAACGCAAACTATGTTAAAATAATACCAGGAGCTAGGATTCCTAGCTGTGCAGGTGATCTTTCTTTAGGAGAAGAGGATGAATCAGCAAGTGAAGTTCGACGTAGACGCACTAGGATTCGCTGTGTGTGCCCTTGTCGAAAGACTGGATCTGGTATTTCGGCACACTGCACTGGGCTGGAATGTGCGAAAGGGCTTCAGCTACACGCTTCAGCCGCACAGACCGGAAGCCCCGAACGAACGGGTGGTAGTGGTTACTCCGAACGGGTGGGGAGGAAAGGCCCACATCCTATGTTCGTTCGTAAGAGAACACACGGGGGAATGGCGGCCGAACACGGGTTCCATCCACGCATGTCACCTGAAACAGCCGTTTGACTTCGCGTTTCAAGAGATGACCTTCGGGCACACGTTCGACTTGAGACCGCTCGACCGAGCACCCCAAAGCTACATGAACGGATTAAGGAAACTTAACCTTCAGGCGCAGGAGCTCATCCTACTTCACGAAGCACGAGCGTGAAATATGCAGTTCGCAGTCCGACACGGCGCCAAGCGCCGTGTTTTGTTTTGCCTGGTCGCGACTTCGGCCTCGTGCCGTCGCGCTCCGGCCGGCGGACTACTTCGTAGTCCGCCGGCCTGGACCACGATTACGTTTCTCGAAGCTTACAGCGATGAGTGAGGCTTAAAGGATAATGGGCTAATTATCCTTTAACACCGAACGAAGAATATGTATGTCTTAATACAGCTTCCGGCCGCTTCCTTCGGAACGGCACTTGGATTTTAATAGTCGCTCCGCTCCTTTAAAATCTCGGCGTACACCTTGCGGATTTTCTCTTCGCATAAGAATGCTCGATAAAATGCTCGCAAGGTCTTCTCGTCCAGGACGCACGCCTCCCAGGCG
>JBAQEU010000006.1:0-20187 GCA_049286905.1 Minisyncoccia bacterium
GGCGGAGTTCGGCACCTCGATGTCGGCTCACCTTAGCGCGGGGCTGGAGAAGGTCCCAAGCGTATGGCTGTTCGCCATTTAAAAAGGTACGCGAGCTGGGTTCAAACCGTTCAGCGATTGAACGGAAGCGTTCGATAATTGAACGGTTTGAACCCCGAGGCAGATGTTAGCTACGTGGAGACGTAGTGTGCGTAAACGACAACTCACGGCGGTCGTCTGTAGGAATACAGACGTTAGCAAATCAACTGATATCGGTGGAACCCGTATGCAACGGGCAATACCGAGGGAAGTTTTATGGTTGTGGGCTTAGTACGGGGGAGACGATGACATATGAAATTGGAGTTGAGGAAAGTCGGTACGCGACCGACCGTAGATCAGACATACATTTCGTACGAGCTTCCTCCATCGTACTAAGCTCACAACGGTATTACACCCTTAGAGACTGAATGTTGATCACCCAGAACGGGTGGTGTTACAGTCCGACCCTCCGAGTAATCGGAGTAAACAAAGTGCGTGAGACAGGTTGGTCTCCTATCTACTACAGGCGTTGATTCTTGAGGGGGGTTGTCCCTAGTACGAGAGGACCGGGATGAACTGACCTCTGGTCTACCAGCTGTCTTGCCAAAGGCACCGCTGGGTAGCTATGTCGGGTGCCGATAACCGCTGAAAGCATATAAGCGGGAAACGGGCCCCAAGATTAGGAATCGTTATGAGACTCGTGGGAGATGACCACGTTGATAGGCTCTAGATGGAAGCACAGTAATGTGTTGAGTCGAGGAGTACTAATATGTCCAGTCTCTCATGCGGAACTGTGTATATCACAATCGTTGTTTGTAAATCTGTTTTTCAATTCCTTTGCGGCGTATTCGTATAAAAACACTTCGAGTGTTCAGTTCTGGTGGTTTGGCGGGAGGGTCATACCCGTTCTCATTCCGAACACGGCAGTCAAGCCTCCTAGCGGCGATGGTACTCACCGTAACAGGTGGGGAGAGTAGCTAGCCGCCAGAACTGAATACTTGAAGTAACCATAGTTTTTTCGGGGTGTATGTAGGCATACATCCCATTCATTCGGCGAATATGAAAATATGTGCAGACACACATTTTCATATCGCCTCACTCATGGGGTGTAGCTCAGAGAAACTGTGTTTTGTGCGGTACGACGTCTAACGTGTGCTCTCTATCACGGCGTCCATCGTTCCTAATGCAGTGGCCGAAGCACTCGTTTCATAAGCGAGTATCTACGCTGGTTCGAATCCAGCCACCCCCACCAACTCCGCCGCGCATTCGTTTGCGCGGCTTTTCATTTTCTCGTGCTATTTTTATAGTATGAAAACTTCACGAGGATTTATTGTCCCATTACTTCTTATAGTCATCGCGCTCGTATTTGCTGGTGGCGGGGCGTATGTCTACACACAGAAGAAATCCGAGGTTCCGTCCGTTGCTCAGAATTTGCCGGTAGCGGCTTCGACAGCACAGACTTCAGATTCTAAAACTGCTGACTGGAAGACGTATACGAACGGAGCTCTTGGTTTTTCTATTAAGTATCCAACAGACTGGAAGATAGATTCTTTGCGTAGTGATCGCACTAAATCCGGAAGCGATGTTGTGTTTGATATTGGACAGCCAGAATCTCATGAAAGTATCACAGTCGACACAAGTAATTTGTCATTAGATGAGTGGGCAAACAAAATGCAGCAGGCCTTTGTAACGGAAGGAACATATAAAGGAATGTCTCGTATGACAATGGGCGGACAACCTGCAGTACAGATTGATACGACAGCGTGGGGGCAAAAGCTGATAGGCGTTAAGTTCGATGGAAAACTATACGTGTTTACGACTGGTGGGAAAATGATTGAAAACGGCATGCTTGGCACCTTCAAATTTACTCCTCCAACAATACAAGCGCCTCTCGTAGCACCGACCAAGAATACAACGAAGTCTATAACCGTCATATATCCAAATGGGGGAGAAACGTTGCAGGCCGGCAAGACATACGTCGTTAGATGGAATTCTTCTGGGTTAACAGATCAAGATAATGTGTATATAGGAATTCAAGATATGAATGACACTTATTTTAGCGGAACAACAATAAATGCTGGGGAAACTTTAATCACTCAAGGTCAATACAACTGGACCATACCGACCTTGTATAAAGAGGGTTCCAAGTACAAGATTAGCGTGTATACGAACCGTCAAACTTATATAGACTCAAGCGATAATTACTTCACTATTCAAACAGCCCCAACGCTAGAGACAGGCATTATTGTGAATTCTCCGAAACCAAATGATCTTGTAACGTTGCCTATTACTGTGCAGGGTCAAATAAACGGTAATGGATGGGCCGCAAATGAAGGTGAGACAGGATTGGTGCAAGTGTTTGATGCGAACGGAAAAGCAATTAGTAGCGTTGCGATACTTACAGCAACCACAGACTGGCTCACACTACCGACACCATTTCAAGCGACGGTCGGCGATAGACAAGTGATGAGTTCTATAACAACCAACACCGGCTATCTTAAGTTCACCAGCAAAGCAGAGAAAAATGGTCAAATACCTCTGACGTTTATCGTCCCAATCAAATTCAAATAACCATGAACTACCAAAGAGGATTTATTGTCCCATTACTTCTTATAGTCATCGCGCTCGTATTTGCTGGTGGCGGGGCGTATGTCTACACACAGAAGAAATCCGAGGTTCCGTCCGTTGCTCAGAATTTGCCGATAGCGGCTTCGACAGCACAGACTTCAGATTCTAAAACTGCCGGTTGGAAAACCTATACTGCCACTGCACCATATAATTTGCAGTTTAAGTATCCAGCCGATTTTACTGTAGAAGTATCAAACGGGATGGACGGAACAGGTTTTCAAGCAACAGTGAAGAACTTTGCCTGGCAAAAAGATGCATATAGTTTCCCATTCATCAAATCTCTGCCGACAGGCAAGCTGTATGTACAGATATGGGGTTATGCAAATGAGAACTTACTCGGAACAACTCTTTGGC
This sequence comes from Minisyncoccia bacterium, assembly GCA_049286905.1. GTDB lineage: Bacteria > Patescibacteriota > Minisyncoccia > Phycocordibacterales > Phycocordibacteraceae > C7867-001. The sequence goes on from JBAQEU010000006.1 coordinate 3,001, forward strand.
TTAAGACTGTTAAATCGGGCAGTAACGACCCAGAGAGCGTGCAAGTAATTGGAGATTACAAAAATACACGAGGCACTCTTTTGACAGAGAAGACTTTTATGGTTAACGATGAGGAGGCGATTCAAAGAACTATTTCGTATCCAGGAAGTACAGGAAGTGTCGTTATCGTCTACACCTATCTGAATGTAGGGCACACAATATTCCAGTTTATTAACCACAATGGGGATCTCTCTTTGGAGGAAACGTATCAGAAAATTCTCTCTACTTTCAAGTTCAATCCATAGCATGAGGAGACAAGCAAAACCCCGCACACGAAGTGCGCGGAGCTTTGGTATACTAGGCATATGAGCTGGGCATCACGACGGCAAGCTATCATCCTCTCAATCGTAGGCGCGGTAGTGGTCGCGTTTCTCGCTATCCTCGGCACGTCGATTTTCTACGAGACACCATCGTGCGCAGACAGTACCCAGAACCAGGGCGAAGCAGGTGTCGACTGTGGCGGTCCGTGTGCGTTCCTCTGTACTGCCGAGGTGCAGGCACCGACCGTGCTTTTCACCAAAGCAATTCCAAATGGCGTCGGGCGCACCGACGTTATTGCTTCGATTGAAAACATAAACGCCCGCGCCGCGGCGAAGAATGTTCCGTATACCGTCACGCTCTACGGAGCGAAGCAGGTGTTCGTACAGGAAGTAAAAGGAACGATTGACTTACCGCCTTCTTCGTCTGTCCCGGTGTTCATCCCGGGTATAACGACGGGTTCTCAGACAGTCGTGAGAGCTTTCCTCACCATCGACGCTTCCGCGCCGCAGTGGTTCACACTCGCCGCTGATCCGCGCATACTTCCGGTTGTATCGAACACGACACTTGGAGGTTCGGTATCTGCGCCTCGCATTGACGCAGTGCTTTCTAATGCGAGCGTAACGACCATGATGAACGTGCTCGCGATAGTGCTGGTGCATGACGAACAGGGAGCGGTCATTGCCGCGTCGCAGACTATCGTGCCGAGCATCCCCGCTCAAGGGAGGGCCGGGGCGACCTTCACGTGGAATACTTCGTTTGGAAGTGCTTCAACGACAGCAATAGAAGTGGTGCCGATCATACCGCTTCCGTAATATGACCTCTGCAGTTCGGCGTCTTTTCTTCGACTGGACGCTCCTCTTTCCGGCGCTCTCGCTCTCGCTCATCGGGATGCTTACCATGAGCACCTTCGGGGTCGGTGCATCGCTTGCTCCGCGGCAGATGCTCTGGCTCGCCATCGCGCTCTGCGCGTACTTCAGTATCTCGTTTGTCGACATGCGGTTCATCCGTCGCACCTCGGTTGTCATGACACTCTACGGAGTTGCTTTTGTCCTGCTTCTCTTGGTGCTCGTTGCCGATCCGGTCATGGGTGCGCGCGCGTGGTTCTCTCTCGGACCGATTTCGTTCCAACCGGCCGATTTCGCGAAGCTCGCAATTATTGTTTTGTTGGCGAAGTACCTTTCTAGGCGATATGTCGAGATAGGGGACTATCGGCACATCATCGTCTCAGGTGTCTATACTGCGGTGCTTGCTGTGCTTGTTCTCATCGAACCGGACATGGGGAACACCATCATCTTCTCTGCATTGTGGCTCGGTATGATGCTCGTCTCGGGCATCTCGAAGAAGCATCTCGCTCTGCTCGGCATCGTTGCCATTATCGCAGGATCAGTCCTTTGGTTCGGGGGGTTGAAGCCCTATCAGCGCACGCGTATCATATCGTTCGTAAATCCCGCGAGCGACATACGCGGTTCGGGGTATAACGCGTACCAAGCAAAGATAGCGGTAGGGAGCGGCGAGATTTTCGGCAAGGGAATCGGCTATGGCACACAGAGCAAACTCCGGTTCCTTCCCGAGTATCAGACAGACTTTATTTTTGCCGCATACGCGGAGGAGTGGGGGTTTGTCGGGGTCATGCTTCTCCTGTCGGTATACGGACTCCTCTTCATCCGCCTCGCACAGATTGCGCGCGAGTCGGCGACAAACTTCGATTCGTTCTTTACGCTCGGCGTGCTCGTGCTCCTCGCGGCGCACACGGCGATTCATACTGGCATCAGTCTGGGACTCCTGCCCGTAACCGGGACGACGATACCTTTCATGAGCTCAGGTGGCTCTCATTTGGTGCTTGAGTTTGCCGCGCTTGGCATCGTGACATCGCTCGCCCGCCATGGTCGCGGTGCGGTACGCGACACCAACGCAAACGAGTATTGGGGTGGCTCCTAAAGACGATTATTTAGCCGTGGTATAGCTTGAGTGTCTTGCTGAATGTAAGCTTCTCAGAGAACTCTCGAGAGACTTTCGCCTTGAGGACGTTACCGAGTGTGGCGCCCACGTCCGGCGAGTCTATGAGTTTCTGCAGGGCAGAAACTATCTCGCCTGAACGCTCAGGATGGATAAGTATCCCGTTCACATCGTTCTCAATAATCTCTGGTATACCGCCGACGTTTGTAGCGACGACCGGTAAGCCTGCGCACCCGGCTTCGAGGATGGCATACCCGAGTGCCTCACTGCAAGAAGCGTGGAGGAATATATCGAACGCTGACATATAGGACGGTCCGTCAGAAATGAATCCGATGAGGAACACATGATTAGAAAGATCGAGTGCGCGAATTGCTTTCTCAAGTCGGGCGCGCTCGTCGCCCTCGCCGAGGACAACGAGGATTGTCTCGGGGTGTTTCTTGACGAGCGTCGACATCGCGAATATTGCGTCGATGATGCGCTTGGTTGGGTGGAGTTCAGAGAGCATGCCGACCCACATCTTTTCCTTGTGGGTAGGGAGAAGTGCTTCGCGAGCGTCTGCACGTGGTAGGAGTTTCGCGCACTCAATGCCGTTATGTATAACAACGAACTTATTCTTGCTGAAAGGAAGCCAGTCGACGTCGCGTTTAATAGCCTCAGAGACGCAGATAGTGGTATGAGCGAGAGAGACGGTGAGAGCAGAAAGGATTCGGATGATACCCCTTTGCCACCAAGGACGAATCTCGTTAAATGCCCAACCGTGTGCGGTGAAGATGATGTGCGGGACGCGTGCTATGCGTGCGGCAAGCGCTCCGATACCACCGGCTTTTGCGCTGTTGAGGTGCACGATAGCCGGCTTCTCTTCTTTGAAGATGCGAAGAAGGTCTCGGTAGACAGAAGCATCTTTCCAGATGCGTATGTCACGCTCAAGACTCTTGATTTCTATCGTGCGGACATTCGCTTTCTGGAGACGGCTTGCAAGCACACCCGTCGAACCGTAGGCTACCGCTACGTCATATCCCTCTTTCTGTGCCGCGACTGCCAGGTCGTAGACATAGCGCGTGGCGCCCCCCCAAGAAGCCTTAGTGATGACATAGAGTATTTTTTTGGACATAGTAAGAAGGATAACCTGTAATTGCTTCGCGAGGTTATATACTGTATAAGCCTACCATAATGATTATCAGTGGCCGCCGAGCCTCTTTCCTCCTCTTTGCGGGCGACATAGTCGCTTTCGCGCTTTCGCTATACCTCACGCTGTGGGTGCGGTATGGCACTCTCCCTGATGTTGTCGCGATTGAGCGCTTTATTGTTCCTTTCTCTTTTTTGTTTGCGCTCTGGGTGCTCGTCTTCTACAGCGCAGGTCTCTATGGCAAGCGAATCGCTCTCTTCCCAAGCCGCTTGCCAGATGCACTCGTGAAGACGCAGATAGCAAATATACTTTTCGCGGCTCTCTTTTTCTTCCTCGTTCCGTATTTCGGCATCACCCCGAAGACGATACTCGTGCTCTACCTAATCATATCCCTTGCTCTCATATTCTTCTGGCGGCTTGTGCTCTTCCCGCGTCTCTCGATGGGTCGTAGTCGTGAACGAGCAGTGCTCGTCGCACACGGGGAAGAGACGGACGAACTCTTTACCGAAGTGAATGGGAACCCGCGGTACGGCATCGAGTTCGTCGGGCGAGAACTCGGGGATTCGAATGCGACGATACTTGTTGTCGAAAAAGAAAAAGCTGATACAGCAGAGCTGAGTGGGCTTGCTCGGGGAGGGACGCAGGTCGTCGCATTTGAAGATATATATGAAGAAGTGTTTGATCGTGTGCCGCTCTCTCAACTCAAACCAGCGTGGTTTCGCGAAAATGCCGTTGCCGACTCTCTCGGGTATGCGCTTGCAAAGCGCGCTATCGACATTACCGGGGGACTCGTGATGGGTCTTATCACGATTGTCATCGCGCCGTTCATCTGGGTAGCGAATCTCTTTGAGGGACCAGGAGCGCTCTTCCTCCGACAGGAGCGTTTCGGTCGACACGGAGTGCGTATACGGGTATACAAGTTTCGCAGTATGCAGAAGGATATCTCAGCATCAAGAGAGTGGACTCACGAGGGGGAAAACCGCGTGACGAAAGTCGGTAGTTTCTTGCGCACAACGTCCCTTGATGAGTTTCCGCAGTTCGTGAATATCCTCAAAGGGGAAGTCTCACTTATCGGTCCCCGAAACGATATCCTCGGGCTAGGGCGACGTCTTGCTGAGTCGCTCCCGTATTACAAGGAGCGGTATGCGGTTGTGCCCGGTATCACCGGTTGGGCACAGATAAATCAGCAGTACGAACAGGGGAATGTGAGCCCGCAGTCTATCGAGGAGACGAAAGTGCGGCTTGCCTATGACTTCTACTACCTGAAGCACCGCTCACTCGGACTCGATATCATCATTGCGCTCAAGACTATTAAAAGGATGTTTTTCAGGGTGAGTTCCTGGTAATGTGGAGTATATGAAGCACACGGTACTTATTACTGGGGCGGCAGGATACATCGGCGCAATGTTGGTGGAGAAGTTCGCCGCACGACTGGATGTCGAACGCGTTATCGGTATTGATAAAGAGCCGATACCCGAGCAGTTCAACGATGAAAAGAATCTTGTCTATCTGCAACTCAATACGGCGGATGACTGGGAAGAGCGGGCACGCGCATATCACCCGGACATCATCATCCATACAGCCTGGCAGATCCGCGAGATGTACGGCGACCAGGCGACAGAGTGGAAGTGGAATATTGGCGGCTCCGACAAAGTGTTCGAGTTTGCGTTTGGTGAGAAGTCAGTCGAGCGGCTCGTACACTTCTCGACAGTTGCGTCCTATGGCGCATTCCCTTCGAACACGCTCGAGCATCGTTATACCGAGGACGAGCCATTCCGCAAGACGGACTATCTCTATGCCGAAGAAAAGAGGATAGCGGAAGAGCATTTGAGAGAGCGCTACGAGAAGAGCGATAAGCATACGAGCGTGGCAATCGTACGACCGGCGGCAATTACGGGCCCGCGCGGGCGGTACATGCGTATTCGCTTCGGCCTGCAGTCGGCACTCTCAGGTCAGCTGAAAGATTCTTTCGTCTATAGTGTCATTTCAGCAATGGTAGCGTTCGTGCCGGTGACGCCGAAATGGTTGCGGCAATTCATTCATGAAGACGACGTTGTTGGTATTGTCGAGCGACTTGCGTTCGGAGGGACAGCCGGCGCGTATGAAATATTCAACATCTGCCCACCAGGAGAAGTCGTGCGAGGTGCTGACATGGCGAAAGCAGTAGGGAAGCATAAGCTCCCGATTTATCCGTGGATGGCGCGCATCGCGTTCTTTGTTTTCTGGCATCTCACGCGAGGCAAGATTCCGACCGGTCGTGGCGCGTGGAAGGGCTACTCGTATCCAATTGCCGTCGACGGGTCGAAGGTCACGCGCGTGCTCGGTTACGAGTACCGTTACGCCGGTCTTGATGCCTTCCAGTACACCGACGGCGAATACGAGAAATATGTTTCCGAGAGTCTTCGCCGACATAAGGCATGATTATTGACGGACGTGCTCTCGCGACAGGAGTACTCGCACGCGCAAAGGCGCGCGCGGCGGTGCTCGGGAGGCGGCCGAACGTTCTCGCCTACGTAGCTCCGGAAGAAACAGCAGCAACACGATCCTACCTGAAGATAAAGGCGCGAAGCGCAGAAGAAGCTGGGTGCGATTTCGAAGAAACACGGAGCCTCGCGCCCTCGTCGCGCGCGGATGGTTTTATCATCCAGCTCCCCCTGCCGTCTGATGCCGATACGAAAGCCATTCTCGATGCGATACCAGTGTCGCAAGACGCCGACGTGCTCTCCGCTCTTGCGCGCGAGAAGTTCGAGCGCGGCGACGCTGACGCACTTCTACCGCCGGTCGTTGCCGCTGTGCGAGAAATTTTTGAAAAGAACAATGTTGCTATGAAAGGGAAGAAGGCAGTAGTGATTGGTGCGGGATTCCTCGTCGGTGCGCCGTGCGCGACATGGCTCACACAAGAGGGTGCGGAGGTGACGATTGTCACTGTCGAGACGCCTGAAGAAGAGACAGTCGCGGCGCTACGCGCCGCGGATATTGTTGTCTCCGGTGCCGGTTCACCGCACTTCATAAAACCTGACATGCTCAAACCGGGCGTCGTCCTCATAGACGCCGGCACGTCCGAGTCAAGCGGGAGGGTGGTCGGCGATGCCGACCCCGCTTGTGCCGACAAATGCTCACTCTTCACGCCCGTCCCCGGCGGCGTGGGCCCGCTGGCGGTCGCCTGCCTCTTTGAGAACGCTGTCACTCTCGCGGAGAACGCAATACATACTTAAAACCGCAAGACTGCGCTTTTTCACGCTTTGGTTTATACTCTCCCCATGACTCGATACCGGGTGTTCGCCATTGTTGCCCTCGTCGCAGGGTTTTTACTTACATATTTCGTGTGGGCCACTGAGGCTAATCCGCTTTCCTCGTACCGCTTCAAGCTCGGTCTCGACTTGGCGGGTGGTACTGAACTCGTCTACAAAGCCGACATGAGCCAGACGCCTGCAGGCGATCGCGCGGACGCGCTCTCTGCGCTCCAGGGTGTCGTCGAACGCCGCGTGAACCTCTTCGGCGTTGCGGAGCCTCTCGTGCAGACCGAAGAAGCGAGTGCTCTCTCAGGCACGACTGAGGATCGTCTCATCGTTGATCTTCCGGGTGTGACCGATATCAAGGCCGCTGTCGCGGCGCTCGGCGAGACACCGACGCTTGAGTTCCGTCTGGCGACGACTACCAGAATTGGTACGACGACCCTGATGACCTATGCGGCCACCGGTCTTACCGGTCGGTACCTCTCGAGCGCGTCGCTTGGGTTCGGCTCGGGAGCGACATCAGGCATTACCGCTCCTCAGGTGATACTTAATTTCGATAGCGAAGGCGCCACTCTTTTTGAAAAGATTACCAAAGAGAATGTCGGTCAGACGCTTGCTATCTTCCTCGACGGTCAGCCCATCTCGACACCGACTATCCAAGAGGCGATTCCTGGCGGGCAAGCGACTATCAGCGGCCGATTCACTGCCACCGAAGCGCGCGACCTCGTGCGCAACCTGAACTTCGGCGCGCTTCCGGTTCCAATTACTCTTGAGAGCAGTTCAGCTGTGGGTCCGACGCTCGGCTCTGCGGCCATCACTGCTGGTGTTGCGGCCGGCATCATCGGGTTCGCTATCATTGCACTCTTCATGATTGCGTGGTACCGCCTCCCTGGACTCGTTGCGACAGTCGCGCTTGCTGAGTACCTGGCGTTCATGCTCGCGGTTATCAAGGTCGTTCCGGTTACGCTTACGGCGTCGGGTATCGCCGGGCTCATCATCTCGGTCGGTATGGCGGTGGACGCGAACGTACTTATATTTGAGCGCACCAAAGAGGAACTGCGCGAGGGTAAGGATCCTCGCGAAGCAGTACACATCGGCTTTGCTCGCGCATGGACCGCTATTCGCGACGGACACCTCACGATGATCTTCTCCGGTGTCATCCTCTTCTGGCTCGGCACATCGATTGTGCAAGGCTTCGCGCTCGTGTTCGTACTCGGTGTGCTCGCGTCATTCATCTCGGCAGTATCGCTCTCTCGCGTCTTCTTGCTCGCAATCGTTCCAGAGAAAGGGCAGGGCGCTTGGAAGTTCTTGCTCAGCTCGGGATTTCATAAAAATTAACATATGTTCATCATCAACCATCGCGGGTTCTTCTTCTGGCTCACAGGCCTCATCCTGGCGGCGGCGCTGGGCAGTATCTTCGCATTTGGACTCCCGCTTGGTGTGGACTTCATCGGTGGCTCGCTCATGCACGTGAGCTACGAGGGGAATCGTCCGGCGCTCGCGGAAATCCAACAGCAAGTCGAGACAGTCCCGCTCGGGACGGTTTCGGTCCGCGCAGTAGGCGATGATGCTGTTTCTATCCGCACGCGCACTCAGACTCCTGCCGAGCACGAGGCTGTGCTTGCCGCACTCTCTGTACAGGCGGCCTCTACCGAGCTTTCTTATACTTCTGTCGGTCCGGCTCTCGGCAGTCAGTTCACCAACAAAGCACTCTGGGCTATCTTCGCGGTGATTCTCGTGATTATGCTCTATATCGCCTTCGCATTCCGTAAGGTCTCGAAGCCGGTGCCGAGCTGGGGCTACGGGATCACAGTCGTCGCCATGCTTGCTATCGACATCATCGTCCCTGCCGGGTTCTACGCCGCGTACTGCCGCTTCACGGGTGCCGAAGTAGACTCGCTCTTCATCGTCGCGCTCCTCTCGCTCCTCGGCTACTGTGTGAATGACATCATCGTGATCTTCGACCGCATCCGCGAGCACCTCGCACGAAACGAGAAGATGAACAATAAGGAATCATTTGAGGACACGATAGGGAAGTCCATCAGCGAGACCATGAACCGCTCCATCAACACCGCGCTTACCGTGGTGCTCGCGCTCATCGCGCTCATCTACTTCGGTGCAGAGACGACTCGCAACTTCGCGCTCGTGATGCTTGTTGGTGTCGTCGCAGGCACGTTCTCCTCTATCACTCGCTCTGCGCCGCTCCTCATCCCAATCGCGAACTGGTTCAACAAGAAGTAGTTCTAAGAAAAAGTGCAGAAATTAAAAACCACCTAAGGGTGGTTTTTAATTTCTGCACCGAGCAATGATTTCCTTGTAAAAACAATACTTGCCTCCTTAGATACTGTGCGGGCTACGTTTTTATAAACGTTAAAGTGAAAAAAATTGCGTAAAAAAGATCAATGTAAACATAATATAAATAAAAGCTACACTCAGTAGTAATGGAGTATTGAGAGTCTTCTTTCCTTGTATAAGACACAATGACTGCCAGACTGCAATTATTGAAAGAATAAGACAAAAATGTGTGAGGTAGTAGGCGGTGTTATTAAATGAATCTGCTGGAGCCATTCCGCCGAATAAAACCAAGGGAATTTCTACCAAGACAGTTGCTACCAAAACCGAGGTGCTAAAGATAATTCCAACGATACCAAATAGTTTATTCATGCCGAACATATTACCATACAAAGAAAGGTACCACTTCCAAGACACCGCCTTGGCGATGCATGCTTAAGAAATAACCGTCCCAATGAATGGTTTGTCGTCGAGGTAGTTTGAGAACTCGTCGAGCTTCGCGCCGTTGATGATGGCGACTTCGAGTCCGAGCGCCTCGGCTTCCTTCGCGGCGACAGGGTCGAAGGGCGAAGAGAGTCCCGGGTCCCATTCTTCTGGAATCAATTTTCTGAACTCTGCCCACGAAGTCTTCTCTATCTTCTTTGCTTGCGGATTCTTTTTCGGGTCGCTGTCGTAGACGTAGTCGATGTTCGAAAGGTTCACGAGACGCGTCGCGCCGAGGTTTTTGGCTATAAGAACCGCGTCAAAGTCGGTCGAGCACCCTGGCTGCCAGCCGGCGGCGATGATGATAGGCTCGTCAGCCTCAACGTCGATGGTCGGGTTCTTGATGACTTGCTGGTGTGCATAGCCGACGAAGATGTTGCGCAGAAGTTGTGCGTTCAATCGCGTCGAATGAATACCGATCCAGTCGAGATCTTGTCGCGAGAGGGGAGTTACGGTGTTTGCGGCGTCTTGATAACGGCGCGCAGTCTTCCCGCCGCCGGCAATGATGGAGAATGTGAACCCTCGCTGTACCTTTTCGAGAATGAGTGACTTGAAGCGCGTGAGGAAGTCGGTATCAATATCGTCAGGGACGATAAGAGAACCTCCGACAGACACAACGATTCTCTCCCGCTCAGTCGCGTTCATAAGGCAAGGGTGACGGCTTCATTCATCATACGCTTCTGCGAGCGGTATGCAATCTTGGCAACGACTTTTTCTGTGTTTCGACCCAAGTGATGCGCTTCAGTGTGTGCTATGCGCATTATTTTTTAGCGTCGGAAGTATTCTGCGCCGCTTTTGCTATAAGCCAGGAAGAGGACTGCACTTTTCCTCCGGTACCGATGTTGTACACCATCTCGATACCGAGCTCGTCGCACACTTCGACTTCGGGAACAGGGTCGCCGTCGGGTTTGCGGTCGCCGCCATTCGCGAAAATGTGCGGTTGTATCTCTCGGAGTGCTCGGCAGACACTTCGGTCGGCGTCTCCGGGCACGTGGTCGGTAATCACGACTCGGTCGACTCCTGCGATGGACTCGATAATCTCCTTTCGCTCATCTTCCGGCATAAACGAGAACCCTTTCTTATTTACGAGCCAGTGGTCGTTGTTAAGAATTACAACGAGCTCATCGCCAAGTGCCTTTGCCTCTTTGAACATCCGCACGTGCCCGATGTGGATAGGGTCGAATCCGCCCGAAATCGCCACTACTTTTCGTTTTTCCATGACCGTACTATAGCACCCCTGATTTTCACAGGACGATACTTGTGCATAAAAAGTGGTAGCATAGAGGCATGGGTATCTTCGAAAGATTCCGCAGGCCATATGCGCACGAGGCGACGAAAGCGTCAGATCTCGAGCTTGTCCCAAAGACAGAATCGCCGCGATTCGAGGACCGCGGGAGCATCGAGAGAGGTGAACGGCGCATGAAAGATCTCTTCATACAGCTGAGCGGCGAAAACGCTGCGCGACTTACGCCAGAAGACAAAAAAGCACGGCAAGAAGAATACGAGAAATTGGTCACCGTATTGGGGGCGAGTGGAGTGGATGTGAGGCGGTATCACAAGCCCTTCCAGAACTAATCTCTGTCCCCTAATGGGTTTCTCTACGGAGATTTCTCGCTTGGGGTGCGTTGTATACTGTTTGTACTATTAACAATCGTATATCCACATGAAAAATTACATTCTCGGGGTATTTCTCGCTCTCGGCTTCCTCGTCTCGCCGGTGTTCGTGCATCAAGCCGAGGCCGCCGCTCTCTCAGCAGGGCAGATAAGCGCAATCATCGGGCTTCTCCAAGCCTTTGGCGCAGACCAGTCGGTCATCGCGAATGTGCAGGCCGCTCTCGGGGGAGGTACAGAATCTTCTCAAGGAGGACCGCTTGCCCCCACGGCTTCTATCATGGTAAACGGTGCTCACGCAGTGACTGTTCCTTATGGAGATACTATTGCAACTACATGGAGCTCGACCGGGGGTACGACATGGAGCTCGACTATGGCATGGAGTCCTAGTAGTTCTTGTACGACACAAGATTCGAGGGCGTACGTCGCCAATTCGGCAAACGGTTCGTCATCAGGAATGGGTCTCTCATCCGATTTTATCGGGTGCACCATTGCTATTACCTACACAGTTACAAATGCTGCGGGGAGTGCAAGCGACACGGCGAATATTACCGTAGCTCCCGCTACGGTTGTCACGAATTACACAAAGACCGACTACAACATAGGTATGGGGTACAATCTGTCTCCTTGGGTTATCGGCTATCTCGGCAATCATATATGGGTAGCTTCCGGGAACTCTCTCATCAAAGTCGATGCCTCTACGGGTGTGGTTGCGGCTAGATATCCTGGATTCAACGTCCATTCAATGGCTGTCGACCCTTCCACAAGCTCATTGTGGGTTGGTGACCTGAGTGCGAATACGGTCACCAAAGTAGACGGTCAAACAGGAGCTAAAGGAGTCTCCTACACTCTTCCTTCTGGTTCTGCCCCGCAATATCTCGCTTTTGATTCTTCCACGAACTCTGTTTGGGCAAGCTGGAACACTTCTCCAGGTAGCTTTGCTAAGGTGAATGCCGCTACCGGAGCGGTTACTTCGTTCACTACAGGAGCAAATGGCGCAGGTAATGTGGCCTTCGATTCCTCAACAGGGTCCATCTGGGTAGCTGGCTCGGGCACTCTTTTCAAAGTATATCCAGTGACAGGAACGAAGACCGCGTTTCTCATGGATACTCCGGAAGCTGTTGTTTTCGATTCGAGCACGAACTCTGTCTGGGTCACGACGTCTCCAGACAGCATCATGAAACGGAATTCGTCTACAGGAGATGTCATTGGCACCTACCCAATAGGCGTTCGTCCAGAAACTCTTGCGTATGACCCTTCGTCTGCTTCTATTTGGGCGACGAGCCTGAGTGGAAACAGTGTCACCAAAATATCTGCGGCGACAGGAGCGAAGGTTGGTACCTATACCGTGACGAATGCCGCCGCCGCGTCTCCTGGTTCTTCCGGTTCAATTTGGGTAATCAATGCCGGAGCAGGAAGTGTTCCGAGTGGTATTCTCTCCAAACTGACGCCCTCTGCTGGCACTCCTCCCGCGGGTACTCCCACTGCTTCGTTCACTATAAACGGCCAGACCTCTCTCACTGATGTTGATCCGCTTGTTCCGCGCACCTGGGCGTGGTCGTCGACGAATGGTTCTACATATCTCGCTTCAGTCGTCGTCTCTGGTTGTGACGACTCTCGCCAGAATGGCACCACCAACCCTTGGACTCCCTGGGCATTCGGCTCGGGTACGGCGGCAAATGGCTCAGCCTCTCCAACTCCCGGTTCTGCTTACTATGGTTGTACGGCTAATGCCACGTACACGGTTATAGGAAATGGAGATCGTCAAGCGACGGCGTATGCAACAGTGGTGTTCAAACATGCAGGCACGGTTTCTTCGGGAATCACTGCAAACTTCAGTAAGACCACACTCTCCGGTGCTTCCGACTCGCTTTCCTTCACTGCTGGTGGTCTCGACTACAACAACGCCGCCGGGTGTCTCACAGTCATTGCGCATCCTACCGCTTCAGCCATCAGCCCTTCCACTGCCTGTACCAATCCGAACCAGTTCATCTACTTCAAAGAAAACTCCCGTTGGAGCTGGAATGCCGCCACGCGAGTCTGGACGCAGACGTGGTCTAAAGCCACTATGCCATCACTCTTTATCTCGGGCACGGTGAAAGTGCAGACACACTGGAGAAATATGACCACTGGAGAGCAGAAGGACGGACCGGTGGTTACGGTGTCTGGCATAGCCGAGACGGCGGTAGATTTATGTGCGGCGCAGGGGTTGAAGAATGCGGCGGGGAGAGCACCTCTTGTTCCTAACTACGCAAATCTCCCTCGCTATAGGATTGACGCAAACGAGGCGCTTGTGATGCCGGTGACGGTTAAAGCATGGGATCAGAACGACCCAAACCCCAATCTGGCAGAACTGCAGGGTCAGGTAGCTACTGTCTACGAAAGCACTTCTCTTGTTGTTTCGTTGTCCAAAAGTAAGTGCGATTGGTCAGAGACTGTCGAAGCGACTGGCTGTCTTGCGATGACAGGCGCATACTACAGTGAGGCAGGTCTTGATTGGATAACGAGCAATCATCCGAATGTTTCTTATGCTTCTTGTAGGCCGACACCTGGTCAATATTGGCTGAACATCCGTAACGCTGACGTTGATCAAGAAGCGTACAACCGGCAGGTTGGTCAACAGGTGAAAATTGGGCGACCAATTGTTGACTACTGTGCTCTCATTCTCCAACGAGAGGGAGTTGCGAACTGTGAATTCAGCACCTGGCCCGCGCTTCCCGCCCCCGACTTCACTCCTTTCGGCACCTTCTCCGCAACCCCGACACCCACATACACCTGCTCGAACGGCCAGGTTGTAGCGAATGCGTCCCTCTGCCCGGCGACCACCTACACATGCCCTAACGGCCAGGTCGTCGCAAATGCGTCTCAATGCACCACTACTCGCCCTCCAACTGACCCTGCTACAACACCCCAGTGGGGCACTGGCCCCGATCACTGGGTCTTCTTTGAGGGTCCGATGCAGTCGAGCCCGCCACCACCGGTGTGTAACAACCTCGTGTACACAAATGGAGCGTGTACTATCCCGAGTCTCTGTGTGACCTCGGATGGACTGAATAGATACGTTTGCCAGTAAGGGAGTGCTTGTCCAAGCCCGCCTCCTTTAGAGGCGGGCTTGCGATGTATACTATGTCTGTTATACGACCCTATTCACTTTTATGAAAAAATATCTTATCGGCGCCGTGCTATCTCTCGGGATTCTCATCTCACCCGTATTTGTGAGCCAAGCCTCGGCAGCCGCTCTTACGGTAGGACAGGTGAGTGCTATCATCGGGCTCCTCCAAGCCTTCGGTGCAGACCAGTCGGTTATAAATAATGTGAGGATCGCGCTCGGTGGAGGTGCTGGCGTCCCTGGGGCAGGGACGGGAACGACCGGAGGGCTATGTACGTACACCCCTCCCGCGATGCCTGCAACACAGGGAACAACCGATTCTGCAGGGAAATACCATTTCCCTCCCAACACCCATATCGCAACTCCTACTCGCGAGTTCTCGAATGGTCCGAAATCTTTCCGACCGACGATGACCTGTACTATCTATAACCTCGATAGCACGGGCGGAGTGCAAGGGGCTCAGAATCCTCCCGTTTCTGGGAGGACGCCAACGGTCGCCGCGTATAACGGGAATAATCTTCGATGGGTAGTCCCTGAACATGGATGTATTTCAGTCAAATTCACGACGGGGAACAAACTTGCACTTGTCCAGTTCATCACTGAAGAAGCAACAATTGCCCCTATCGCGCAGTATTCCTTCAACATCTCAAGAAACCCCGGAGACTTCGATTATACGAATTTTACGAATAACACCGGAGGCAGTTCTGGCGTAATGACCTCGAATGTGTACGCTGTCGGCGATCACCAGGGCGGCGCTGATACCCCAGGGACTGCTTATTCGCGCAGTATTCCTCGTCTCGAAACGAATACGACCTATTATCTCAACATACGAAACGAGGTAGTTACCAAAGATTCAGATCCTGAAGGGTTCGCTTTGCGGGGTAAAGATATCTGCCCCTACACTCTACCGGATGGGACTCCGGTAGGGGGTTGCGGAGGACTTTTCCAGATTCGTTATACAGAGGCGTATCGAGATAGTTCCGGTCAGATTGTCGCAGGCGGTCCTGATCTTCCGCCTTCGCCAAATAGTTGTCCGGGCTCCTCATCCTCGTCATCCGGCCCCACCGCCTCCTTCACCATCAACGGTCAAACCTCTCTCACTAATGTCGATCCGCTTATGTCTCGCACTTGGGCATGGTCCTCAACCGGGGGCTCTTCGTACCGCGCGTCAGTCGTCATCTCAGGTTGTGACGACTCCCGTCAGAATGGCACCACCAACCCTTGGACTCCCTGGACATTCGGTTCGGGTACAGCGGCAAACGGTTCAGCTTCTCCGACACCGGGTGCCGGCTACTACGGCTGTACCGCAGGTGCCACATACACTGTTACCTCTTCGGCAGGGCAGAGCGCAACGGCCTACGCGAGTGTGGCATTCAAACGCGCAGGCACAGCCTCCGGGTATACGTGCCCTAATGGACAGGTAGTTGCTCAGGCTTCTCAGTGTCCCGTTGCGACAAATCCGACCCCGACCGCAGGTTATGCGTGGAAACAGAGTCCCAATCCTCATGTCTCACCAGTACCGTCAACTTGTACGGTAGTACCTACGGTAGGCAGTGCGTGCACAGTCGGGGCGGCCTGTCTCTCATCGGACGGTGTATCGTTGTATTCGTGTCAAAGCGCGACATCGGCGGCCCGTACCATATACTCCGGCAAGATCACTGACGGGCAGGGTACGCCCCTATCAGGGGCGAAAGTATCGGTGTTTATGCTCGGTCCGAGCACGTTCCAGGTGGACACGCTGACGCAGACTGACGGTAGCTGGAGTATCGATTCGCCGTATCAGATAGCGTATGATGCGTTTTTGGTTACTAAGACTGGATATGAAGCTGTGACAGGGAATGCATATCAAGTTGTGTCAGGGAATCGCTTCATTAACGCAGGTGGGAGTCAGGGGACGTGGGTGATGTTTCCGCTAGGAGGAATTATGCCAGTAATCTCTCTGTCTCCGACAAGTGGAACGTTCAATATCTCTCAGTCGAACCCGGCCGCGCTCGTCTTCACTCTCACGAACGCGACGCGAGGGAACCTCGAGGCATGCTATGAAGTGGTGGCACACCCTAATGGGAGCGCGCGACCAGGGGCTTGCGATACCAGTGCAAACTTCTTTGCATTCGATGGGAATGCTGAGTGGGTGTGGAACGGCGCGAATCTTGTCGGTACATTCCCGTATTCTGCGGCACAGTGGGGTGCTTCTGGCATACAAACAAAGACTGTGTTCAGGAACAAAGCCACGCCTGCAGTGCAAACCAGTGTGACAATAACTACAACAGGTTCATCGGGTTCTTCTTCTGCGTCGGGGACCATATCGGCATCGCCGACCTCGTGTACTATCCCGAACGGTACGAATGGCTGTACTACGTATGTGACCTGGGACACTGCACAAGCGACAGCGCCTACTGTGTCTGCTCGCGGTCCTTCTGGTTCTGATAATCCGATGTCGTCGAGCTATGCCTACCCCGGCTGGCCCTACCGCATCACAAATGGAACTACTACGTTTAACCTGAAAGATGGCAGTACATTACTAGGCTCTGTAGCTGTTACCGCCTCGTGTGCGACAGGGAGTGCCATTATTGGCTCAGGGAACTCAAACTGCGCTCCTCTATAAACAAGCCTGTCCGCAGAGTACGGCTTATATACAGGCTCTATTGGTGCACCCGCAAGGCGCTTGACGCCTTTCCTGCACTCCTATACTATGGCTCTTAGCGTCTCGCACTTGCGGGACGGGGTGCTTTTTTGACCTCTGACAATTTAATACGTGAACGCCCGCCATGGAGATGGCGGGCAAAACCCTTATCACTTTTAAGAATGGTGATAAGGGTTGGAAGAAAAGAGTGTGAATTCTTTTGTTCCGCCTATTCTTATTGAGAGTTTGATCCTAGCTCAGGATGAATGCTGGCGGCGTGGATAAGTCATGCAAGTCAAGGGGGCCCGCAAGGGCAACCGGCAAACGAGGTAGTAACACGTAGGTACGTCCCCCGAAGTCGGGCATAGCCATCCGAAAGGATGGGTAATTCCCGATAGTCCCGCAAGGGTAAAGGTTTTTCGCTTCGGGAGCGGCCTGCGTAGTATCAGCT
>JBAQEU010000007.1:0-20016 GCA_049286905.1 Minisyncoccia bacterium
GGAGCCTTCGAGGGTGCTGGGCAGGTGATGCATGGTCGTCGTCAGTTCGTGGTTTGAACTGTTCCCTTCAGTGGGGTAACGAACGCAACCCCCGTTGTCTGTTGCCTATATGGCCAGGCGAGACTGCTCCCTCACGGGAGAGGAAGGTGGGGATGACGCCAGATCAGCATGTCCCTCTGATACCTTGGGCTGCACGCATAATACAATGGGTGGTACAACAGGTTGCAATACCGTAAGGTGGAGCCAATCCTTATAAAACCACCCCCAGTACGGATAGAGGTCTGCAACCGACCTCTTGAAGCCGGAATCACTAGTAATCCCAGGTCAGCTAAACTGGGGTGAATACGTTCTCGAGTCTTGTACTCATTCAAAAATGTGCCTGGTAGTTATTCAATCCAGCCTGTTAAAATCAGGCCCGCGCGAAAGCGTGCGTAGCGAACGAACAGTCGAGCATCGCGAGGTGCTCGGCGGAGAGATTTAGTAGCAAAAAGCAGCCCTCCTGTAGAGATACAGAGCGTATGTAGGACCCATCCTGGTGAGTGATGGGGAACTACACAGATAATTTAGTCTGAATCGCGTTGGGTGGATGCAAGGAACGGAATGAATAATGACCCAGGGAGATCTCATAGGGATCGAGATGTTATGAACACCTATGAGAAGTCAGCTGTGTCGTAGTACCATGCGGTAAGTTATACTTACTACATGGGAAGGACTACACCGACAGTCAGCAACGACTATGTCGTCGGTCTTACAGACGGCGAAGGATGTTTCTACGTCAATGTAGGAAAGTCTTCGCGGTATCGAGCAGGGTATCGTATCCAACTGCATTTTCATCTGAAAATGCAGGAACGAGATCGAGAACTGCTCGAAAAAGTGCGAAACACGATAGGGTGCGGCGAGGTTTACTTCCAAAAGGAGTTGCGCGCCAATCATTGTCAGTGTTATCGCTACACCGTAAGTGCAGAGCGAGATATACAAGAAATTGTTATCCCATTCTTCAGACGATATCCGTTGCAGAGTGCGTCAAAGGGTGCGAGTTTCGAAATCTTCTGCAAGATAGCTGTTCTCGTAAAAGAGAAAAAGCATCTAACACCAGAAGGTATCGAGAAGATACTTGCACTCAAATCACGCATGAATCAAAAGACTGCCGGACTCGCGTAGTACGAGAAATTCGTATGCTACGTGGGAACGCAAGAGCGTCTCGGCTTATTGCAATCCGCCCGTCAAGTCAAGGGAGCTGGGGGTACCCGAAGGTCTGCCTTGCGCAGGACTACGGTAAATTCAGTGACAAGGACTAAGTCGTAACAAGGCACGGGTAGCGGAAGCTGTTCGTGGAACATATCCAATTTGGAATCGGTATTGCCCGAAAGGCATACCAAGTCGATCTAGTTCGCAACATTCAGGAGATAGATTTATCTCTCTCCTGAATGTTGCGAACTAGGAGAAATGGTACTCGTCTCTAAACGGTACTCGGAAGTCGGATAACGTAACCCGATGGTATTTGAGAGCCACATATGAGCTCTCAAATGGAGCAGAATAGGCGGAACAAAAGAACGCATAAATCTTTTCACATACTCAAACACAAAACGCCCGAAAGGGCGTTTTATGTTACTTGACAATAAGTATAAAGTCATGTATCATGTATTCAGGTTTTGCAATCGGTACGGACTATCAAGATTGCAGAAGTAGCGCCCGACCTTTGTCCCTTTCGAAAGAAAGTAAGCGGCCGGTCCTAGTTTGGTTATTTCAAACTAGGAGAAAATCATGAAGTATCTGACGGAAGGCCTTGCGCGTATTTTTTCATTTTATCTGCGGTGGAAGTTAAGAAGGGGTCATCATTGTTATGTCTTCAATCTTAGTGAAACGTGGGGATGTGGCGATGGTCTTTGGAATCGAGCAAAGTATTGGGCGATTGCAGATGTTCAGAGAGATCTGTCGAACTATGGATATTACTTCTGTCCGTATTGCGAATGGGCAATGAAAACAGAGTATGCACATTTTTCAAACCCAAAAGAACACTCGTATTGCTACAAGGAGTTTCGGATGGATTTACGCAGACAGTGGAAAGAGTTCCAAGAATCGCAACTAAAGTAATTTTCACCCCCGACGAACCATTCGTCGGGGGTTTTGTATAGTGGAAGATTATAGGGTTTTTTGGTAGTATCACAAGGTGCTTGTGGAAAGGTCATTGCACGCTTAGCTCAGTTGGTAGAGCACTCGACTGATACTCGAGCGGTCCTAGGTTCGACTCCTAGAGCGTGCACAGAGAACGTCACTTTGGGTTTCGTTATACCCACTCAATCTAAAGATACAGGTCCCGTGCGCGTATACTGAATACATGGAAGCGAAGCATCATTTCTTCGTCATTGGCGTGGCGGGTACTGTTATTATCCTCGGATTAGCTATAGTTGTTTTCGGATACGCCAGCATTCTAAGCATGATGCCGGCAACATCGACGACTACCTACAACGGCTCTGCCGCAACCGTCGTACCATTCACAAAACTCATGAAGGGAAGTAACGCAACTATCACAACTCGCGTTAACTACCTCATCACTTCTTCTGATCAGCTCAAAGCGTTGTGGAAGTTTATCAACGCTTCGAGTACGCCCCCGACGATCGACTTCAAGACGAGCGCTGTGCTCGCAGTGTTTGCTGGGAAGGCGACGAGCGCCGAGATTGCCGTCGCAAAAGTCGAGGACTCAAGCGCCCGACTCGTCTCGATAAAAATAGCAAAGCCAGAACCTACCTGCCCTCAGCCGACCGCATCCGTTTCTCCTTATGAGATCGTGACCGTTCCGGCAACCTCACTCCCGCTCGCGCATAAAGACATCGTCTCGACCATAGGCTGTAGGGACTAGCTGCGCGCGTGCATGAGTCGTGCAGGTAAGCTACCATTTGCCTAATGGACGCATCCGGGCATTTCAAAGGGAAGAAGATTACGCTTATGCGCATCGGCCTCTTGGGGCGCGGTGTGGGGGATGCCGCCTATTTGGCAGAATGTGGCGCTGAGGTATTGGTAGTTGACGATGCTCCTCAGGAAGTGATGCAGCCGTCGGTCGATGCACTGAAAGGCTTCAAGAACATCACGTTCAAATTCGGTCCATATGACCTGAATGATTTTAGAAACCGCGACTTGGTCTTGAAAGGGTCGGGCACGCCGCTGGATTCTCCTGAAATTGCAGAGGCGAAGAAACACAACATCCCGGTGCGTATGAGCGCAGATCTTTTCGTGGAGATTTCAAATATCCCGGTTGTGGGCATTACGGGTACGCGCGGCAAGTCAACAGTCACGCACATGGTGCACAGCATCTTACAGGAAGCAGGTAAGAACGTGCTTCTCGGCGGGAACGTGCGCGGCGTTTCGACGCTCGCACTTCTGAAAGAAGTAACTCTCGAGCATATCGCTGTGCTCGAGCTCGACTCGTGGCAGTTGCAGGGCTTCGGCGAGGCGAAGCTTTCGCCGCAGATTGCAGTATTCACGACGCTCTATGCAGACCATGAGAACTACTATAGGGGTCATGAAGAACAGTATCTTGCCGATAAGGCGAATGTATTTCTGTATCAGAAAGAAGAGGACACGCTCATACTCGGCAAACAGTGCGCGCCAGTCATCATCGAGAAGTATGGTGAGATGATTGAATCGAAGACGGTTATTGTTGACGAGTTGAAACTGCCGGACACGTGGGCGCTCCTCATTCCTGGTCAGCACAATCGCTATGATGCCGCACTCGCACTCGCTAGCGCTCGCGCGCTCGGTGTTGACGACACGGTGAGCCGCAAGGCGCTCGAATCGTTCAAGGGTGTGCCGGGCCGCCTTGAGCTCGTGCGGGAGGTACATGGAGTAAAGGTATACAACGATACGACCGCAACGACCCCTGAAGCGACTCTTGCCGCGCTTACCGCACTTGGTTCAGGTGAGAAGAATATCGTACTCATTATGGGTGGTGCCGACAAAGACCTCGATATGAACAAGCTTCTTTTTGAGATTCCAAACCATGCGAAACGAGTGATTCTGTTGCCGGGGACAGGTACGAACCGGGTGCTCGAGTTCTTGCCGGAGGCATCAGTGTTTGATGAACTCGGGAAAGCGGTACAGGAAGCTTTTGCTTCTGCCGTTTCTGGAGATGTCATTCTGTTCTCACCTGCTTTCGCTTCTTTCGGTATGTTTAAAAACGAATACGACCGCGGCGACCAGTTCAATGCGCTCGTACAAAAATATGGAAATTAAGAAAGCATATTTCATCGGCATCGGCGGCATCGGCATGAGCGCGCTCGCACAGATGCTCAGACATGACGGAGCCGCCGTGAGCGGGTCTGATCGCGACGCGAGCCCGGTGACTGAACTGCTTGAGTCGAAGGGTATCAGGGTTGCGATAGGACAGAAAGTAGAGAACGTTCCGGCTGATGCGGACGTCGTAGTCTATAGTGATGCCGTCGTCGAGGGTTCTGAAGGGTTCCCTGAACGAGCACGAGCGCGAGAGCTCGGCATCCGAGAGCTCTCCTATTTCGCGATGCTCGGTGAAGTGTCGAAAGGGAAGCGGACGGTGGCGGTCGCAGGCACGCATGGCAAAACAACAACGACCGGCATGCTCGCCTGTATTTTGCATGACGCT
The DNA here is from genome assembly GCA_049286905.1 of Minisyncoccia bacterium. Lineage (GTDB taxonomy): Bacteria > Patescibacteriota > Minisyncoccia > Phycocordibacterales > Phycocordibacteraceae > C7867-001. The sequence continues at coordinate 4,616 of JBAQEU010000007.1, forward strand.
GGAGCCGAACCGACGGCTATTGTCGGTTCTATCGTAAGAGATTTCGGCTCGAATTATGTGCATGGTTCATCAAACCTCTTCGTCGTCGAAGCGTGCGAATATAAAGATCACCTGCTCGAGCTTTCGCCTGAAGTGCTGGTACTCAACAATCTCGAATGGGATCACACGGACTTCTTCCACTCACTCGGGGCGTTGCAGGAGACGTTTCGTAAAGTGATCGAGCGAGTGCCTGCAGACGGCGCTATCGTGACTGACCCGAGCAATCCGAATATTGTGCCTCTACTTGTTGTCGCAAAAGCGCGCGTCGTTGATTACACAAAAGAGCCTTCATATACGCTTCGCCTGCCGGGAGAGTTCAATCAGAACAATGCACGCGCGGCCGCCGCGGCCGCGCGCATCATCACCCCGTCTATAACGGATGAAATGATTGCATCCTCACTCGCCAACTTCCACGGCACATGGCGTCGTTTTGAATACAAAGGGAAAAATAAAAATGGCGCGGACGTGTATGACGACTACGCGCATCACCCGACAGCCGTTCGCGAGACGCTCAAAGCTCTGCGCGCGAAGGTGAGTGGAAAGGTGTTCGTCGCATTCCATCCGCACCTCTATAGCCGTACGCGCGACTTGCTCGACGAGTTCGCTACGGCTTTTGCCGACGCCGACAAGGTCTTCATCGCTCCCATCTACGCCGCGCGCGAAGTAGATGACGGTACAATCTCAAGTGAGATACTTGCCGAGCGCATACGCAAGAACGGCGTCGATGCGAAAGCGCTCGAATCTTTTGACGCCATCGAAGAAGCGCTTGCTGTCGCCGGGGAAGGTGACACTATTATGACCATGGGTGCGGGCGACATTTACAAAGTCGCTGACGCGCTTGTTGCTCAAAAATAATATGGGTAAACTCTCAATCGTCGCGACGCCAATAGGTAATCTCGAAGACATCACGCTTCGGGCGCTTCGCACGCTCAAAGAGTGCGATGTGATTTATGCGGAAGACACACGCGTCATTTCAAAATTGCTCGCTCGGTACGAGATACAGAAGCCGTTACAAAGGCTCGATGCCGCAACCGAAGCGAAGAAAGCAGAAGACATCATCGCTCGGCTCGAAGCAGGGGAGTGTGTCGCATATGTCTCAGACGCCGGCACGCCCGGCATCAGTGATCCTGGTACGCGACTTGTCGCTCAGGTGCGCGAGCAGTTGCCTGAGGCCACGATTGAAGCGATACCGGGCGCCTCGGCGCTCACTGCCGCGCTCTCTATCGCAGGGATAGATACCGCCGCGTTTATCTTCCTCGGATTCTTGCCGCACAAGAAAGGGAGACAGACCGCCCTCAAAGCTCTTGCAGAGAGCGAGATACCGATTGTGCTGTACGAGTCGCCGCACCGTATCGAGAAGCTTCTTGAAGAGCTTGCACCGCTTGAAGTGTCGAAAGTGGTTGTCGCTCGCGAACTCACCAAGATTCATGAGGAGGTGGTTTCGGGCACTGTCGCTGAAGTCCAAGCCCATTTCGCCGCCCACCCTGACACCATTCGTGGCGAATTTGTCGTGGTAGTGGTGCCCTGATATACTCAAGCTATGTCTCGCACAAGCGCACTCATCGTTCTCGGGGTTGTGACGCTCCTGACTCCTTTTTCGGGTCTGCCGGTAGCTATCCGTACTCTGCTTGCAGTCATATGCGGCGCTTTCATACTCGGCATCGGCCTCTCGATGCGCACGCACGAAGCTCCTCGTCCTGAGACGGGCGTTGAATAACTGCACAGGTATGAATGCGCGCGAGTCGAAGACTCGCGCGCATTTGATATACTCATACTCATGGAGAACCCCGAGCGCGTGACTTACTTCGCCGCGACTGACGCGCGTGGGAAGCGTATTCCTTTCGGCATCAAGTCGAAAGATCGCGATCGCCACATGTACGTCATCGGCAAGACGGGTATGGGCAAGTCGACCCTGCTCGAGAATATGGCCATTCAAGATATCCGAAATGGCGAAGGTCTCGCGTTCCTTGATCCGCACGGCAAGTCCGTCGAGACGCTCCTCGACTATATTCCCGAAGACCGGATCAAAGATGTCGTCTATTTCGCTCCATTCGACATGGAGCACCCCGTCGCATTTAACGTGATGGAGGATGTCGGCTACGACAAGCGCCACTTGGTCGTCTCCGGACTCATGGCGACCTTTAAGAAGATTTGGGAAGACGCTTGGAGCGCCCGTATGGAGTACATCCTCACGAACACGCTCCTCGCACTCCTTGAATACCCGGACGCGACCCTGCTCGGCGTGAATCGCATGTATACGGACAAAGCGTATCGCCAGAAAGTGGTGGATAACGTGAAGGACCCGGTCGTGAAAGACTTTTGGACGAAAGAGTTCGCCAACTATGGCGACCGTTACACGCAAGAGGCGACGCCGGCTATTCAGAACAAAATCGGTCAATTCACCGGCAATCCACTCATCCGCAACATCATCGGCCAGCCGAAATCATCCTTCGACATCCGTACCATGATGGATCAAAAAAAGATCCTCATCATGAACCTCTCGAAGGGCCTCATCGGAGAGACCAATATGCGGCTCTTGGGTTCGATGCTCACGACCCGTCTTTTCCTCGGCGCGATGAGTCGTGCTGACCAAACGTCGGCGGAACTCTCCAAACTTCCGCACTTCTACTTCTATGTGGACGAATTTCAGAACTTTGCGAACGAGACGTTCGCTGAAATTCTTTCTGAATCACGTAAGTATAAATTGAATCTGATTATCACGAACCAGTACATCGAGCAGATGGAGGAGCCGGTGCGCGACGCCGTCTTCGGGAACGTCGGCACCACGGTTGTGTTCCGTGTCGGACCATTTGACGCGGAGGTGCTCGAGCCGGTTTTCATGCCCAAGTTTACGAAGGAAGATATAGTGAGCCTTGGTTTCGCGCAGGTGTATATGACGCTCATGATTGACGGCGTCGGAAGCGCGCCGTTCTCCGCAGTGACTATTCCACCAATCGAAGCGCCCGCAGTTTCGCATAAAGAAGCCATCATCGCGTCCTCGCGTGAGCAGTTCACCGCCGAGCGGGCAGGCATCGAGAGCTCCATCGTGGAAGAACTTATGGCGAGCGCCACTTCAGAAGCACCAGCCGATGCTCGCATGAAGAAGAAACCGGCACAGTATGCGGCCGAGCATCGCGAGCAACAAAGAGAGCCTCAAAAAGAACAGAGGACAGAAATCCGGCCTGTTCAGTCGCGACCGTTCACTCCGCGTGAAGAGCATCCGTCGCCTCGGCCTACCGAGAGCGCACCGCGTCCGTTTCGCGAGCCGCAGAGGGGCCCAACAACCCCGTTTGTTCCCCATCCTCTGCACAAGGCTATGGAGAGCACGGCGCGCGAGCAAGAAAGAGCTCCAATGCCACGTCCGTTACCTACTCCCGCACCGAAGTCTCCTGAAGACCTCAAGGCGATTCTTCGCACCATGGTGACGAAGACCGATGCGGAGCGCGGGCAGAAGATTTCTGAGCATCAGCAATCGCTCAAAGGTGCGCTCGCTGGCGTACTTGCCAAAAGCAAACAGGACACGCCGGTAGCAGTCCCCGAGAAACCGAAACCGCCTGAAGTGCACAAACCCGCTTCAATAACAGAAGAAACGCCTCACGAGCTGCACGCAAAGAAACCTTTTGAAATATCTGAAGACCAACTTCGGAAGGTGCTGAAAGGCGAATCATAAAAACCTCGTATGCGTTTTATTGTACTGTTTCTACTCGGTTTTCTCTTGCCTACATATGTCTATGCGAGTACAGCGCTTGTTGTAAATATAAATACGGCAGATAAAGCGACTCTCATGACGCTTACGGGGCTTGGCGGGACCGGCACGAAGGCCCAAGCAGTTATTGACTATCGAAACCAGCACGGACCTTTTAGTGTGATTGAAGACATAATGAAAGTGACCGGTATTGGACAGTCAACATTCAATGGCTTTAAAGCGTTCATCACGGTCGGGGATACCAGCGGGGGAGTTTCGGAAACAGTATCGGGTACTGCATCAACATCACCGAATTCTTCTGGAGGATCCTCGACGTACGTGCCGCCGCCCACGACTCTTTCGGTCACAATAATCGGCCGAGAGACGGCGACACTCGAAGTTCCTCTGCATCTGTCGGCGCGAGCGACAGTGAAGAGTGGTGTAGTCGACTCGTCTGCACAACTCTTCTGGAGCTTCGGCGACGGATCATCGTCGACCGGCACGGATGTGGAAAAAATGTATCGGTACGCGGGTACCTATCTGGTCACCGTAACGGCGACCGACGGTACGGCGAAAGCGCGTGACGAACTCATCGTGACAGCCGCTCCCGCGAGTGTGCGCATCAGTTCGGTTTCTGGTGAGGGGATTACGATAGTAAACGATACTCACGAGCGGCTCGACCTCTCGGGCTGGAGGCTTGCCTCAGACACCGGAATGTTCCGCATCCCGGATGGCATGATGCTTCTGCCGTCAGCGAGCGTACTCTTGCCCTACTCGGTGACGAATCTTCCGGTCGGGTTTGATGCGACGCTCCGGTATCCGAACGGCATCATTGCCGCACGCTATGAATTGCCGATACCGGTGAGACCCTCGAACGAGCAACTTTTTGTCGCGACGACGAGTTATAAGCAAGTACAGAAGGTCGAATCGATTACCAGCACGAACGCGAACATTCAAACACATGACGAAGCAGTAGTAGCCCCCGCCCCAGTTTTGGATAAAACTGGGGCGGGGGCGGCGTCTGTCGCTTTGAAAGCCCCCACCTCGGGCCTCTTCAGCTCGCCCTGGACGCTTAGTCTCGTCGGGGTTATGGTTCTGGCGGCTGGCGCGTTCATCTTGCTGTAACGGCTCGCGTTTCCTCGATTTTTATACTACTCTCCTAGGATATGGCAGATCAGAAACTCATACTTGTGACAGGCGGGGCCGGCTTCATCGGTTCGCATCTTTGCGAGCGCCTGGTAAAAGATGGCCACAAGGTCATCTCGCTCGATAATTATTTCACCGGTAGCCGTGATAATCATGTGCCTGGCGTGGACTATCGCGAGGGTCATACCAAAGACATCAGGGCGCATGTGAGCGAGACGCCGGATATCATTTACCATCTTGGCGAGTACTCTCGCGTCGCCAAGAGCATTGAGGAACCCGGGCTCGTGTGGGACCTCAATATGAACGGCACCTTCGCCGTGCTCGAGTTCTGGCGCGAGAAGAAGTGCAAACTCGTCTACGCCGGCTCTTCGACGAAGATGGCGACCCCGCGCCCAGAGGGTACGGCAGGGCGCGACCTCTCGCCCTATACCTGGTCCAAAGCGTCGAACACCGAGCTTGTGCACAACTACGGACATTGGTACGGGCTCTCATACTCGATTGCTTATTTCTATAATGTGTACGGTCCTCGCGAGCGCGCAGGGGAATACGGCACGGTCATCGAGATCTTTCGGCAGAAATTCCTCAAGGGCGAACCGCTTGAGGTGCGCCTCCCTGGTACGCAGGAGCGCATCTATACGCACGTGAACGACACTGTCGAGGGCCTCGTGCTCGTGGGTGAGAAGGGTGCGAGCGACGAATATAGCATCGCCGCAGAAGAGAGCTATCCGATACTGGCAGTAGCGAAACTTTTCGTTGATGAAGGGAACATCGTCATGCTTCCGGCGCGCTCGACCAGCCGACCCTCGGCGGCAGTCGATACGAACACCGAAAAGATCAAAGCACTCGGTTGGAAACAGTCCCACGCGCTTGAGGATTATATTCGTGACATAAAAGAAAAGAAGGCGTGACTCATCATGAGCATAATCGCTGTTGTTGACGAAAATGATGTGGTAATCGGGTCGAAAGACAGGACAGAGCTCGCTCCTGGTGATCTGTATCGTGTTTCCGCCCTTTGGCTCACGAATTCGCACGGGGAAGTTCTTATGGCGCAACGAGCTCATACGAAACTCAAAGATCCGGGTTCGTGGGGACCAGCGGTGGCAGGAACCGTAGAGGAAGACGAGGACTATGACACAAATATGCTGAAGGAGATTCAAGAAGAATTGGGAATTTCAATTCCACTTGAAAGACTGGTTCGCGGAGCAAAGACTCTCATTAGGAAGGGAGAGAGCGGTCATTTCGTCCAGTGGTATACCAGTGTCCTCGACATAGCAACCAGCGATTTAGTGCTTCAAAAAGAAGAGGTTGCAACTGTTGCTTGGTTTACCGTTGAAGAGTTGCGTCGCAAGATTGAAGAGACTCCCGAGGAATTTACGCCTTCAGCATCACTGTGGCTCGAACTTTTCTTGAGCTCAAAATCAGAAACAAAAATATCATGAAAAAGATTCTTATCTTTTCGCTTGCCTACTATCCGACGTTTGCGAGCGGAGCGGAAGTAGCCATCAAGGAGATTACCGACCGAATCAGCGAGAGCGAATTCGAGTTCCATATGATCACACTCCTCTTCGACCGCACCCAATCAAGGGAGGAGAAAATCGGTCATGTCGTCGTGCACCGCATCGGGTTTGGGGGCGGGTATCTCTCGAAGATGTTGTACGTTCCGCTTGCCGCACTGAGGGCGCGTTCACTGCATAAAAAACTTCACTTTGACGGTATGTGGTCGGTGATGACCTATATGCTGTTCCCGGTCGTGCTCGCAAAGAAGCTCGGCGTCTCGGCTCCGCACTTGCTCACGCTCCAAGACGGCGATCCGTATGAAAAAGTGTTTGAGCGCTGGTTCATACGGCCGGTAGCTCCGATCCTCGATGCTGGATTCAGGACGGCTCGGGTAGTACAGGCCATCTCGACGTATCTCGCGACCTGGCCGGCACGTCGCGGGTACCGAGGTGTTGTCGAGGTCGTGCCAAATGGCGCGTCGCTCGCTTCGGCGCAGGACTACCCCACAGAGGAGCTCGACCTACTGAAGCGGGAAGTCGGGAAGAAGGAGGGAGAAGTATTCCTCGTGAGTGTATCGCGGCTCGTCCACCAGAAGGGTATCGACACAATCATCCGCGCACTCCCTCTTCTTCCGGTACACATACGGCTTCTCATTGTTGGTGATGGCTCTGATAGAGATATGTTGGTGCAGCTTGCTTCGGAGCTCGGTGTGACCGATCGCGTCATATTCGCCGGGCAAGTCGACCGAACTATGACCGCGAAGTATCGGAAGATTTCAGACATATTTGTGTCGCCGAGCCGTTCAGAAGGGCAGGGCATCTCATTTGTTTCTACCATGCTCTCGGGTCTGCCTATGATTGCGACGCAAGAGGGAGGCCTTGCCGACTTCGTCTTCGACGCGAAGCGCAATCCAGGACAACCGACGACTGGTTGGGCGGTGGACAAAGATTCTCCCGAGCAGATTGCAGAAGCAATTGAAGATATTCTCGCGCACCCAGAAGTTGCCGCACGGGTGACTGCCACAGCGAAAAAGATGGCGATAGAAAACTACGACTGGGATTGCATTGCTGTGAAAATGAAAGGCCTTTTCGACCGGCTTGTTGCGGGGAAATAGAATCCCCAGAGGCTGGTTGCACTCTGCGCGCACAGGTTCATACTACAGACAGGAAAAACAACCGGAGACGGATATGATTAACCTGTTCGAAGCGTGGCAACACGCATGGGATTTCTCCCAGAGAATCGGGAGAGTCCAGGCTTTCTGGCTGGAAGCATCCAGAGAAGCGCACGGCAACTTCTGGAAGGGTTACCTTGAAGACCTCAGTCTGTTCATGGTAGCCCTCTAGGCCGAAGCCCCTACCCAGGGGCTTCCGTTTTTGATATTGACGGATACATACTAATGTAGTATTCTGTATTTTGGCGGCGCACAAGGGTGCGCTTTTTTGAACCTTGAGGAAGGAATTTGTATGAAAACCGAAGAAGGCATTCGATTGAATGAATGCGGTCTCGTCCTGCGCGACTACGCAAAAGACGAGTCCGGGGTGGCAGAGGTGGTGAATCGTCTCTATCGCTCAGTGATGCGGGCGAAGGAGATCGGCTTCTGGCGGATTGTGGCTCTCGTTCCGGCGGAGAAAGACTGCGGTCTCACCGCGGCGGCCATCCGCGCGAAGCTGGCGATAGCAAGCCAGCGGAACGGGACTCTGGTCCTGAGCCCCGGCGGGAACGAGAAATCCGATGTGTTGAACGTCGGCGTGCGGGCATTGAGCGAGAATCGTTGTTCGTACTCGTTCATCGTCTCCAACAAGGCTCTCGGCTACATGACGTTTGAAAACGTCATGAAGGTGAACGAAGCACTCGGAGCAGGAGCGTTTGCCGCAGGGCTTGCGGTGCGCGACAATGCCGTCCCGCCCGAGGAAGACGATGTATATCTCGGCGTGCTCGCGGGGCGTCTCACGGACACATTCTGCGCTTGGGACAATGAATCCTTGGAAAACGTCGGTGGGTTCGACTCAATCATCGGGGTCGAAGAAATGGCGCCGATCGTGCGCGGCAGTAAACTCGGCTTCCGCGTCGCGCCGGTACTCCCGACAGATCAAGTCGGGGTTGATGTGTCCCTCCTACGTGCGGAACGTCACGCTTGGGTTACTTCGACCAAGTACACCCGGCAATTGGAGGAAGCGGTCCGCGCAGGCGGCTCAATCGAACTCATCGAGCAGAGCGTCCTGTCGGGCTATCCGAAATAACGTGCATCCGATTGATTTGACCCAGAGCTTCGCGGCTCTGGGTTTTCTTATAGAGTATATTGACTAGTCGGTAATTATTGCTTATAATACTCCTCAGAGTACGGGGCAAGCGCACTGCTTGTTTTTCAGTTCCAACCAGACAGGAGGTCCACATGGACTCAGAAAGTAAGGTAATGATGCCGAGACGAGTTCGGGTTTCAATCGGCAATCTCGCGTGGTATACCCGGGTCAGAGGGACTCTGAAGCAGTATCAGTTCGGTATCCTCAATCCGGAAAAGATGCTCGTCGGCTCGCGCCAGTATCAGGCGCTTGGCGGCGGGGCTATGCTGACCGAAGCTGGCAAATCGATGCTCGAAGACAGTTTCGGTGCATCGGACTTCGAGCTTGATCCACACACCGGATGCTACGATGCCCGTTTCCGGCTCGACGAACGGGATGTGGAGCCGGTTTTCAAGCTGTTCAGCGACACAGTGCTGATGAAGCTCTATGAGCGGAACCCGGTTATGGACATCATAGCCGAACTCACTGGGAAGGAATTCGCCGTAGAATATGGGCACATTCTTCCTGGCGACCGCGCCGATCTGGTCCAAACGGCCTTTGTCCGGACTGTGCGACAGGAACCGTCGGTACTCGGAGCTGACACCTCTGAACGTGCCTTAGCGGTCGAGATGCCGACACGTCGCCTGTTTCGTATCTATGAGCTCATCATGTCGGATGCGATATTCGCGATGTTGCGGAGCTCGCCGGCGGTGCGGTTCTTGACCGAAAAGGAGCTCAAGACGACCGATGGCGGCAGTAAAGCCGGAGTGACGGACGACGGGCACGTCATCCGGAACAACTTGTTCTGGGTACCGTAACATGCTGGCGAGTTGCCGGGATCGGAGCAGAAATGCTCCGATTTTTTTATAGCGTGCCGAGTGCTACACTCTAGCGCATATGACAGAATACGATTTTATAGTGGCGCAGGTGCGGGAGGCAGGGAAGCTCTTGATGCAGTTGCGAGAGGAGCAGTTCTCGACAACGGAGAAAGGGGGAGACCCGCGCGACATTGTGACCTCGGTCGACCTCGCAGTAAATGACTTCCTGATTGGAAAGATTAAAGAGACATTCCCCGACGACGCGATTCATTCAGAGGAAGGGAACGGCGTAGCAGGAAAAGAGCGGCTCTGGACTATTGACCCCATCGACGGCTCATCGAACTTTTCGCGCGGCATCCCGCACTTCGCTATCTGCCTGGCATTTCTTGAAAACGGCATACCAGAAGCCGGAGCCGTGTACAACCCTGTTACTGGTGAACTCTTCAGTTTCAAGAAAGGTGCTGGAGCATTTCTGAACGGTTCTCCGATTCACGTATCGGCAGAGACCGACTTGCAGAACTCTTTTGTATTCCTCCATGCCGGGCGCAAGCCAGAACTCTGGCAGTGGGGCGGCGAGTCCTACACCAAACTATTGAGTGCCGCGAAGAAAACCGCGAACTACGGCGGGAGCGCGCTCGATGCGTGCTTTGTCGCTTCGGGACGAATCGAAGCAAATATCTACGGGCGTCTCACGAGCATGGACATCGCCGCCGCTATCGGCATCCTGCTTGAAGCGGGCGGTCGCGTGGTAAACGAAAAAGGTGAGCCGGTTCTGTTCTCTGCAGAACCGACCAAGGTCGTGATGACCAATAATCAGGAAATCGAGAAGCAAGTTCTCGACCTCTTGTTCTAAGCGATAGCGAATTCTCGCTGGCGCTCTTTCTCTTCTTCAGAACGGAGCGCGTCGCGCGTCGCGATGTACGTTTCTGTAACCTCTTTTGCAATCGGGTGGTCTTCGAGGATTGCGGTGAGAGCTCCTTCCCAGTATGCGAGGCGCGCGCGGGTGAGGGTGAGGAGGTCGCCAGAAGTCTTCTCGAGTGCACGAGCGTAGTAGTCGATAAGGAAAGTAATCTTATAGACGCGCATAAGCCGCAAGGAAAGGTATTCTTCTTCACCGCGGGCATCCCGTACGTATTCGGTGAGCAGGTGTTCGAGCTCCGGACTGTGGATGAGCATGTAGTTGAGGAATCGCGCCCAACCTTCGTATTTATTGCCGAAGTGAATCGTCGAATAGTTTGGTACGCAGTCGAGCATGAAGAGGGTGTGCTCAGCAATTCTGAAGTTATGCGGGACGAAGTCTGTGTGCGTGAGGTAATTCGCGTATTGGTCGATGATGAGCTTGTTCGCAGTGAGAAATGCCTCAGCTTTCTCAAGCGTCGTGCGGAGCGCCTCGTCCGGGTGGAGACGAAGAGTTGATTCTTTCAACCGACCAAAGTTTTGGAGATACTCAGTCGAGGAGAGGACGGGGAATACTTCTTTCACTGCGCGTAGGTGTTCATAGGTCGTTGCATGGAACGATTCCTGCGCTTCAAACGCCGAGAGCGCGATGAAGAACTGTTCTTCGAGCGTGTGTGCGACGAATACTTTTTCTTGCGAGATAAATCGCGTGATGAGGAAGACGTACTCGCCTTCCGTGCCGTAGAAGAGCTCGTCGGGGATGAGGATCTTCTTGTCAGCAAAGGCGAGGGAGCGGATGAGGTCGCGCGAACGCTTCTCCGAGGATATCTCTGCTTTCCCGTCTGCGTAGCGGCTCGCTTTAATGATGACCTTCATCCCGTTCTCGGTTGCGGTACCGGCGAGCACGAGCTTGCCGCCCGCCATGAGAAAGCGCTCGCCGCTTACGTACGGCTGGCGCTCCTCAAGCGAAAATCCGAGGGGGCGGAGCAGTCCCGAAATAACGCTTATTTCATCAGTGGCAACTTGGTTGTGCGGCATACGGTTGTAGGAAGGGTAAGTCCATTCTATAGTACCTAGAACCCTATGAAAACCGTACTCGTTACTGGTGCCGCCGGCTTTATCGGCTCGAACCTCGTTCGGGCTCTTTTGGACGAGGGGTACCGGGTCGTGGGTGTCGACAACTTCGACGACACGTACGACCCGAAGTTCAAGGAAGCGCAGATAGCACCGTTTGTCGGTAATCCGAACTTCGTACTCGAGCGCGTCGATATTCGCGATGTGCCGGCACTCACGGGAGTGTTTGAAAAAGAAAAGCCGACGTATGTCGTGCATCTCGCGGCAAAAGCAGACACACGCAAGGCGGTAGCCGCTCCGCGCGACTACGTGTCGGTAAACATCGACGGCACGCTCAATATACTTGAGCTCTGTCGCGTGTACCCGGTCGAGAATCTTGTCATCGCATCATCATCATCGGTGTACGGGAATACAGAGAACGTCCCGTGGACGGAAGACGAAACGGCTGACCGTCCTCTCTCGCCATACGGCATGACCAAGCGTTCGGTCGAACTGCTTGCCTACACGTATCATCACAATTTCAATATGAACGTAACGTGTCTGCGGTATTTCAATGCGCATGGTGAGAACAACCGCCCGGGTATGGTGCCATACGTTTGGGCGGAAAAACTTTTGCACGGAGAAGAAATAGAAATCTCGGGAGACGGGAGTCGGAAACGCGACTACACCTACATCGGCGATATTGTGCGCGGTACGATCCTCGCGATGGAGAAACCGCTCGGCTTCGAGGTGATCAATCTGGGGAATAGCACTCCGGCATCGCTTACTGAACTACTTGCGATATTTGAGAAAGTCATCGGTACAAAAGCAGTCGTGAAGAGCCGTCCGAGCCATGAGGCGAGTGTCGAAGTGACCTATGCCGACATCAGTAAAGCGAAACGACTCCTCGGATGGGAGCCGGAGACGTCGCTTGAAGAAGGAATTACGCGCCTAGTGGCGTGGTTTCGTGCGAACCGTTTCGCACAGTAGGCGAAGCTGCTGCTTCGAAGAAACCAAGTAGCGTCTTGAGGTGCGTCTCCCACGAGAACTTCTCGGCGAGAATTTTGTCTGCGCCTCTCACGAGCTGTGCGCGAAGTGCCGGGTCCTTGAAGAGGCGTGCGATAGCGGAGGCGAGCTTCTCGTCGTCGCCTGCGGGCACCAGGAGCCCGCTTACGCCGTCATAGACGGCTTCGTTCGTACCAGGGATGTCGGTGGCGACCATCGGGATCTGTGCGGCGAAGCTTGTGAGTGCTGTGTGCGGGAGGCCTTCATAGGTCGAGTTGAGCACGTACACTTCTGAGCTCTTGCGCAGGTGCCACGTCTCGGCACGCGACACACGGCCGGTGAAGACGACCTGGTCGGCGACGCCGAGCTCGTGCGCGAGTTTCTTCAACGACTCTTCTTCGGGGCCGTCGCCGGCAATCACGGCACGCACATCAGGAAATTCTTTTTTCAGGATAGCGACTGCACGAATGAGCCCATCGAGACCTTTCCACTCAACGAGTCGTGCGGTCGCGACGATCTGGTGCGCCACAGGGGTCGCGGGAAAGGGCGCGGCGGGTTCTTTTTCTGCGGCGTTGTAGTTCACCACTGCTCGATTGTCTCTAATGCCGTAGGTACGCACGATTGCATCGCGTAGGTACTGCGATGGTGTGGTGACAATGTCTACGTGCCGTAGCACGAATCCCTGGATTCCCATGCGCAGTGTTGTTCGCCATCCGCCCTCGGGATGCGCAAGAAACTCTTCAAGTTTTTTCTCGGTGCGGCGTTCCTGGCTCGCACGCTCCCATGCCTCGTCCCCGACAAACTTGAGCACGACAGGTATCCTGCGCAGGATGCCCACAAGCACGGCCGGCAGACCAGCAGCCATCGCGTTCTGCACGTAGATGACATCTGCGCCGCGCGAGGCACGGAAGACGTCAAAGGCGAACTTGAGAAGCCGCAGAGGGAGCGGGCGGCGCTTGCTGGTGATAAATAGGGTCGTGCCCGGAATGAGCTCTGAAGTGCTCGCGTAGGCGACGATAGTCACGTCATGCTCGTCTTTGAGGCGCAGAGCGAGCTCTTTAGTATAAGTCGCAGGGCCGCCGATCTCGGGCGGATAGACCGGCGTCGCGAGTACTATTTTCATCAGCGGTAGTGTACCATAATGACCATTGGGCGGTATGAAAGCACTCTTTATTTCGAACGATCCGACGATATTCGACGCAACGAGCGCGGCTCGTTCTCGTATGCGCGCGTACGCCGCCGCGATAGGGGAATTGCATATCGTCTCCTCGGCGGGGCAGGGTGCGCGAGAGGAACAGGAGAGTGCGCTTTTCCTGCATCCAGTACGGACATCGAAGCTATTCCGAGTAGGCGCACTCGCGCGCCGCGCACGGGCACTCATCCTCTCGGAAGATATCGAGATAGTCTCGGCACAAGACCCGTTCGAGCACGGGCTTGCGGCGCTCCGCGCGACGAAAGGCACGTCTGCGAAACTTCACCTGCAAGTGCATACTGACTTCCTCTCGTCGTGGTTCACGAGAGGCGGCAACTGGCGTTCGCCGCGAGTGCGCATGCCGTTACTGAATCGGTACCGGCGCGCCATCGCTGATCGGGTGTTGCCCGCGGCGGACGGCATTCGTGTGGTTTCAGAACGCGTGAAAGCCTCGCTCATCGCACGGTATGGCGCAAAGATTCCTGAACCGTCGGTCGTCCCGGTCGCGGTAGACGCAAACGTGCCGGAGCCAGTACGCCTTCCTGCACACCCTTCGTTTACTTTTGTGCTCATCGCGGTCGGACGTCTCGAACCCGAGAAGCGCATCGAGGACATTCTCGCGGCGCTCAAGCTTGTTGCTCCGAAGTACCCGATGGTGGGGCTTTTCATCGTCGGCGACGGGCGTGAGCGCGGACGACTCGAACGCATGACCCGCTCTCTCGGTCTTGCGGATAGGGTTATATTCCTCGGAGAGCGGTCGGATGCTCGGGCGCTCATGGGGAGCGCACACGCGTTCATCCAGGCGAGCGCATATGAGGGCTATGGACGCACGCTCGTCGAGGCGGCCCTCGCCAAAGTTCCGATCATCACGACCGATGTCGGCATCGCGGGGGAGGTGTTCAAGGGCTACGAAGATGTTCTTGTGGCCCCGGTGGCAGACCCGACTGCGCTTTCACTCGACATCGTCGGGCTCATTGAGGACAACGCTGTTCGACAGGAACTTCCTCTACATGCCGAAGCTACGGTTCGCGCGCATCTCCAAACGGTTGGTGATTTGCCGACCCGTATCGCGCTCGACCTCATGGAAACACTCAAAAAAGAAAAAGAATGAAATTACTTTTCATAACACAAATAGTCGATCAGAACGACTCGAACATGGCGCTCGCACATCGCTGGATAGAAGAATTTGCAAAGCATGCCGAGCGCGTCGAGGTCGTCTGTCTCAAGTCGGGAAGGTCAGACCTTCCAGGGAATGTGCGCGTGCATTCGCTTGGCAAGGAGAAGGGGGTGTCACGAGTGAAATACGTTTTCAATTTTTATAGATATATTTGGCAACTTCGCCATGAGTACGACACAGTGTTTGTGCACATGAACCCTGAGTATGTGCTACTCGGTGGATTGCTTTGGAAGATGTGGGGAAAGAAGATTGCGCTGTGGTATACCCACAAGAGTGTCCCCTTGAAGCTTCGTATTGCGGCGCATATAGTCGACACCATCTTCTCTGCTTCAAAGGAGAGCTTCCGTCTGCCGACTTCCAAGCTCCAGGCTATGGGGCACGGTATCGACACTGAGCTGTTTGCTCTTCGCCCGACGTCTGTTGGTGATTTGCGTATCGTGACGGTGGGTCGTATCACCAAGACCAAACGCCTTCTCGAGATGCTCGACGCGCTTGATGTGCTCTACGCACGAAAAGTATCGTTTACGTTTGATATTTTGGGAGTGCCGATCTTCGCTCATGATGAGGCGTACGAACAAGGGGTGCGAAAGAGTGCGGCACATCGGCCGTATAC
>JBAQEU010000008.1:0-14911 GCA_049286905.1 Minisyncoccia bacterium
GGAGACGAGACGACCACTGCAGGCATGAGCTCAGGGAGCAGATGCTCTTCTACCCACGGTATATCGTCAGAGAAGACGTAGAAGACCGGATTGCCGACTTTCTCTCGCATGAGCTTTACGGCATCGCGGTAGTACGAGATGTCCGGGGAGCCGTGGAAATTCATGGAATGGGCGATAGAGACGCTATCGCCTCGGCGAATATGCAAGGACACCGGCACCCCTCGCTTCTCCTCCTGTATCATGCGCGCAAACTTCTCCGCTTCTACACCGAACCCGTTCTTCAGCGTGAACTCCTTGCGAATAGTATCGGCAATCGAGCTGAAGTACTTCTCGCTCTGCCAGTTGCCGTTCAGAAGGCAGTTGTCTCGCACGTTGAAGAGCTCGGGGAGGAATGTGGTGCCCGGCTCCAGGACGACTCTCCGTCGCGACAGGGTGCGGTGGTTGTCGAGGAAGCGTATGGCTTTGCGTACGAGCGTAGCGAGCAGGTTGCGGCGCTGAGAGGGGATACCGGCACGTAGGAAGTCATGGGGTGCCGCCACCGGCGTAGTGATGTTAAAGACACCGAGCTGGTAGGGGCGCGGTGCGCCGTCTTGCACTTCGTCGAACCACGAGAGGTCGAGCTTCATCGGCACGCCTTTAGCTCTTGCGACAGATAGCCCGCAGGCGTACTGAAACATCTGGTTGCCGAGACCACCTTGTATGCGGACGACAATCATACGGGTACTCCGATGCCCCGTAATTCGTACTCCCAGCGAGTATCGGTGTTCATGATGGGTTGATTATACTCGTCGATCCTCTGTCCGACATAGATGCCGTAGACCATGGGCTTATGAGGAGGGAACGGGCGACTGTCCTGACCCTCCGGGTAGCTCCCTTTCGGCTTCAGTGATTTGTGAGTGACATAGTTCACGAGTCCTACGCCGAAAGCCTTGTCGGGGAAAATAGTGTCTCCCGGTTGTGTGGTTGGCCGGCCGGCCGGAACAGTGTTGTTCCAGTGGTCGTGACAGAGGTGATCATGGAGCGCCATCTTCCAGACGGTTTGCTCGAGAATCGTCTGATCGCTCTCTCGGTCGTTCGCAAAACCAAAGAGTCTCAGTGCGAGATGTTTGAATGATCGTAGATAACAACGCAGTGTTGTGCAGTCCGTAATGTGAGTGAGCTCGAAGATAAAGATGTGCCAAGTGAGCGCGGGCCGGTTCTCAAAATCGAGTTTCCCGTACCGTGTATGAAAGAGAGTGTTTTGTATGCCGAACATGCCCGCCATGATCGGGTAGGTATGATTGTAGGCATCTCGCATGACGTGCAGGCTCTTGTTGGTGGCGAGCCACTCGTCGACAGCCGCTTTCTCGCGCGGGCTGAGCCGACTGTCGCAGTCGCGGCTCACCCACACTTCTATATCGTCTTCGGTGAGCGTCCGGAATCGCCACAACAGACCGTCGTAGGCATTCTTTCTTTCGCATCTGACAACCTGCGCACCATGAGCCGCTATTTGTCTTATGTAGGCTTCAGGAACGTCATCCGCAATATAAAATCGAGCGACCCATCCGGGGTAGAGCTCCTGGGCGAGCCGCGCGTTCTCTACTGCGCCTTTGCAGTAGATCTCTTGATTCCCGAAGAGGCTGAAGGTGATGAGTTTCATTTCAAACGAGACGTTAGACCATCGTGTTTTCTATCCGTATCCACTCCGCTGGAGTGAGATCACTCGTATCGACCTCCTGTTTATACCAGCGTTTCGGGCCAATAACCACCTTATCTTTCCTCGGGTCGAGCCAGGCACCCCACCAGCTGAAAGAGCTGTGCGCCACAATATGGTGGTGGCAGAGGCTCATGAGAGTGATGTCCTCAGCATCCTTGATGCCAGGAGACGAGACGACCACTGCAGGCATGAGCTCAGGGAGCAGATGCTCTTCTACCCACGGTATATCGTCAGAGAAGACGTAGAAGACCGGATTGCCGACTTTCTCTCGCATGAGCTTCACGGCATCGCGGTAGTACGAGATGTCTGGGGAGCCGTGGAAGCTCGCAAAACGCGGAATAGCTACGACATCGCCCCTTCGCACATGAAGCGATACCGGCACGCCCCGCTTCTCCTCCCGTATCATCTGCGCGAACTTCTCTGCTTCCGTTCCGAATCCGTTCTTGAGGGTGAACTCCTTGCGAATAGTATCGGCAATCGAGACGAAGTATTTCTCGCTTTGCCAGTTGCCGTTCAGGAGGCAGTTGTCTCGCACAGAGAAGAGTTCGGGGATGAATGAAGCGCGAGATTCGAGCACGACTTTCTGCGAAGTAAGCGGACGAGTAGCATCCCGAAGGCGAACTATTTTTCGGATGATACGCGCAGACAGGCTCTGACTCATTGAAGGGATGCCTGCCTGTGCGAAATCTTGGGGCGTTGCCGGTTCGGCGCTGATATTGAAGTCGCTCAGCTGGTAGGGGCGAGAGGCTACGTTATGTTCTGCAATGTCGAGCTTGAACGGCACGCCCTTTGCCCGCGCGACAGACAGGCCGCAGGCGTACTGAAACATCTGATTGCCGAGTCCGCCTTGTATGCGACTGATGATCATGGAAGCGTCGCGAGGATGCGTTCGTCTTCTGGCGGAAGCGGTTCGTGATAGTACTTCTTGAACTGGTGATCGAAGGCAGAGGCTGGACCCCAGTTGCCGATGGTGTCATGACTGAGGTCGAGCCATCTGCGGGCAATGTAGCCATTCACCAAGAAAAGGAAAGTGAGTGCGATATCGTTAGCACCGAATCCCGGCTCAACCTCCATCCATTTCTCAATGTCGCCATGTGTAATGTTGTTCACGCAGTCCATGAATGATGCACGATGGAATATTGCGCCGCCGCAACCAGAAATACCGAACGTGGTTATATCAGGATGTTTTTCTTTAATGAATGCTTGTGCGCTCGGTGTCAGCTCTTTTGTCACTTTCGTGCCGCGACTGCCTCCTTGGCCTGCAAGGTGGGCGTTCGGGTACTTGCTGATTCGGTCGCGAGTGCGCACGTCGTCTTCAAGGGTCAGCACCCACTCGGTGTTAAATAGGGTGCAGGTTCGGGCCAGGCGTTCGAACCATCGCCCCGTATCTTTGCAGGGCCAGTAGCCGATGTTGACTGGGTCGTGGTAATACTCACAGTTGAAGTGCCGCGCGATGGCGCTGAAATCATCTCCGCCATCAGAGACGAGAAGAACTGGCACGGTGGGGAAGTTCTCTCGGAATGACTGGAGCGATGCGTAGGTTGCCTGGCGATTCTTATAGGTCTGATAGTAGACAGAGAAGTCGAGGTCAATGTACTCCTTTGGTTCGTTTGAAGAGTCGTCCCGATATTCCTCAAATGTCTGGTGCTTGGCGAGATAGTAGGTCAAAGCTTTCTTATAGGAAGCATCGTCCCAGAACTTCATGCCGCTTTTGTAGAGTGCGGTACTAAGGGAAGGTTTCGAGAGTAAAGGCGTAATGATCCAGTTCCGTAGGCGTCGATAGATATCGAAGGGAACAGCCCCGACAATTTTCCGGAGAATACGCAAAAGATCAGACCCATGCCACTCAAGGCCTTTATATTCAGGATTTTTTTCGTGTTTAGAATAATCTGGCTTCATGAGGGGGCGTTCCATAGTGCCGAATCGACAAAGAGAGAATTGATATAAGTGTCGGCGAGAAGCAGGTAGCCTTTGCTCTCAATGTAGCTGATGAGTGCGTGATTCTTCACGCCATTTCTGGTCGGCGAGTAGGAGATGGTCTCAACACAAATCACTTTGGGTCTGCTCCCACTCCACTCTATGGAGTGGAGGATGGATTCATCAAGCCCCTCCACATCCACCGAGAGGAAGTCAGGGAATACGCCGCCAGCGTATTTTTGTATGACTTCGGCGACAGTCTTCACTTCGACCGGGAACGTGCGAACAATGGAGAGATTGTCATATTCGCGCGCCATGCGCTCGGCTTCTTCTTTGGAGAACGTGCTCAGAGCCGGTCCGCTCATCTCGTAGAAGTCGAGTGTGCCGGCTGATTCGGCAATACCGATATTCAGGTTCACGTCGTTTTTTCGCTTGTTCAAAAACCTCTTGAAGAGAATAGGATTCGGCTCAATATTGATGCCACGACTGTCGTTCTTGTAGAGAAGGGCAGTGTTGCTCGCGTAGATAGGGTCGTGTGCGCCGATGTCGATATAGGAAGGCTTCTCGATTCCGAGGGCACGGAAGATGAACCAGATGATCCGGTCCTCGCCGTTCTGGGAATACGTCTCCTTAGATTTGCTACCAAAATGCCACTTCGCATAGTTTTTGTAATTCTGGAGAGACAAGTATTTTTTCAGTGTGGTGAAGTTCATATAATTTTATTTCTTTTTCGCGATAACCATAATGCCGAAGCACGACGCTTCGCTCGAATTCCTACCGTGTTTTTCGAGGCGATAGATAAAAGAGAGCAGGATTCGGACCGCTATCTTGTACAGCAGTTTCGAGGTGAGCGATACATTCGTGTACGCTTTTTCCATAAGCGGGATTCGGCGCACCTCCTGAGCGATGAACTCGAAGAAGTTTCCGTTTATGCTGAGCTCCTGTATGGCGAGATTGTTATCGGCAAAAATCTTTTCGTACCAATATCGGCTAAACCCGTTTGCGAAGTAGTACGGCGCTTGATGGGTGAGTGAGCAGAATGGTGCGGTGGTGATAAGCGTCCCGCCCGGCTTCAATATGCGTGAGAACTCTCGAATCGCTTTAGCTGGTTCGGGAATGTGCTCAAACACCTCGGTGCACATAATCGCGTCAAACGACGCATCAGGAACGGGAATAGCGGTTATGTCTGATACGATGTCGATTTTGGAAGTATCCCAGTGACCCCAGTGCTCGCCCTCGTCCCCCTTTCCGTCGTACTGACTGAAGTCCTGAGACGTGTATTTCAAATGGTCGCAGTACTTCTTGAAGTAGAGCTCTCCCGCGCCTGCGTCGAGGAGAGTTGACCCTTTCGGGATGTCTTTCAGTGCTTTCTCCACCCATACAACGCGACGGTCGCCGTTGTGCTGACCGATATCCTCCATAGGGAGGGCGGCACCCAAGAGTTTCGATAGTATGTTCATGGTTATCTTTTCTTCGCGATGGTGTAGATGCCGAAACAGAGCAGTTCTTCCGAACCCTTATTAGATTTCTCCCACGTATTAAGCACTCCCAGTATGAGTTTGATGATGAGTCTCTGGTACATAGTCGCGCCGGAGGAGTACGTGTCTGCTCTCTGCTTCATGCCGCGCATGAGCGCGGCGGCCCATGAGAACAGGTTGCCGTTGTGGGTCAGTTCCTGTATCTCGAATCCGTGGTCCGGCAGTATCTTCTCGTACCAGTACCGGCTGAACCCGTTTGCGAAGTAGTAGGGCTGTTGATGGGTCGTCGAGCAGAACGGTGCGGTGATGATGAGTATCCCGCCCGGTTTCAGGATGCGCGAGAACTCTTGTACAGCTTTTGCGGGCTCCGGGATGTGCTCAAACACCTCGACGCACATGATCGCGTCAAACGACGCATCAGGAACGGGGATGGCGGTGATGTCTGACCGGATGTCTACTCCGGACGTGTCCCAGGTGCCCGTCTTATAGCTCTTGCCGTCGTATTCGCCGAAGTCCTGGGAGGTGTAGTCGAGGTGGGTGCAGAACTTCTTGTAGGCTAGCTCGCCAGCGCCGGCGTCCAGTATCTTTGCGCCGGCAGGGAGTGCTTGCAGGGTCTTCTCGAGCCATGCTTCTTTGGCGGGAGCATTGTCAGTGCCGACAGTGTCGATGGCGGGTAATACGGCGGAGGCGATGTTCTTGAGGGCATTCATAGGCTTATATAATTTTCCATTCGGTATAGGGTATCATTCTACACTCTATATGGGGTTCCGAGTGATATTTCGTAAAACTGTCATGGAGTATAGTAGTGCCCCGAGGCTGGTTCGGGTTCAGGTACGCCCCCCAGAAGCTGAGCGTCGAATTGCTCAACACATGGTTCTCACACAGGCTCATCATGATGATTGTCGTGAAGACATCCTCGTCGACTACCGAGTACGTGTTCTTCGTGCAGGTTTCCAGTTCCGACACCAGACGTTTCGCTGCCTCGGGGTTATCTGAAAAGACGAAGCAGTGGTAGCTCTCGGAGAAATGAGAAGCGAAGACTTTTTTGTACCAGTCGGTGTTGAGAGGGCTGAATGCATGTGTATCGGCGTTTAGTCCGCCTACTCGGTAATGCAGTGAGACGGTGCGTTCACCCTGCAGAGCTGGGTATTTCTTTCGGAGGCCCTCTTGTACCTCTTCAGATGGTTGGAAGTAGCGGAGTATCGCCGAACGCTCGTGGTGCACGTCGGCAAAAGCGAACATATCGTTCAGGACGAACTTGTAATCGAATGTAGGGCGAGCGGGAGCGAGCCATGTGATGTGTGGGAATGCGGACTGGAACTCTTCGGGAGTCCCTGTGTGCCCCCCGATGAAGCGGTCGTTCCGGTAGCTGAGAGGGAAGTCAGACATGTCCCACGTCGTGAACGAGGGTGGCGGCAGGTTATGTTCTGCACAGAAAGCCACCGGCTCGGCCATTTGGAAGAGGTTGTTACCAATGCCTCCGTGGAGAGACGTAGTGACCGTCTTCTCGTCGCATGCGACAGCGTATTCTTTGAACTCAAGCGGGAGATTGAATCGGCTCACGATACTCGTGAAGTACTCTCGGTCGGTGAAGAATTTGTCGGAATCAACGATGCAGAAGTTGTCGGGGTATGCGGTCTGACACTCCTCTGCGAGGGCGTAATACAGCTCGTAGTATTTCTGCGTCGCCGCTTTACTGTCGCTCGTTTCCTGTCTGAGGTCAGGGAACAGTTGAGCAGGGAATCTGTTCTTCAATGCTCGGTTTGCGACGAGAGGGTTGCGGTAGCCCCACTGCTTCCACAACGAGTCTACTGACTTCGCAGACTTGAGACAGAGGAAGACGGTCTTGCCGCCGAAGTGCTCGATAATCTCGCGCACATAGCGAAGCGTATAAGGGGCGATGTGGTGGTCGTACACACCTTTCTCTGCGAAGTATGTCCGTACTCTACCTGACTCGTCGTCACTGCGTTCCCATAGGAGATCTTTTTCAGCAGAAATTGCACCGTGATTCTGAAGCTTCGCGGTGTCTTTGTAGAAAATGGATGACTGACCGTTCGTACTCAAGAGGTCATGCGCTCGTAAGAATCCGCATCCTCCCGACCCTGTCCAGAACACCGGGCGTTCTGACGAAGGAAGTGCCGGTTTCTTTTCTGTGTGAGACAGCAGGGAACGCAAGAAGTGTAGGTAGGCACGCGGATTCAGGTATTTTTGCATATCAGTCTTCTTTTCGTTCCCAGTTCTCCCAGACGAATTCGTATTGGTAGGTGGGCGCGTGCGTCTCGCGCAACTGCTTACGGATAGAGTGCATGCGTGCGCGAGCATCAGGCACCTGGTCGCTGAATCGTATTTGCAGGTTAGCAATTTTTTGTATGAGGCCGGTAGTAATGAGATGCGGGATGAGATCGTATTCCGTACCGTTCAGGCGCAGGCACACGAGGTCGATGCGCTCGGTGCCTTTTTTCTTGAGGAGCGCTTCCATGCTGGCAGAGATTTCTGAAACAGACTTTTCAGAAGTCGCTATGGTATCTACACCGACTCCGTATCTGGCGTGGAGTGCTTCTTTCCATGAAGGATCCTCTTGTCCGAGCGCATAGACGAGAGAAGACGCGGTGAGCGGATACGCGAGACGGAGCGTCGTGTCGCCTTGCGCGAGCCGCCACGGGATAGTCTTTGGTTCGAAGCGATGGATGTAGAGCAGATCGGCAAGAGCGCCTCGGCCGATCTTGCGGAGCCCCTTGATGAGTACCTGGACGAGAGGTGCGGGCAATCGCACGAAAAAAGCACGCACGGAGAGGCGCATTTTCTGACGCATGAGAGATATGCTCATAGTTGGTAGAGAGCGCTGTATGCGTCGCACAATGTCTTCGCGAGAGGGCGCAGTCGCGTCTTGGTACGCGGGCTTCGGCACTTTCAGCTGGAAGCGGTGATGCTTCTCCAAGTCATCTTTCCATCGAGCATAGAAGAGACGCTGGTTTTTCTCTGACGTGGTACGCCAGAACGTGTCCTTCTCTGGATTTCCGTACTGGGCCACGGTGAGGCTCTCGTTCACGACATTGATTGGGTAGCAGAATACGCCATAGCCGAGGCTTCGCATCCTGAAGCAGTAATCCATATCGTCGTTATAGAGTGGTGCATAGGCTTCATCGAGATAGCCGTGTTTCTCCAGGAGTTCTTTACGCAGGATGATAGGGCCGCGCATGACGGCGTCTGCCTCAAACACATAGGTGCTGAGCTTTTTGTCCACCGCCGGGTCGAGGCGCTGGTGCACTTCGAATATCGAGCGATTAGCGCCCTGTCCTTGTGGGTCGGAGTCGAGGTGAAAGAAATTAACTCCCGCGAGGCCGCCGAGGATGCCGACCTTTGGATGTTCTTCGAGCCACGACAGCATCTTTTCGAGCCAGCCGTGCTCATAGATGAAATTGTCGTCCTGCAGGATGATGCAGTACTTCCCGTGGGCCCGCTTGAGGCCATAATTATTTGCTTTCACTTCCCACACATCGGGTGTCTCGTACTCGTACACCGGGACAGGGAACTTGCTGAGCGTTTCTCGCGCGGCTTCGCGCGAAGCGTCGGTACACCCGTCGTAGACGATATGAAGATCCCATTTTGGATACGAGCTGGTGTGTGAGACAAGTGTCCCCAGAAGACGCACGATATGTTTCTCTTTGTCGTGGACAGTCAGGATGATGCTCGCGGTCGGACGTAGGTCCTTCTGCGTAGCGTAGAGAGCGCTGAAGAGTTCTGTCAGCCGAGCCTCCCATAGCTCGTGGTCGTGGAAGAGTGTGACATAGCGTCGCGCCTTGACCGAGAGCGTCTCCCATTCTGCTTGCGAGAGAGAAAGAGTTTTAGCGATACTTGTCTCAAACGATGCATCGAAGTCGTCATCAAGCGCGAAATCAATCCCGCTTTCGCGCGTGAGGACAGGCACGAGGCCGAGCGTCATTGCGTCGAGTACCGTACCCGGTTCGCCTTCTTCGACAGAGGGGAAGAGATACCAGGCATGGTCGGCGAGGACTTCCTTGTATTTGTCCAAAGACGAGTTCATGAATCCGACATGGGTCACGAGCGGGTTGTTTGCGTCGAGTTCCTCCATGCGCGACTGCCAGTACGCATGGTTTTCGTTTTTCCGAATCTCGCCCATGAGTGTCAGATGTTTTGTAGAAAATGGAGGGGCGCTGAACAGTTTCAGTATGACCGGCAGGCCTTTCCGCAGTCCGAGCTCGGAAGCGGTGTGGATGTACGTATCGAGAGCGCCATGAGCGAGCGGGGCATCTCCCCTCCACGAGAGAGGAAGTCCATAATGTATGTGGATGATTTTTTCTCGCGGAACGCCGTGCGCAAGCAAAGCATCGACGTCTATCTCGTTGCCAATCTGCATGATGTGGTCGGCAATCTGGAATGCGCGGAGCGCGGGGGAGCTTATGTCGAAGAGTTCTTCCGCACGCGGCACCCCCCACTCTTTCCGCGCTTTCTGCATGCAGGCATTTCGGTGTTGCGGGTGGGTGGTCACCATGAACAGTATCCGTACTGCTTTCGTGCACTGTTCTGCAATCTCCGTCCACTGCAGGGGCTGACCGACAAAGAGATCGTAGGACGCAGGGTCTTTGGGAGTTTCGCTCGCGTCGATATATGTCACCTCGTATCCGGCGCGGATGAGCGAGTCGTAGAGGCTTTTCGCTATGATGCTCACGCTTGCGCTATAGAACAGTTGTTCTTTGCCGGTTGGGTCAAAATGCGCCCGAGAAAAAGAGAGGAGAGCTCGTTTTGTCATAGGGGCAGACTCTTCCAGGTAGAGTTCACCATCATCATTGACGGGAACTCCTTGAAGGACAGGCCGCCTTTGAACGCGAGCGTTTCGGGAATCGTGAAAGCCCCTATCTCTTTCGCCCCCGTATCGAATTTGCCTTTGAACGTTACGGTGCACTCGACAGTGTAGTCGCCCGGTGAGAGAGGAGGGAGGTCAAATGTCGTCTCGATAGTGGCAGGCGCTGAGGTGAGACGGACTCCCTCAAGCTCGGCATGAGAGAAGACGATGAGTGTGCTGTCACTGCGCCGGCGGATACTGTAGCCGAGGTTGAGCGAACCGGAAGGGTCGGTACTCTCCACGCGTGCTGATAGGGTGAGCGGGGTGCCGGAGGCGACGAGCGGTCCTTCGTTGCCGAGTTTGCCGTTGAATAGAAATGTATTGACTCGCAGGGCGCCATTATCGAGAGACAGCTCGACGGGCGCATTTCCGGATGCGACAGAGAGCTTGCGCTGGTAGAACTCGATTGCTTCGTGCGTGGGGCCGCGGAATGCAATGGCGCCGTTCTCAAGCACGATAGTAGTGTGGCAGAGCGACGCGACGGCCGCCAAATTGTGGCTTACGAAGAGGATGGTGCGGCCGTGCTTCCTGGTCACCTCTTCCATCTTGCCCATGCTCTTCTTCTGGAACTCGGCATCGCCGACCGCGAGCACCTCGTCGACGATAAGGATGTCCGGTTCGATATGTGCCGCCACCGAGAAGGCGAGCCGCACCTGCATGCCGCTTGAGTAGTGCTTCACCGGCGTGTCGAGGAATTTCTCGACGCCTGAGAAAGCGACGATTTCGTCGAATTTGTGTGCAATCTCTTTGCGCGTCATGCCGAGGATTGCGCCATTCAGGAATATGTTCTCGCGACCCGTGAGCTCGGGGTGGAAGCCGGTGCCGACCTCAAGGAGCGACGAGACGCGTCCGTGCATGAGTGCCTCGCCTTCGGTGGGCGGCGTGATGCCGGTCAGTATCTTGAGCAGGGTTGATTTACCCGCACCGTTCTTGCCGATGATGCCGATGACTTCGCCCGGCATTACGTCGAGCGAAATACCGCGAAGCGCCCAGAATGCTTCTTTCTTCTCGAGTCCCACGACCCGCTTTGCTTTCGACTTGAGGAACGAGAAGGGATTGCGGAAGACGCTGGCAATCACGTCGCGGAGTGCGACATAGCTCCCGCGCTGGTGCGTGATGTCGTAGCGCTTGCCGAGATTCTTAATTTGAATGATGGGTTTCGTGGTCATATCATGTCGGCGAAGTAACGCTCCATCTTCTTGAACATCACAACGCCGATGATGAGCAGGACTAGGACGGCGGCAGATGAGAGCTCCAGGAGGAACCAGTTGATAGGCTCCGTTCCGAGCACTGCCGCGCGAGCGGCTTTGATAACGCCGGTGAGCGGGTTGATAGCGAGGATCCACGAATACGTGCCCGCGAGACTCGACGGATAGATGACCGGAGTGACAAAGAGGAGCATTTGCAGGAAGTAGGGGAGGATATAGCGGACGTCGCGGTACCGTACGTTTATCGACGCGAGGAAGAGTCCTCCGCCAAGTGCCGCGAGGAACGTAATGAGGAGCAGGAGTGGGAGGACGAGTATTCCGGCAAGATGCGGGAGGAATCCGTAGTAGAACATAAGACCCACAAGTACGATTGATGCGACAAAGAAGTCGACGAGATTCGTCATGATGACCGCGAGCGGAAGAATGAGACGTGGGAAGTACACTTTCGTGACGATGGACTGGTTCGAGATGAGGCTGTTGCTCACACTTCCGAGCGATGCCGAGAAGAACTGCCAGAAGAGGAGTCCGGTATAGACGAATATAGGGTAGGGGACACCATCAGAAGGTATCTTGGCGAGGGCGCCAAAGAAGACGCTGAATACGACCATCGCCATGAACGGCTGGAAGATTGCCCAGCCGACCCCGACCATGGTCTGCTTGTAGCGGACTTTGAGGTCGCGCCAGACGAAGAAGTAGAGCAGTTCGCGATAGCGCCAGATCTCGACGAAGTCGGCGAAAGAAAAAGTCTTCTTCGGGCGGATGACCGTGACGCTACTCATGTGTAGTACAGTACCATTCGTAGGTCGTTTTGAGACCCTCCATAAGCGGAATCTGGTGATGCCACCCGAGCGCGTGCAGTTTTGATACGTCGAGGAGCTTGCGCGGCGTGCCGTCGGGCTTCGTCGTGTCCCACACGATTTCGCCCTTGTATCCGACGATGCTTCGGATACTCCCCGTGAGCTCTTTAATAGAAAGATCCTCGCCCGTACCGATATTTACAATATCGGTTTCGTCATAGGTATTCATGAGAAAGAGACAGGCGCTTGCAAGGTCGTCGACATGCAGGAATTCGCGGAGCGCCGACCCGGTGCCCCATACGGTGACTGACGGTTCGTCGTGCTTTTTCGCTTCATGGAACTTGCGGAGGAGGGCAGGGAGGACGTGCGACGACTCAAGATCGAAATTGTCGTTCGGACCATAGAGGTTCGTCGGCATGACGGAAATATAGTTGGTGTCGTACTGCTTGTTGTAGCTCTGGCAGAGCTCGATGCCGGCAATCTTCGCGATAGCGTAGGCGCGGTTGGTTTCTTCGAGCGGTCCAGACAAGAGCTCGCTCTCAGGAATAGGTTGTGCGGCAAGTCGCGGGTAGATGCACGAGCTCCCGAGGAGGAGGAGTTTCTTCACGCCGTTTCTATATGCGGCGTCTATACTGTTCAACTCGATAGCGAGGTTTTCGCGGATAAAATCTGCAGGAGCAGTTTTGTTCGCCATGATGCCGCCGACTTTTGCTGCGGCGAGAAAGGCGTACTCCGGCTTTTCTTTTTCAAAAAAAGTGCGGACAGCAGGCTGATCAAACAAGTCGAGCTCGGCGCGGGTGCGCAGGATGAGGTCGCGGTAGCCAGCCGCCGTAAGTGCTCGCACGAGCGCGGAGCCGACGAGACCCTGGTGACCGGCGACGAAGATCTTAGCGTCCTTGTTCATAGGCGTACTCTGCTTCAGTCATGAGGCGCACGAGCTCTTTGAACGTCACTTCCGGTTTCCACTTCAACTTCTTTTTTGCTTTCGAATAGTCACCGAGGAGTACGTCCACCTCTGCCGGTCGGAAATACTTGGGGTCAATCTCGATGATTGTCTTGCCAGTCTTCCTGTCTATTCCTTTCTCGTGCAGGCCTTTTCCTTTCCAGACAAGGTCCATGCCGAGATTTTTTGCCGTCTCTTCCGCGAACTCTCTTACGCTGTGCGTCTCAGCAGTCGCCAAGACATAGTCATCGGGCTTATCGGCCTGGAGCATGAGCCACATACCATAGACGAAATCTTTGGCGTACCCCCAGTCGCGCTTCGCATCGAGGTTGCCGAGATAGAGCTTCTCTTCTTTGCCGAGCTTCACGCGTACGAGCCCTTTTGTAATCTTCCTCGTCACAAACGTCTCGCCACGGCGCGGTGACTCGTGATTAAAGAGGATGCCGTTTACGGCGAACATGCCGTAGCTCTCGCGGTAATTCCTCGTGATCCAATAGGCGTACACTTTCGCACAGCCATACGGCGAACGCGGGTGGAAGGGGCTCGTCTCTCGAAGCGGCAGTTCGACAGCTTTGCCGTACATCTCGCTTGATGATGCTTGGTAGAACCTAGTCTTGTTCAAACCGACTTCGCGCATAGCGTCGAGAATGCGGATAGTACCGAGACCGGTGACGTCAGCAGTATATTCCGGTATATCGAAACTGACCCGCACATGGCTTTGGGCGCCGAGGTGGTATATCTCATCCGGCTTGATCTTGCTCAGAAGGCGGTTCAGATTGCTTCCGTCGGAGAGGTCGCCGTAGTGGAGAAACAGTTTCCCTCCATGTGTGTGCGGGTCCTTATAGATGTGGTCTATACGGTGAGTGTTGAAATTGCTCGCACGACGTATGAGACCGTGTACCTCATACCCTTTTTCAAGAAGGAGTTCGGCAAGATATGAGCCGTCTTGGCCGGTAATGCCAGTGATGAGGGCTTTTCTGGGGGATTTCATAGATACCTATATATAGTATGGCGCATCGTCAGGCTATCGTACCACTTAGAACCGGTTTCCACCTCGCCAAGGTTGCAGGGAGGGAAAAGGTATATACTGGTCATATACCGATTAATCACTGTAACAAAGCATTCTCATGAAAATGAAAAAATCTATAGGCATGTTCGGGACGACAGCACTCGCGCTCATCATGAGCGGTCTCCCAGCTATCGCTCTCGCTGAGAATAGAGGTGAGGGAAGCATCGAGACTGATGTGCGCGTCCAAGCAGTCGGTGTACAAGGTTCGACAAGCGTGACCGTACGCGGAGAAGACGAATCCGAAAATCGAGGAAGAGTCGAGGAAGGCGAGCTTTCTGCGACAAGCTCTGTTCGTGTGAGTGATGACGACTCTTCGTCTGGCCGCCGCGGTGAAGGACGAGGAGAGATGCGAGGTCTTCTGTTCGCTCTTGAGGGGACGACGACTCAAGCATACACACTGGAACAATTGAAGCGGCTCATCGAAGCTCGCAAAGATGAACTTGATGACGAAGAAGCAAGTACGACGCCAAAGGATAGGGATCTTATAAAGAATGCCAATCCGGTGCGTCTCGCAGTGCACTCACTGCTCGCGTCGAAAGACATCTTGGGTGGCATCGGTCCGCGTGTGTCAGAGATTGCGAAGCACATGAATGATTCTGTCGCGACGACGACCGGTGCAGAAGCGAGAATTCGAGGCCGTGGGTTCTTGTCCCGTGTCCTCTTTGGCGGAGACAGGGCGGCGGCAGAGGTGATTTCAAAAGAGATTGCACAAAATGAAACGCGCATCGCTGATCTCACGAAGCTTCTCGGCGAAGCAAACGTCTCAGTCGAGATTCAGGCGACGCTCCAAGCTCAGATTACTGCGGTGAAAGAGGTACAGGCACGTCTCCAGGCTCTTGCCGAGAAAGAGCAGGGCATGTGGGGGCTCTTCAGTTGGCGGTTCTAATGCACTCCTGATTTTAGAGGGAAAAGCGCGAAATGCCCGGCGTACTGCCGGGC
>JBAQEU010000009.1:0-11994 GCA_049286905.1 Minisyncoccia bacterium
GTTTGTTCAGGGCTTTCTCTGCCCGTAATGGATGAACTACTAATGGCAATCCCTGTTTAGACAATCTCCCCTCGTTTCTCAAGCATCATATGATGAATGGTCGAGATTGAAGTCCAGATTGCAATAAGAAGAAGTATTGCTGAACAAAGCAATGCGTCAATCTTGGTAATGCCAAACACCAGATCGTCAGAGCCACCAAGCACGGCACCCGCCAGTCCGATGACCCCTGCAAACCCTGCAACAATGCTTACGCCATGGAGTACTTGTGAGAATTTCATAGGTTGATGTAGGTAATTCGTAATACGAGCATGTCCTGATGAGGCACGTGCTTCATTATTGCATCATTTTACCCATGGTTTCGCTTCCGGCCGTCGTATCCGCTTTTATATACTTCGCACCGACAGCCATCATGTCTTTCCCTTTGCTTACAGCATCATCGTTCTTGTATTGCATGCCCATGGTCTGCATGATGGTTCCATTTGCCTGCAACATCTCCGCCATCTCCTGGATAGATACTGCCTGCTCTTTCATCATCACGACTGACTCTTGCAGATCTTTTGCCGATTTCGTGTCGCCACCATTAGAGCTACCCATGAAGTAGCCTGCGCCACCGCCGATAATAAGTGCAATAAGCGCGCTTCCGATTGTTGAGTTCATAGTTGTTTTTGTGAATAGTTTTTTAATGCTTCCTTGCTGAACACTTCCTGACGTTCGGTGCTCCGCGGAGGTTCGCGGCCGCACAATCTGAGGCATGTCATAGGATTAGAAGTTTGCGCCTTCTTCTGTCGAGGCAACCGTTTTCGTTGCAGCCTCTTTGCCGAAACGATAGAAGAGCGCCGGCATCAAGAAGAGCGAAATAATAGTTGATGACATGAGCCCGCCGAAGATAACCACCGCGAGCGGGTGCAACATTTCTTTCCCAGGATCGCTTCCTGCCCAGAGGAGCGGAATAAGCGCGAGCGCCGTGACGAGCGATGTCATCAATACCGGCACCACACGATCGAGTGTCGCCTGCACGATGGTTTCGGGCGAGAATGACTGCCCCTCTTTCTGCACAAGACTGAGACTGCGACCGATAAGCATGATGCCGTTACGAGATACGATGCCCGCGAGCGACACGAAGCCAACGAGGTGCGCCAGACTAACCGAACCGCCCGTAAGCCACACGCCGATCATACCGCCGATAAGCACAGTCGGGATGTTCGCCATCACCAAGAACGTAATCGATGTTGAGCGAAATGCGTAGTACAGCACACCGAAGATCATCAGTATGCCGGCGATGAGCACCATAGCCATCTGTCTTGAGCTTTCTTTCTGACTCTTATAATCACCTTCGAATGAAAGTGACACCCCGACAGGAAGCTTCTTCGATTCGAGTATTGCTTTTGCGCGCCCTACCGCACCGGCAACATCAGTACCCTGATAGTTCGCCGACACCGTGAGTACGCGTTTGCCACCCTCATGATCGATATTGTTGCGACCACCCTCGACACGCACATCAGCGATGCTTCCGAGCGAACCGGCGTTCATGTAGGGCAACGCAAGATCACGCACCGACGCCATTGTGCCTTTTGACTCGGCATCGTAACGTGCGACGACGTCGACTGACGCCGCCCCGAGGCGTACCTGACCTAACGTGTCCCCCATCAACCCCATTTCAAGATCATTTGCTATTGGGCCAGATGAGAGGCCGTTTTGTGCGAGACGATCTTGGTCGATATAGATCCGGAACTCCGGTACGACTGTGTTTTGCTGAATACGCGGATTCTCAATCCCTTTTTGTTTTCGAAGCAGAGCGACCACTTGCGCAGCAGCTTGATCCATATCATTTGGGTCATTACCGAACACTTTGACCACGATCGGAGCACGCACACCCGAAAGCAACATTTCCACACGGTGGGTGATTGGCTGTCCGAGACTGAAGTCGGCATTGCCGAATCGATCGAGCACCGCCTGAACGTCGCTGAAGATACGATCGCGACCCTCTTCGAAACCTGGCTTGAGCGCTATCTGCATCTCGCTTGAGCTCGTACTACCCCCGTGAGGATCTGTTGCCGCGCGTCCCGCGATATGACTCACCTGCCGCACACCACTCACCTGTAACACTGCGCGTTCAAGCCGCATCATGTAGTCGTCTGTCGCGGAAAGCGCAGTGCCAGCCGGCAAGAAGACCATGACGACCATCGATCCTTCGTTGAAGGGCGGTATGCCCTCTTTCCCTGCAAAGGCGTAGAGGCCGATGGTGAAAATGATTGCGACCATCGTCACACTGCCGACGATTTTCACATTCTGAATACACCAATGTATCCAGGGCGTGATGCGGACTTTGATCATCTGCACTATCTTCGTTTCTTTTTCATGACCGACAAGTGCTTTGTCATTCAAGAGAAGTGCCGAGAGGACGGGCGTCACCGTAAGCGATACGGCCATCGAAGCGATGAGCGATACGAGATACGCCATCCCGAGCGCACCGATGAGCCGCCCTTCCACGCCCGGCATCAGGAATATCGGCAAGAACACGACAACCACAAGCGCAGTTGCGTACACAATCGAATTTCGCACTTCCTTCGATGCCGAGAGTACCACCTGTTCCCGGTCAATTTTTTTCCCGCTCTGCACCCACAATCGCAGTCGTCTGAATATGTTTTCTACGTCCACGATCGCGTCGTCGACCAATTCCCCGACAGCCACGGCGATTCCGCCGAGTGTCATCACGTTTACCCCAAGACCGAACATCTTGAAGACGATCGCCGTCACGAGCATCGAGAGAGGAATCGCCGTGAGTGTGATTACCGTCGTGCGTGCGTTCATGAGGAAAACGACAAGCACGAGCACGACAAGCAGTGTGCCGTCGCGAAGCGCCGCCTCGACGTTACTGAGCCCTGCACGGATGAAGTTTTCTTGGCGGAAGAGGTCCGGATGTATCACTACACCTTCCGGCAAGCTTGCCGGAAGCGACGCGAGCAGGTCGTTTACCTGACTCGTCACAAGAAGCGTCTGTGCATCTGGTTGCCGAACAATACGCAAGATAACACCCGGGTTGCCGTCTATACCGCCACTCCCGCGGATAGGGCTCGGGCCTTCCACTATATCGGCGACATCCGCAAGCCGAATGAGTTGCCCGTTCATCGAACGTCCGATGTAGATAGTCTGCAAGTTTTCCACCTCTTTTGGAGCGGTGATGATACGAATCGGATATTCTTTCTCGGCTTCAGTGATGACATTGCCACTTCTATTATTGAGTGCCCCCGCGACACCGTTCCGGACATCATCGAACATAAGCCCGTACCGAACCAGACGATCAGCATTGATATTGATCTGCCACTCGCGCACATCGCCGCCCATCACAAACACATTCGATACACCAGGCGTTCTCAAGATGGCCGGACGAATAGTCCAGTCAGCGAGTGTGCGCAACTCCATCGGCGTCACGTTCGGGTTCGTCGAACTGATACCCACCCACATCACTTCTCCAAGAAGCGAGGTCGAGGGCCCGAGTATCGGCGTCACTCCCGCAGGAAGAACGACCTGCGCCAAACGCTCCTGCACGATCTGTCGATTGCGAAGCGTATCGCTTCCCCAGGCGAAGGTCATATTAACCGTCGCTTGAGCAAACGCCGCGTTACCAGTTATTCTCTGCACACCTGGCGCACCGGCGAGCGCCGATTCGAGAGGTATCAGAATAAGCCGCTCTACATCTTCTGGCGCCATACCAGGACTCTCTGCAAAGAGAGTCACGTTCGGCTGATTGATGTCTGGCAGAATATCCGTCTGCATCGTTATCACACTCCACACACCAAGGATGGAGATGAGTGCCGCCACTGCGAGCACCACTACTTTATGTCCGAGCGACCACGAAATGATTTTGTTAAACATATTCGTACGTTACATCGGCATGTCGCCCATTCCACCCGACTCTTCAGACGTCATTTCGTCACTCACAACTGGTGCGAGCAACTTGAGCAGATTATCGAGTAGCATATCCTCGTGAATATCGGGTATCGCCTTGGCAATATAACGATCGCCATTCTCGAGTCCGCCATACACTTCAGTCACCTCACCGAGTGTGCGCCCGACAGTAATCTTCTTGGCAAAGATTCTGCCGCCCGATGATATTGCCCACACTTGCGGAACTCCTCCTTCGCCCCACATCACTGCCGATGACTGCACCGTCATACCGCTTTCTTTTGGTGCAAGTACTCGCACCGATGCCGAGACCGGCCAATTGGTGCTTCCGATAAGAAGCGCGTCTGCCATGTATGAGCCAGTATCATCGAGCGAAGTACCGACGCCGATAAGCTTCACTTTCTGCACATCAGACGGGAATCCAGGCCGCATGACCGAAAGCACGTCGCCAACAGCCGGTCTCTGCACCGTACTTGGAATATGCATGCGCACCGTGAGACCTTGTGAGCTATATCCCGAAAGGGTTGCTATCGGCATCTCGGGACCCACCAAGTCGCCAACCTTCTTGTAGATGGCCGACACAGTGCCGCTACGTGTCGCGACGATAGCCGTACCGCCATTCACCTGCGCGGCAACAGTGCGATACGCCGTCTGTGCCGCTTCAGCCGAAGAGATTGCCATCGACTGATCCTTCACGAGCATCGCACTCTTCTCTTGGATCATGAGGCGATATTCCGTCTCCTTATCGGCAAGTGCCATCTGCGCATCGCGATATTCGGCAAGTGCCATAAGGAAGTCTTTCTGATCCGTCACGACGGACGTCTTAAACGACGCGTTCAGCGCCATCTCAGCCGGGTCATCTATCGTGCTATTTGCCACACGCACCGCGAGTGCGAAGTACGCTTGCGCCTGCGCGATAGGCACGTCTGTATTTTTCTGTAATGCTTCTGCAAACGCAGGGATAGCGGCTATATATTCGTTCTGCACGCTTTGATTTCCAGCACCATACGCGCGATTGAACACGCCATTTCGAGCGTATCGCCAGTCATTCATGTTGAGCACCATTGCAACTTGTCCGCCAAACGCAGCTTCAGTCACTGTCCGAAGTGCTGACTGTTGCACACCCACTTGCGCACGGATACTCGCGAGTGCCGGAAATGAAGCGTCGGCAAGAGATGTGCTTGTCGCGCTTCTCGCATTTTCAATAGCAGAGCTGAGCTCTGCATATCGTGCCTTCTCGCGCGCGGTGTAGTCGTCAGTGACTCGCATCTGTGCATTCGCTTCTGTCACCATTTGCGTTTGATCCGCAAGCATCGCAATGAGTTCGGGCGTAGCCGGCGGTGCTGAGATATGACCGAGCACGTCGCCTGCCGCGACAGTCTCGCCCACGTACACGCGCCAATCGACAATCGTCCCTTCTCGTTGTGGCTGTACTTGTACGATACTTGAGGAGATGAGCTCAGCCGGCCACGAATTGCCAAGGTCTGCTGTGCCCGTCGCTTCATTCACCCCCACAGTCGCAACGATATTGCTCTCATTTGTGAGAGAGGCAGTATCGAGCGCTGTTTCTGCGGACGCATTTTCTTCAATGACGGAAGGATACGTAAACGGAACGATGCCCGCAGCGAGCGCGAACATACCGACAACCGCGTATCTGCGGGGGCGTTGTCTCACATGATGTGTCGCTGTGTTAATAAGTTTTTTCATAGAAGTGTACGAGCACTTTGCTCATTTATTTTTTAAGGGCACACAAAAACTCGCGAGAGAACGCGAGTTTTGAGCACCAAAAAAGCTGAAGCTTTTTAAGTGCTCCTAGGAGAAGGATGGGCTGTTCTCAAATAAAGAAAGCCAGCGCGCTAATTTTCTGTTGTAGGAAAGCCGGGGCGGCGATGCACCAAGTACGCCACTACGCAGATTGAGCGGGCGCAGAAGCGGATGTACGAAAAACACGAGTGCCACGCTGAGAATGCCGAAGAGTGCAATGAGCGCGCCGAGACCAAGCGTCACCGGTACACTAAACAATGACTGATACGCACTCATGTGCTGTATAACCATAGCGAGTGCGTCTTCGGGACACAGCGGTTCCCGTTCGGTACTGAATGGGCAATCTGTCTGTTGCATATTCCCGTTCGACGCATGCGCCATAATCGCAAAGCCAAAGAACGCCACGACAAGGAATGACGTGAGGAAGAGAGAAGTGAAGATGTTTTTGAGACTGAATGACATGGGATTATAGAGCTTTCGTCTTGAGACGAAGCGAGTTGCCGACAACGGACACGCTTGAGAGCGCCATCGCAAATCCGGCGAAGACGGGGCTCAGGAGCCAGCCGAAAACCGGATAGAAAAGCCCGCTCGCAAGAGGGATGCCGACGACATTATATGCGAATGCCCAGAAGAGGTTCTGCTTGATGCCGCGCATCGTGAACTTTGAGAGACGAATCGCCTTCACGAGCTTGCTGATGTCGCCGTGCAGAAGCGTGATGCCGGCGCTCTCGATTGCGACATCAGTTCCGGTCGCCATCGCGACACCGACGTCCGCCTGCGCGAGCGCCGGAGCGTCGTTGATGCCGTCACCGGCCATCGCAACCACTTGACCGCTCGCTTGAAGTTCGCGCACCTTAATCAACTTGTCTTCAGGCATCACTTCTGCCACCACTTCATCAATGCCGACCTGCTCTGCGATAAACTTCGCGGTCTGTGCGTTATCGCCGGTAAGCATGACGACCTGGATGCCGAGCTTGTGAAGGGCCGCTACCGCGTCTTTTGCTTCCGGCTTTATCGCATCAGCCACGAGTACGATACCTACGACTTTTTTCGCGGTGGCGAGAATAATCGGCGTCTTCCCTTCACTCGTCTCTCGCTCGATCTTCTCCTGCAACTTGGGTGTTTCGCTTCCAAGTCCGAGCTCAATTACGAGTCGCATGTTGCCCGCGAAGTATTCCACGCCGTCGACCACTCCCTGCACACCCTTCCCTTTCACTGCAATGAACTGCTCCACTGTCTTGAGTGCTATAGAATTCGTTTTTGCATACGAGACGATGGCACTCGCAATAGGGTGCTCTGACTTGCTCTCGAGAGAAGCGAGGATGGAGACAAGCTCTGTATCGCTCATCGCATCTTCATTCTGTATCGAGACGAGCTCCGGCTTCCCCTTTGTAATCGTGCCGGTTTTGTCGACCACGACCGTGGTGACTTTGTGCAGTTTCTCGAGCGTGCTCGCGTCTTTGATGAGAATGCCTTCCTTTGCGCCTTTGCCGACGCCGACGATGATTGCGGTCGGCGTCGCAAGACCAAGTGCACACGGACACGCGATGACGAGCACACCCACAAACGACACGAGTCCGAACGAAAGCGCCTGTGCGAACCCGAGCGTTGCGGTGCCGAAGAAAAGCCAGAGTCCGAGCGAGGAGAACGCAATGACGAGCACGACCGGCACGAAGACGCTCGAGATTTTATCCGCGAGCGCCTGTATCGGCGCTTTGCTTCCCTGTGCCTCCTCAACCATCTTTATAATGTGTGCGAGAAGCGTCTCCGAACCGACCTTCGTCGCCTTGAATGTGAAAGCTCCGGTCGTGTTGATAGTCCCCGCAACAACCTTATCTCCGACACTCTTCTCCACCGGTACCGGTTCGCCCGATACCATAGACTCGTCGACAAACGACGAGCCCTCTGTGAGGACACCGTCTACCGGGATCTTTCCCGCTGGCTTCACGATAATAAGGTCGCCATGCACAACCTGCTCCACCGGAATCTCCACCTCCACCCCAGCGCGAATGACGAGCGCCGTCTTCGCTTGGAGCGTGAGCAGTTTCTCGATAGCATCACCGGTCTTTATCTTCGCGCGCGCTTCGAGATATTTCCCCAGTGTAATAAATGCAATAACGACGATGGCAACATCGAAGTACGCGACTTCCACGTTTACAAATGAGCGGAGCGGCTCTCGGAACACCACAATGGCGATACTGTAGAAGTACGCGGCCGATGTGCCGATGCCGATGAGCGTGTCCATGTTCGCCGCGCCGTAGCGCAGGAATCGTGAGACACCCAAGAGGTACGGCTTCCCGACCACGAAGAGCGCGTAGGTCGCCATAAGCGCAAGCAGGTAGCGGACAGGTTCGGCCCAGCTCTCTGGAACGCCAGCAGACACGCCAAATGCCGCAAGAATGTCCCAGCCCATGATAATCGCGGCGAATGCCGCCATCGGCATGATGGCAACTATCTTGGTCTTCATCGCCGCGAGTTCGGCGAGCTTCTCGCTCTTGGACTGGTTGAGGCCGAGGTGTGCGGCGTGCTCGCTCTCAGACATGCCCATAGCGGCGGCTGAAGGCGCGGCTACTGGCATGACGAGAGAATATCCGAGCGGTTCAATCTTTTTGGACAGCGATTCGTGATTCGTCTTCGTCTCATCGAACGCGACTTTGACGGTCTCTGTGCCGAAGTTCACTTCGGCAGATTCCACACCCTCTGTCTTCTTGAGCGCTTTTTCGATGATTGTCGCGCATGACGCGCAGTGCATGCCCCGTATAGGAAAAGTGTGTGATGCCATGTTATTTACGCTTCAGCTTATAAACTTTCAGGACCTCGCCTACCGCCTTTGCCGTCTGACCGGACGCCATCTGGTGATGCACACAGCCGTTCAGGTGGCTCTCCATGAGGAGGTCCTCAACCGTGGAAAGCCCCTGCTTCACCGCAGACGTCTGAGTAATTATATCAATGCAGTACGTGCCTTTTTCGACCATATCCTGCAAGCCTCGTATCTGTCCCTCGATAATCTTGAGCCGTCGGACTATCTTCTCCTTACTGCCTATGGCCGGTTTATTCATACCGAGCAGTATATACCCCCTGGGGGTATTACGCAAGCGCCCTGGGGTGGGGGGTGCGGATACGCAATGTCCGACGGTAGAAGAACTTGCGGACCTCTTCTACCCACAGAATTGAGGTCGCTACCGCTATAGCCAGGAGCCACTCATCAAGCCTGAGCGGCACGGTGTGGAGGACTCCCTGCAGGAACGGCGTATACACAGCAAGCACCTGTAGAACGACGACCACCGCCGTGGCCAGGAGCAGATACTTATTCGAGAAGAAGTCCGTACGGAAAAAAGATTTGTCTTCGGAACGGCAATTCCAGGCATTAAACCACTGGAAGACGGCGAGGACTGTGAGCGAGATCGTCCACGCCTTCCCGATATCGGTCTCGACATATTTCTGGAACAAGAAGAGCGTACCGACCATCATCGGGAGCGCCATAGAGACCATGCGACGCGCCATAAGACTGTCGACCAGATACCGTTTCGGCCGTTCAAACGTGCCTGAGAGCAATCCGCTTTCTTTCGGTTCCATCGCGAGCGCCACGTCGAGGAAACCGTCCGTGACGAAGTTGAGCCAGATAATCTGTGCGGCAAGAAGCGGGAGCGGGTAACCGAGCACGAGCGCGCCCATGATGGTAAGCACTTCGCCGAGACCGGTCGAGAATAGGTACAGAATGACTTTCTTTATCGTCTTATAGATGTTTCTCCCCTCTTCGACTGCAGACACGATACTGCCGAAGTTGTCGTCGAGAAGCACGATGTCTGCCGCTTCCTTTGCCACCTCAGTCCCGATGCCTCCCATAGCGACGCCGAGATCAGCCGCCACAAGCGAGGGCGCATCGTTCACGCCGTCGCCGGTCATCGCGATGATTTCTCCGCGATTCTTATAGGCCGTGACTATCCGGAGCTTGTGCTCCGGCGTAACGCGCGCATAGACCGACACGCGTGCGACGCGGATCTTGAGCTCGTCATCTGACAACTCATCTATCTCTGCTCCGGTCAACAGCTCGTCCCCTTCTCTCCAGATGCCCGCCTCTTTTGCGATAGCACGCGCCGTAAGGATATGATCGCCGGTAATCATCACCACTTTGATGCCTGCGGCGGCGGCACGCGACATCGCCTCGGCGACTTCGGTACGGAGGACATCTTGCATGCCGAAGAACCCCACAAACGTGAGGCTGTGTACGGCCTCTGGCGCGAGCGAGTCGGGGAACTTCTCCCGCAGAGATATCGCCACCACCCGCAGTCCGCGACCACTCATAGCAGAAAGTCTCTTCTCGCATTCTTCCCGGTCTTCGTGCCGAAGAGGGTGGTCCTTCCCATCTCGCCGGATATGCGTGCTTTGCGCGAGCACTGCTTCCGGCGCGCCGCTTACAATGAGCGTGTTCTCCCCCGTAATGACATATACCGACGCATGATATTTGAGCCGGTATTCGAAAGGTATTTCAGACACGAGCAGGGACTCCCGCAAGAGATCGTCCTTTTTGAAACCGACCTTCTCCCCGAACACGCGGATTGCCGCCTCGGTCGGGTCGCCGCTCACCCGCCAGCGCTTTTCCGCTTCAGAGAAGAACACGCGCGCCGTCGCACTGAGTGCCGCCATTTTGCCGACGAGAAGCAGTTCCGGATGATTGGCGGCATCTACGACTTCCCCGTCGAGTGACACGCTACCCGTCGGGTCGTATCCGATACCGCCGATTGCAAATGTCTTTTCATTCGTCCAGACCTCGCGCACGACAAGCTCGTTCTTGGTAATCGTGCCGGTCTTGTCGACCGCGATGATGCGCGCCTGACCGAGCGCCTCGACCGCTTGGAGCTTCTTCACGAGCGCGTTTCGTTTGCTCATGCGCCATACACCGGTCGCGAGCACGAGCGTAATGACGATGGGGAGGCCCTCAGGGATGACCGACACAGCGAGCGAAACGACTGTCGCAAAGATAGTGATGACATCTTCTCCTTTCCACAGCCCGAGAACGAAAAGCATGACGCTGATGATTCCGACGACGCCGATGATGGCGCGAGACAAATCCCGAATGTTCGCCTTGAGAGGTATCTCGGTATCGATTGTGGAAATTTCTTTCGCTATTGTGCCGATAGCCGTACGCATGCCCGTCGCCACGACTACCGCATGACCGTTGCCGACGACGATGTTTGTTCCCTTGAACACCATGTTCTTCTGTTCGGAAACCGAAAGCTCTTTCGTGTGTATTGCTTCGGCCTTCTTCCCGACCGGCTCAGACTCTCCCGTGAGCGCCGCCTCATCTATCTTCAGTCCGCTCGTGGCGATGATGCGGGCATCGGCAGGAATCTTCTCCCCTTCTCGCAGGATGAGGATGTCGCCACGCACCACTTCGTAGTCGGGAATCGACATCTCCACGCCGTCGCGCATGACCGCTGCTGTCGTCTCCACGTACTGCTTGAGTGCGCGGAGCGTATTCTGCGCCCTGCCTTCCTGAATAGTACCGACGACAGCATTGAAAATGAGCACGATGAGAATGATCGACCCGTCGGCGACTTCGCCGAGGAGAAACACGGCGATACTCGCGACGATAAGGAGGTAGATGAGCGGGCTCTGAAATTGGCGCAGGAAAACGAGAAAGAAACCATCGACTTTCGCTTCAGGAAGGGCGTTCGTCCCTTCTTCTTTCAGCCGTCGCGCCGCCTCACCGGCAGACAGCCCTGTCTCGGTCGTCTGAAGATTCTTTAAAATAGCCGGGAGTTCTTCCGTATGCCAAGCAAGCGCCATAGTAGCTACAGGATACCACTGTCGCGCTCGTCCTCGCGGAGCCGCACCTCGTCTTCGTCCATGCCGAAATAGTGCGCAAATTCGTGCCAGATTGTCTCGGCGACGACCCTGCGAACTTCCTCTTCTGTATCACCCGCTTCCTCTTCTATCGGAAGTTTGAAGAGCGTGATGGTGTCTGGAAGCGTCGGGCCGATGCCGTAGGAGTCGCCCCGCGCCGTGGCCGGGATGCCCTGGTACAAACCGAGCAGTGTCTCGCCCTCGGCGAGACACTCTTGCCGGCGCAGATCGTCCGACGGCTCGTCTTCGATTAAAATGGCGACGTTTCGTATCCGCTCTCGGAATTTCTCGGGGATGAGAAGGAATCCCTCTTGTGCCAGCTTCTCGAATGCCTCGCGGGTCATAGTAGGGACAGTGTAGCAGTTGCGGGGGTTTTCGATTCCGGCCCTTCCGTGAGCGGAAACAGAAAACCGCCTAACGGCGGCTTCTGTTTTCTTGTTGCGGGGGCCGGAATCGAACCGGCGTCTGGAGGTTATG
>JBAQEU010000010.1:0-20115 GCA_049286905.1 Minisyncoccia bacterium
GCTTGGTTCGACGAGTGCTACCCATATCGGAAACCCGACATAGAGCATGAACAGCGCCGCCGACAGCACCCACAGCAAGCGCATCAGCTCCGGCAACGGCATCAACGTCAGCATCAGCGCCAAAAGCGCAGATGCTCACGATGGAGGCCGGGGGGAAGTCGGAGCGTGTCCGAGTCCCCTTCCAAAAGCGGGTACTGATGCACGGCAGAGACTTCCGATACCACTGCCTGTACGGCGACGGGCACGAAGAATCGTTTCTGCCTGGAGACGGTCACACGTGCACAAAGGGCGATATGCCCTACGTGTTCGCGACGAACATCCGGTATGACCTACCGAATGTCGTCACGTACTCCTATGAGGAATGAAGTAGCAGTTCTTTGTTGGACATGTCCAACGCAAAAACCGCCCGGGTTACTCCAGGCGGTTTTTTATTTTCCCCTTCTCTACTGTGGAGCCGAGAGCGAGCCCCTCTGAATCGGCGGGAGATTGAACGTCCCGAGCGCGACATTGATGATGCCGTACGCTCCAAAGATAATCACGAGCCCGACAATCCCCCAGAGAATTGCACTACGTCCTGTCTCGCGCTTCGCCGAGTCGCCCGCATGAGCGATGAACTCAAACACGCCCCAGAGGAAGACCACGAACGCGCTCGCCGCAAGGAGGAGGATAATTGGGTTGAGTATCTCAACCACCACCTTACTGAGAAAGTCGTTAAGCGCTGGCATTTACTGGCCGACCTGGACACCCGCCTTCGGCGTACCGCCGGTTACGCCAGAGGGGTTACCGAAGCTGATTGTGCCGGTGAGGATGTTGACGAGACCCCAGACCGAAACCATCACGAAGAAGCCGATGAGTCCCCAGAGCATGAGGTCCTTGCCCTTCTCTTTCGCGCTGTCGTTCGTAGCGCCAAGAATGAACGCGTCGAACGCACCCCAGACGAACACGAGGAAGGCGATAGCGAAGATCACCGGTACAAGAATGTTGTTGATGGTATTGATAATGAACGAACCGACGTCAGAAAGATTGTTCACTGCGGCCATAGATACGAGCGGCAGTGCAAAGGCGGCGATGGTTCCGGTAGTAAGGGCAAGAGCTTTTTTCATAGGTTAGGATACGTGAGCGAAATGAAGGGTTAATGGGATAATTGTAGCTCGTGAGCGGAGACGGTCAATGCACCTTTCCCCAATGTGTGGATAGCCCTAGAGCGTCGGGTAGCCCGGGACATTCCCTGCCGAACCGAGATTGAACGTGGTCACGACCACGTTCACAAGACCCCAAACAGACAGGATGACGGCGAAGCCGATGAGGCCCCACAGGACGACATCTCTCCCCTTCGTGCGCTCAGAGTCGTTATCAGCCCCGAGAATGAAGTATTTGTAGACACCCCAGAGGAAGTAGAGGAAAGCTATCGCGAAGAGCACCGGCACAAAAACGGTATTTATGAGAGTAATGATCCCATTTGAGTATGGTGTGATTGCGTTCACATTGATGC
Source organism: Minisyncoccia bacterium (assembly GCA_049286905.1). Classification (GTDB taxonomy): domain Bacteria; phylum Patescibacteriota; class Minisyncoccia; order Phycocordibacterales; family Phycocordibacteraceae; genus C7867-001. Next base: position 1,493 of record JBAQEU010000010.1, read on the forward strand.
CCTGCGCAAACGCGACAAGAGGTGCGAGAGTAGAGAGCGCGAGCGCAGAGAATGTACCGATACGAAGAGAAGTAGCCATGATTATCGCGGCAACGTGGTCGGGAGAGGCGGGGCGCCGATACCGGAGAGGTTGAACGTGTTTGCAACGACGTTTACCAAACCCCAGAGCGACACCATCACGGCGAACCCAACGAGACCCCAGAGGATGATCTTATGCCCTTTTGAGACCTCGCCAGGCTCGCCGTTTGAAAAGATATATGTTTTCGCGATTCCATATATAAACACGAGAAAGGCGACCGCGAAGATCACCGGAACGAGAATGGAATTGATGATGTAGAGAACCACTGCGGCGAATCCACAGATACCGGTACAAATTGGTTGGAAGAACATATCGTTTAGTATGACACACTACGCCCCGGGCGCGATGCCGAGCGTGGATAACAGAAGGTTCACAAAACCCCAGACCGAGAAGAGCACCGCCATGCCGATGACGCCCCAGAGTATGAACTGCCTGCCCTCTTCACGACTCTTGTCTTCATCACCGTGGATAAAGAAGTACTTCACGACGCCCCATATGAATGCCGCAAAAGCGAGCGAGAAGATGAGCGGCACCACGATAGTATTCAGAACCCCGATAATGCCGGTTGTGCCACTACCTACAAAAGTCTTAAACGTCATGGTTAGCCGCCGAGCGCAGTCACGGTCGCTTGAATTGCTGTCGAGATTGCCTTCGCGCCGAGGAGTATCAGAGCGCCTATAACCGTCCAAAGGAGCATTTTCTTTGCTTCTTCTATCTTCCCAGGAGCACCCTGCGCGACGACGAACTTGTACCCCACAAAGACAAGCATCAGGATGATAGCGATAGTGCCGATGCGGATGACGAAGTCGAGAATGCTGTTGAGGAACCCGCTGAGGCTCGTGCCCGATTTGAGAGGGTTTTTGAGCGTCGTGCCGGTATTGACCGGGCCTTCTGAGGTGCTAGAGATACACGTCGCTCCGCCGAAATCGTCAAACGAACACGTCCCTGCGCCTCCACTCGCTGTGGTGCAAGCACTTCCGTACGTACTGTTCGATGTGCAGGTCTGCGCCTCTGCCGATAGCGGCAGAGCGAACCCCGCTACGAGTAGGAAAGCTATGGTGAGTAGGGAGAAGCGCATATTATTTTTGTAGAAGAGCCGTGAGGGCATTCTCGCTCGTCGTGAGCGCTGTGTCTGGAGTGAGGCGACCGCTTATCACGCCACTAATCATACTCGAGAACACCGCGTCTGTATCGGCCGATGCTGGGGAAAACCATCCCTTCGCATAGAGCGCCTCGGCATAGGCGACTGCCGCCACAGGGTCGTCCGGCAGGGTCGCGAGCGGACCGAGCGTCGCAGGAGCGATGCCGAAGAGAGATGCCGCGCTTTTCTGAACAGCAGAACCAGTGAGAAGCGCGGCGGCCTGGTACGCACCGGAGGCGTTTGCCGCGCCACGCGGGATCATGAACGCGTAGATGAGACCATAGGCGCTCTTCAGAGTCGCGGTAGCAGGTTGCGGCAGAGGAGAGACGACGAAGTCGAGATTCGGATTCGCCGCCATGAAGAACCGCGCTTCTGAGGCGAAGCCCAGGTAGAGAGCGAGCTCGCCATTTTGGAATGTCTGGCGCGTATCAGGAAGCGATGCGTTCCAGGTATAGGACACCTTCGAAGGGTCGGCGAACTGTGTGTAGAAGTTGAGCACTGCTCTGCCGGGAAGCGTGCCGCCGGAGGAGAACCCGCTCAAGTTCGCGGAAAGGACGTTATTTACATAGGAAGAAATCGGAACCCCTATCTGTAAGAAGAGCGAGGAGAGTATCGCACGAGCGTTGTGGACGTTGTCGTAGGTACCAAGCCCTATGAGACCGCGAGTAATCTGCTTGGTGGAGGTAAGCGCGGCGACGTTCGGCACGAGCCCGGTGAGCGCTTCCCATGTCGCAGGAGGCTTCGCGATGCCCTCAGATGAGAGTATGGAGCGATTCGAGAAGAGCACAAGCGGATCGACGAGGAACGGCAGACCGTAATACCCCGCTCCGGCGGGAGCGGAGAAGAGATTCCCTTCTTCAATAAAAGTTGTCGTGAAAGTTGCTGTCGGAAGGGTCGAGAGCGGTATTGGCGCGAGCAGTTTCGCGAGCGGACGCAACTCCTCTTGCGAAGCGAGGACGAGATCAGGAGCGCTCCCTGTCGCTATCGCAGAAGCGAGTTCTGCCGGAAGAGCGCTCACGCTCTTTTGTACATAGGACACGTCTTTGAGGAGAGGGTTGGTCTGTGTCGCCGCGATGAGCGTGTTCTGCATCGCGGTCTTCGGGAGTGTACCCCAGATGACGACCGTACCGATGTCGGTCGGGCTCGTACCGGCATTGTCCCCTGTATTGGTCGCGAAGACGAAGATGCCTATCAGAGCCGCAAGACCGAAGATGCCGAAGAGGACGCCCTGGAAGAGAGTGATTTTCATAGGAGTAAATTATGGGGCGGTAAATAAGATGCCGTAGTGGTGAGGCCCTGCGCGGAAGCTCTTCACTTTGTGGAAACCTCCGTTGATAAAGAATGCCTCGGCCTCGTGCTCGGTCACGACCTTTTCAGCTACGGGACCCATGCCGCTGTAGCTTCCGGCCCAGTCCACAAGCATGAGCTTGCCGCCCGGCTTGAGCGTGCGCTTTATCTCAGCGAGGAGTCCGAAGCGGTTCTCGACCTGGAAGAGAGTGTTCGCGAGGAGCACCGCGTCGAGCGATGCGTCGCGTAGGTGTGAACCGCCCGGCTTCTCGAAGTCGCCCCACACCATCTCGATGATGTGCTGATGCTGTTCGTGTGTATTGAGCTTGATATGCTTCAGCACGTCTTCTTGAATGTCTATCGCATACACTTTCCCGCTATGACCGACGATTGCCGCCGCCGCGCGCGCGTAGTGCCCGGAGCCCGCGCCGAAATCGCCGACTTTCATTCCCTCGCGAAGACCTATCTGTAGTATGTTCTCCTGTGGAGAACTGAAATGCGCGCTCATACCATATAAAATACCATGCGCCGACCCTCCGGGCCGGCGCAATCAACAGCACTTACTGAAAGAGCTTGGCGTTCCGTAGAGACAACTGCATACCAGTCGAGCACCGACCAGGGGTCATTCGCCGCGTCCCATTTTTAAGAGCAGCCCGACCACGTCCGAGGTGGCACACCCAGTAATTGCCGCTCCCCTCTCTTGAAAAAACCAAGGATATGCAATGCTCTGCGGAACTCCTTCATCGTATTACAGTCCCACTATCGAGACAATGGTACATCGTCATGCGGCGCCGACCCTCCGGGTCGGCGCAATCAACAAGCGGTGGTACACTCTATACTACGTTTATGGAACATAGCCCGATGCATAGAGAATCAGCGCTCGCGATTAGTCTCGACCGTGCTTTACCACAGGACATCGACGCGTATATGGAACTTGAGAGAACAGCTGCAAACACAAAGACCTATACACCAGCAACACCCGAAGATGCGCTAAAGGAATTAGAAAACAACACTGTCTTTTTTATAAAAGACGGCAGTCACATCATCGGCAGGGTCGCCTACAACATGAAGTCATCAGAACATGCTTACATTAGCGACTTAATCGTTCATCCTGAGTATCGCGAACGAGGTGTTGGCCGCGTTGCGATTGAGAAGGCGCTTGAACAGCTAGCGGGTATGAAGCAAATCGATCTCGTTACTAATCCAGGGAATTCGAAAGCTATCGCACTCTACGAATCGTTTGGCTTTGTTCGGGGAGAACTCAAACCGAATTACTTCGGCGACGGTGAGGACCTTGTAGAAATGACCCTGCGCAGAGCATAAAAAACGGCACGCCGAAATGTAACCCTGTTTACAAGGTTCAACCTTGTAAAAATGTACGGCTATACTAAGCGGTACTATGGCACGCAATTTTACGTTCGCTCCTGGTGAGTTTTATCACATCTATAATCGTGGCACTGAGAAGAGAAACATCTTCCTGTCTCGTTCTGATCGGGATCGTTTCCTTGCTCTTTTATATCTCGCCAATCAAAATGATCCTGCTGATTTGAAATTACAAGGTTCAACCTTGTCAGAAATAACCGAAAGAACTGGAACACCTCTCGTAGAAATTGTCGCATATTGTTTAATGCCGAATCATTTTCATTTACTGATTCGCGAGGCTGAAGAAGGAGGTATCAGTAAATTTATGCAGAAAATTACCACCGGATATACAATGTATTTCAATAAGAAAAACGAACGAAATGGTTCCCTCTTTCAAGGAAGATTCAAAGCAACGCATGTCGCTGATGACCGCTATCTGCGGTATCTCATTTCTTACATTCATCTCAACCCAATCAAACTCATCGAACCAAAATGGAAAGAAACTGGGATTTCGGACAAGATTCGTGCTGAGAAATATTTAGAGACTTACCCAGAATCAAGCTACCTCGACTACCTCGGTAAACAGCGACCAGAAAGTAAGATTCTTACGCGCGAAGCACTGCCTGAATACTTTGCGTCCAGCACCGATTTCAAAACCTTCGTCACAGAGTGGCTTACCTACGGCCCAGAATAATACAAGGTTCAACCTTGTAAATCTAAATTGCAACCGTTTTTCATAATTTCCCGTCTGACAAGATAACCCTTGATTGTTGAGTAGACTGAATTATAAGTTGTCATCCCATTGTAATACGCACAGGAGCCGGTCAACCTCGGCAAGACGCTTGAAGGAATAATCGGCGCAAAAAAGAATATGAGTACGAGAGATGCTATCAAACCGATAATGATCTTATTCATGTCGGTCTTCTAGAGCGCGACCATCGAGGCGATAGAGTCCCCCTCGCGCATCTTCATGATGCGCACGCCCTGGGTCGCGCGGGAGAGGATAGAGATTGAAGAGACTGAAGTGCGTATCACCTGCCCTTTCTTCGAGACCACGACTATCTCTTCGTCCTCGGCGTCACCGGAGACGACCTTCGCGCCGATAATCTCGCCGGTCTTCGGAGTGACTTCTGCGGTCTTGATACCCGAACCGCCGCGACCCTGCACTTTATATTCAGAAATCTTGGTGCGCTTGCCGTAGCCCTTGCTCATGATGACGAGGAGCGAAGCGCCCTTTGCTTCGAGCGCGGGGATGACCTCGGCCGAGACGACCTTGTCGCCCTTCCGTACGCTCATGCCTTTCACTCCGCCGGCCGTGCGTCCCATCTCGCGGACTTCTTCGACATCGAATCGAATTGACTGCCCCTTTGATGTCACAATAGAGACGGTGTCGCTCTCGGCGGCGTGATGCGCCGAGACGAGCTTGTCCCCCGCTTTGAGGTTGATAGCGATGATGCCCGAGCGGCGCACGTCGGCAAAGGCCTTGGCCGCGACGCGCTTCACCACTCCCTGTTCGGTCACGAAGACGACCGATGATGCATCGAGCGCCGCACCCTTCGGCACTGGCAGGATAGACGTCACCTTCTCGTCGCCCGCGAGCGAGAGGAAGTTCATGATGCTCTTGCCCTTGGTTGCGCGACGGCCCTCAGGGATCTCGTACATCTTGAGCTGATACGCTTTGCCGAAGTCAGTAAAGAAGAGCAGGTCGCTGTGTGCGCTCGTCACAAGGAAGTGCGTGACGATGTCTTCCTCCTTCGTAGCGATGTCGACGACGCCCACGCCACCGCGTTTCTGGCTCTTGTATTCATCAGGATTCGTACGCTTCACGTAGCCGCCCTGGGTGAGGAGGAGCATCGAGTCCTCGTCCGGCACGAGGTCTTCGACAGAGATGTTCTGCACGCCGCCCTTCACAATGCGCGTACGGCGGTCGTCGCCGTATTTCTCCATGAGCTCTTCGAGTTCCTTCCTCACGACCGCCAGAATCTTCTTCGGCGAAGAGAGGATGTCTTTCAATTTCTTTATCAAAGCCTGCACTTCGGAGAGCTCGTCTTCGAGCTTCTTGCGCTCGAGACCGGCGAGCTTAGACAGGCGCATCTCGAGAATCGCGGCGGCTTGCAGTACTGAAAATCCGAACTTCTTCTGGAGCGCGGCGCTCGCAGACGGGATGTCGGCGGCCTTCTTGATGATGGCGATGACCTCGTCGATATGATCGAGCGCTTTGCAGAGCCCGAGGAGAATGTGCTCGCGCGCTTCGGCTTGTCGCAAGTCGTACTCGGTGCGGCGCTTCACGACCTCTTGGCGGTGCGCAACGAAATGCGAAAGCATGCCCTGGAGCGAGAGCATCTCCGGTACGCCCTTCACCAGCGCGAGCATGTTGTAGTGGAACGTGCTCTCGAGCTCGGTGTGTTTATAAATAGCGTTCAGGACGGCCTGCGGGTGCGCCGTACCTTTGAGCTCCACGACGACGCGGATGTCGCTCGTAGACTCGTCGCGCAAATCGCGGATGCCCTCAATCTTCTTGTCCTGCACGAGCTCGGCGATGCGCGTGATGAGCTCGGCCTTGTTCACGCGGTACGGAATAGAGGTAATGATGATGCGTGTGTCCTTCTTACCATCGTCGACTATCTCCGCTTCGCCGCGCACGACGACGCCGCCGCGACCGCTCGCGTAGGCCTGCTTGATATCTGACTGATTGAACGCGACGCCGCCGAGGGGGAAATCGGGACCTTTCACGAACTGGAGCAAGTCATCGGTCGTCGCTTCCGGATTCTCGATGAGGTGAATAGTCGCCGACACGACTTCGCGGAGATTGTGCGGGGGGATGTTGGTCGCCATACCGACGGCGATGCCGAGCGTACCATTCAGGAGCAAGTTCGGGAGCGCCGCTGGGAGTACTTGCGGTTCCTCGCGCGTTGCGTCGTAGTTCGGAATCCACTCGACAGTTTCCTTCTCGAGGTCGGCGAGGAGCGAGTCGCTCACGCGCGACATTTTCGCTTCGGTGTAACGCATTGCGGCCGGACTGTCGCCGTCGATGGAACCGAAGTTACCCTGACCGAGTACGAGCGGGTAGCGATGCGAGAATGGCTGCGCCATTTTCGCCATCGAGTCATACACCGCGACGTCGCCGTGCGGGTGGTACTTGCCGAGCACTTCGCCGACCACCGTCGCCGATTTGCGGAACTTCGCGCCGGGCACGAGCCCCATGTCTTTCATCGCGTAGAGGATGCGGCGATGCACCGGCTTCAACCCGTCGCGCACGTCTGGCAGAGCGCGCGCCGTGATGACGGTCATAGCGTAGTCGATATACGACTGGCGCATCTCAGCGACAATCGGCTGGTCAATGACATTTGCCGCGACCGGTGCGATCACGTCTTTCCCTCCTGCGTCTTCTTTACCGCGTGCCATGATGATGATGCGACTGAATTATTAAAAAGGCAGTATGGTCTGCTCGGACTGCTTTTTCGAAGCCGCCGGTGAAGAAGTGTCGACAATCTCGATGCGTGCAGGACCATCTGATGATTGAATCCCTGCCGCGGCACCTGCGAGCCCGGAATTGTCTGACACGCTCGTCGTCGCAACGACGAGGCCGTTCTGACCGGTGCTCATGGAGAAATCGGCACCCTGAATCGCGAAAGCCCCGGTCGCGAGACTGCCCGTGAGCCACACAAGAGCGATGAACCCGCTCGTACCGAGCGCCGCGCCGAGCGCAAATCGTCTGCGGATGTGGTGCGGCTTCCCTTTCACGTGTTCGATATGTTCGATGATTTTTTTCATAGAAATTATGGGGTCAGTACCAGTATACTCCCGTCGCGACCCACGAGGTCTTTCTTCTTGAGGGTGAGCTTATCAACTGTCTCGCTCGCGCTTCCGGCGTCTTTGAGGAACGTCTCGAGCGACTTCGGGGAGCCCATGCCGCTCCAATGCATCGGAATGATGATTTTCGGTTCGAGCGACACGACCAGTTCGTGCGCCTTCGCGGGTGTGAGCACACCGTCGCTCCCGACCGGCACGAAAAGCACGTCAATCTCGCCGATACCCTCACGCGCCTCCTTCGACAATTCAGGGTCAGCGAGCGCACCGAGATGGACGATAGTCATGTCTTCGAGGTCGACACTATAGATAGTATTCACTGCTTCTTCTTGGTTTTTTGCGAGGCCGTATTTAGATTTGGAAAGAAAACCCTGGATGACCACGCCTTGGCGCTCGTATTCGCCGGGGCCGGTAATCGCAAACGGAGTCTTGTCGCCATAGGTCACTTCCTCAACACCGTTCATGTCAGGGTGATTGCGCGAGACAAGCGCGATGTCGGCACCGAAGCGGACTGACGGGAGCGTGCCGCCTTTGGATATTGGGTCGAAGACAATCGTGAGATCGCCAAGCGTCACTTTGAAACACTGCCCGCCGTGGTGCGTGATGACCATATAATGTGTTTATTCTAGCATAAAACTCGTCTGCGCGACAGCTCTTTTAGCGCGAAAACTACAAGGTCGAACCTTGAAGTTTTCGCGCTATCCCCACCCAGAATTGCTACCCAAGTATTTCGTGCTATATTCAAAAACGGTCGTTCCTTCTCAGTTTATCGAGTTCCGGCACACCATTCGTCCTTCCTTTTCAAAACTTTTTTGATTGGAGATTCAGATGAAACAAAACCACTTCGGCGACTCTCATTCGCCACCCGCTACCGGTTCCGCAAGCCTGGCCGCAGCCGCGAAGGCCTCCGTTCACTCGCCACCTGTCGTCGGCTTCGACTGACACGCGGTCGGTATGGAAACCACACAACCAAGGAGACAGCCTCGCAAGGGGCTGTTTTGATTTTCATACCCCTTGTGCTATATTCCATGAGTTGCGTGCTGGAGAACTAGGAAGGCGTTAACCCTGACGACCGCAAGGAGTCAGTACCCTTTACGAAAATCCGCACCGCTTATACATATGTCTGAAGAGACGAAAGTGAAGGCAATTCCATTGCCGACTATCCACCTCACCGAAGGCCACCCTATGTCTGGCCTTATTGACGCTATCCCGACTCCCCCAGGAAACGGCGACCTCGTCGAGGGTACTATCATCGCGATTTCTCGCGGTCGTGTGTACATCGACCTCCCGCCATTCGGTACTGGGCTCATCTACGGTCGCGAATACTTGAACGCCGCAGACGTACTCCGCAAGGCGAACCCAGGCGACACCATCAGCGCCAAAGTCGTCGACGCCGCTGGTCGCGATGGCTACATCGAACTCTCGCTCAAGGAAGCTCGTCAGGCCGCTATCTGGGGCGAAGCTGAGACCGCTATCCTCTCTCAGACGCCGTACTCACTCATCGTCGAGGAAGCAAACAAGGGCGGACTCATCCTCTCGTGGCAGGGCATCCAGGGCTTCCTCCCTGCGTCTCAGCTCACGGGCGAGCACTACCCACGCGTCCCCGAGGGCGATAAGGACAAGATCCTCGGCGAACTCATGCTCCTCATCGGTAAGCCGCTCTCGGTGCGCATCATCACTGCTGATGCGAAGGAGGGTAAGCTCATCTTCTCGGAGCGCATGGGCAATGAGACTGAAGAGAAAGCATCTCTCATCGATAAGTACCATGTGGGCGACGCTATCGAAGGCGAAGTCACGGGTATTGTCGACTTCGGCGTGTTCGTGAAGCTCGAGACCGGACTCGAAGGACTCGTGCACATCAGCGAGCTCGATTGGGGCCTCGTCGAGGACCCACACACACTCTTCAATGTCGGGGACAAAGTGCGCGTCAAAGTCATCGAGATCAAGGAAGGCAAAGTGTCGCTCTCTATCAAGGCTCTCAAAGAGAACCCGTGGCACACCGCCGCAGAACGCTACATCAAAGGCAAGGAAGTGCCGGGCGTCATCATCAAGTACAACAAGCACGGTGCACTCGCCTCTATCGAGGAAGGTGTTGCTGGCCTGGTGCACGTGAGCGAATTCGAATCGCCTGCCGCACTCCGCGAGGCGCTCGAACTCGGCAAGACGTACCCGTTCACTATCTCGCTCTTCGAACCGAAGGATCAGCGCATGACGCTCACCTACGCAGGAGCAAAGAAGAAATAGGGACATCGTAAGTCCCTAGATGAAACATCACGCGGCGCCTTCGGCGCCGCGTGATGTTTTTTGTGTGAGCGGAAAATATCTTTTACCGCCGATTTTTTACCCAATGCATGAGTATCGAGACGACAATATAGAGGTACATGACCTGAACAAGGTACGGGTACCCAATCATGTTGCCGAGAGCAAAGCCACCACCCACTACCCAAGAAACAATATCTAGAAGATCAAACCCAAAAAGATAACTCCCTGTAAATGCGCCTGGTGCAAAAAAACTGAAATAGATTGTGAGGATGTAACTAACAGCAAACAGAAGAGAAACTATAATTATCTTTAGCGTCGTCGGGGTCAGAACCTTTTTTACGTAAGTCATGCCCGGGAGTGGAGGTTGTGTCATACTTAGTTAACGAGTATTCGCGAACATCATTGCAGGTTCAATTCCTTCGACAGCAAAAATGCGCACTGCTTCGGCGACTTTCTTCAGCATTTTTTTCACGACAACTTCTTCGGCTGGCTTCCATTTGCCGATGACCATTTTTATAACTTTCTCCTCTCCCTGCACCTTCTTCGCCTGATTCTTCTTCCCTGCGGCTGAAATCCCGATGCGGATGCGCGCAAACTCTTTTGTCTTGATCGCACGCATGATGCTCTCCACGCCCTTGTGCCCGCCGCTCCCGCGACCGAAGACCATTTTCACGGTACCGAGCGGCAAATCGAGGTCGTCGTGTATCACGACCAGACTCTTCGCCGCTTTCACACTCTTCACGTAGTTCGCAACTGCCTTCCCGGAGAGATTCATCATCGTCTCGGGCAATACCAGCGTCGCATTCTCGCCTTCTAACGCACCTTTCGCAACGAGTGCGTTGCTTGTTTTGTTGAATACGAATTCGTCGAAACTTTCGTTCTTTGCGACGAGCTCAACCGCACTTCTGCCCGCGTTGTGCCGCGTCTTTTCGTATTCCTTGCCCGGATTCCCGAGCCCCACGATGACGGTTGTCATGCGCGAATAGTATCACAATGAGCGACGAGTGAATCACAACAACTTTTGAGACTCTCGGAGGCGAAGCAGCACGGTAATTTCTGCGCCGTAGGGCAGCTGCGCAGAAATTTGCGAGCCGAGAGTGAGCGCGACCTCCGGCTGGGGAGGTCGACGCGTGTTCAAAAGCTGTTGTGATTCACGAACATGTTGTCAAAAACTTGCGCGCCAGAAATGGACGCGTACAATACTCGAATGAAAGATATTGGAAAGGGTCTTCTGAAGGATCTTTTCACGCTCGCCTTCCTCATCGTCGTCGTGGTCATCCCGATCCGCGTCTTCATCATCTCGCCTTTCGTCGTCGACGGCGAATCCATGCATCCCACATTTGCGAATCTCGACTATCTAGTTATCGACGAGATAGTGTACGCCTTCAAAGCGCCCGCGCGCGGCGAAGTCATCGTCTTCCGCTATCCGCTCAACCCTTCTATTTTCTATATCAAGCGTGTCATCGGTCTCCCGGGAGAAACAGTCTCCATCAATCGCGGCGTCGTCACCATCACCGACCCTGCTGGCGTCAGCTTCCCGCTCTCTGAGCCGTACATCGTGAACGAAGACGCCACCTATACGAAGAAAGTCTCGCTCGGTGTCGGCGAATACTTCGTCATGGGCGACAACCGCCCGAACAGCTCCGATAGCCGCATCTGGGGCGTCTTGCCGCAGAAGTACATCATCGGTCGCGCCGACCTGCGGCTCCTGCCAGTTACCAATAGCGGCTTCTTCCCAGGAGTGGCGGAATCCTATTCTTACGCCGGCGACGCCTCGCCTACCACCACTCCATCAGCACTATGATACGCGAAATCGTTCCGGCAGAAGAAATCTTGAGCAGAGCCCATGCTATCGGCCAGTACTATGGATTCACGCCGCTTTCAACGATTGCCGCCAGGTCGCGCGGAAGCATTAAGAAAAACGTGGGTTATCCGGAGACACTCTCAGGACTCTCGCTCGACACGACAGCCGAAACAGTTGCTGGCTTCCTGAAACAGTGTCGCCACATCGAACCTTTGCCTTCCGCACGCCAGCCGCTCTTCGTGTGGCACACAAACATCGCCCCTGGCCGCCCTGCTCAAAAGAAAGCGACGGTACAATTCCACTCGCTCGGTTCTGATCGAGCGATAGCCGATGCGGTCGTCATCCGCGCGCTCGTCGCGCTCACCCGCGACCTCTACCACGAAGAGCCTGTCGTGCGCATCAACTCGATGGGCGACAAAGAAACCCGCGCCCGCTACGCGCGCGAGTTGGCGAACTTCTTCAAAAAGCGCGCCGCAAACCTCCCTGAAGAGTGCGTCACGCGAGCCAAATGCGATACTTTCTCCGCCGCCGAGTTCGCCATCGCAAACGAATGTGCCGAAGACCTCCCCGCTCCAACCGAGCACCTCTCGGACGCAAGCCGCAAGCGTTTCGAAGACCTGCTCGAATACCTCGAAATGACCGAGACGCCCTACGAGCTCGCGCGTAACCTGATCAGTCGCGGTAACGCGTGGAATGATACTTGTTTCGAGCTCACCGTTGGCGGCAAGCGCGTCGCCTGGGGCTCCCGCTACAGCGAGCTCACGAAGCACTTCTTCCCTTCTGCGCCTCTGCACGCCATCGGCGCTGTGCTCACCATCGCGAGCGAAGGTACTGTCGTGAAGAAAGTCGTTCCTTCGCGCATTCGCTTCTCCTTCGTCCACATCGGCGACGAAGCCAAGCGCATCTCAATCCGTCTCGCCGAGGACTTCCGCAAAGCACGCGTTCCTCTCTCTCAACACATCGGAGTTGAGTCCTTGACCGAACAGCTGGGGCTCGCCGAGCGCGATAACAATCCCTACCTCCTCATCATGGGTCGCAAAGAAGCGCTTGAAGGCTCCGCCATCCTCCGCAATCGCGCTACCCAAGTTGAACGGACTCTCCCGCTCTCGTCTCTCATCGAACAGCTCAGAGCCGTCGCGTAGTCTCGACAGTTCGAACCAAACATAGTACAGTTTTGTCTGGCCAACCCGTACACAAGGAGGTACCCCATGCCATTCGATAACCCCCGGGATTCCCGGAGAAAAGACGCGGAAGCACTCGTCGTCGCGGCAAACAACGCCGCGGATACGTTTATTGCAAAACTGTTCACGCTCCCGCCGCCTGCCCGGGAGGCAGTATTGCAAAGAGCGATGGCAGAGGTCCTCGAGCGGATATTTCCACCGAACGACCCGCCGAAATTACCACCCTCCTAACCGCCCGCCGTAGTCGAGAAAGCTCGCTCCGGCGGGCTTCTCTATTTATATAGACAACCAAAGCCCCGTTGTGCTAGAATCATCTCATTATGGCAACCACAGCAGGAACACGAGTAGAGGTGAAGCGCGGCAAGAACGAGAGTTCAACTGCGCTTATTCGCCGATTCACCCGCCGCGCACAAGGTCTCGGCCTCGTCCGTGCCGTGCGCGATGGCCGATACTGGGAGCGTCCGATGTCCAAGAACGTTGAGCGCAAGCGCGCCCTCATCTCGAAAACCCGCCGCGAGAACTACAACGAGCAGGTCAAACTTGGGAAAATAGATCCGGCGGCCAAGAAAACGCGTAAGCGTTAAGCCGCATGGCTTCTGTCGAGATAAAGAATCTCACGCGGCGCTCGGTGCCGCGTTTTGCGTATACAACCATCGCTAAGAGCGTCCTCCCGGACTGGGATCTGTCGCTCGTCTTCGTCGGTCCAAAAAAAGCACAGGAGTTGAACGAGCAACTTCGCAAGAAGTCATACACGCCAAACGTCCTCTCCTATGCTGTCGGAAAGAAGAATGGCGAGGTGTTTATCTGTCTCGCCGAAGCCGCGAAGCAAGCAACTTCTCACGACATGAGCGAACGGAAATTCGTCCTCTACCTGTTTATCCACGCACTCCTGCATTTGAAGGGATGGGCGCATGGCGCTACTATGGAGAAATGCGAACGAACGCTCCTCACGAAATTCTCAAAATAGATTCCGCGCGCATTCTCTCATGTCACGGAGAATAGCCACCGGTATAGATATCGGCACCTACCAGGTAAAGGTAGTTGTCGTCGAAGAGGTCGCCGACAAGAACGGCGCGCGACAACTCCGTATCATCGGTACCGGCCTCGCGGAGTCGAAAGGGCTCCGGCACGGCTACATCGTGAATAAAGAAGAAGTCGCCATCAGCATCCTGAAAGCGAAACAGCAGGCAGAGTCTATCGCCCGCGTACCGATACGCTCCGCCTTCCTCGCTGTGGGCGGCATCTCGCTCGACGAGGCACGCGCGACCGGTTCCGCTATCATCTCCCGTGCTGACCAAGAGATAGCCGCGCTCGATCTCGACAAAGCCGCGAAAGCGGCCCGCGAAGCCGCCGCCCCTGGATTCCTCAATCGCCACGTCCTCCACAGCATCCCGCTCGAGTACCGTATCGACGGTGTGAAGACGCTTGGCGACCCGCTTGGTATGAAGGGTGTCCGACTCGAAGTTGATTATCTCTTCATCACCTGCCTCGCTCAGCACGAAGACACCCTCACGAAAGCAGTCGAAGATGCGAACATCGAGATCATTGACCAGATGGCATCGCCGCTCGCAGGCTCGTACGTCCTCCTCGATGGCGAACAGAAGATGAAGGGCTGTGTGCTCGCAAACATCGGCGCCGAGACCGTGTCTATCGTCGTCTACGACGAAGGCATCCCGGTTTCGGTCAAAGTGTTCCCAATGGGCTCGAGCCACATCACCGACGACATCGCGCTCGGATTCCGCATCTCGCTCGAAGAAGCTGAGCGCGTGAAGCTTGGTCGGCTCTCCGGGCAGATGTATCCGCGCAAAAAGATAGACGATCTTGTCTCCTCTCGTCTCATAGCGATGTTCACGCTTATCGACAAGCACTTGAAATCGCTCGGGCGACGCGGCCCTCTGCCCGCAGGCATCATCATCTCGGGCGGCGGTGCAGGTATCGGTAGCATCAGCGACATCGCGCGAGGATCACTGAAGCTCCCGGCTCGACTCGCCGAGTTCCGTCTTTCTTCTGATACGAAGATTCAGGACGCGACCTGGGCCGTCTCCTACGGGCTCGCGCTCTGGGGCCTCACCGGCGACACGAATACTCCAAAAAAGAATTTCTGGGCGATGATTGCAAAGTTTTTTAAACAATTCCTCCCGTAGCTCTCGTTTCGTCTGCTCAGACGATGATTCGTATCGATAGAATGTCAATATTTGCATAGTTCCCCATTCTGGTATGATGACGAAACTAAGTCACCAGAAACTATGTCAAAACGCGTTGAACCAGAGATTGAGACATTCGCACGAATCCGTGTGGTGGGAGTCGGCGGTTCGGGCAAAAACGCAGTGAATCACATGATTGAGTCGAAGGTGCGTGGTGTCGAATTCATCGCCATCAACTCCGACGCGCAGGACCTCCACCGCTCTCTCGCGAAGCGCAAGATTCATATCGGGAAGAATCTCACTCGCGGCCTCGGTACGGGCATGAACCCGGAGCTCGGCAAGCGCGCGGCCGAAGAGACCCGTCAGGAGATCCAGGAGGCACTCTCAGGGAGCGACATGGTGTTCATCACCTGCGGCATGGGCGGCGGCACTGGTACAGGCGCTTCGGCAATCGTCGCGAAGATTGCGAAAGAAGTAGGTGCGCTCGTCATCGGCATCGTCACTAAGCCGTTCTCATTTGAAGGAGCTCAGCGCAAAGAAATCGCTGAGCGCGGCCTCGCTGAACTCAAGAAGGAAGTCGACGCGTTCATCGTGATCCCAAACGACAAACTCCTCTCGGTCGTCGATTTAAACACCTCAGCACGAAGCGCGTTCGCGATGTGCGACGAAATCCTGCGTCAGGCAGTCGAGGGCGTCTCCGACATCATCACGACCCCGGGCGATATCAATACTGACTTCAACGACATCAAGGCAATCATGGAGAACGCCGGTCCGGCGCTTATGGGCATCGGCATCTCCGAGGGTGATGACCGCGCGACGACCGCCGCGAAGCAGGCGGTCAATTCCCCGCTTCTCGACGTCTCCATCGGCGGCGCAAAAGGTATCCTCTTCGTCGTCGCGAGCTCCGACGACATGGGCATCATGGAAGTGCAGGAAGCGGCAAAGGTCATCAACGAGTCTGTCGACAAGAATGCCAAGATTATCTTCGGTATGATGCGCGACGAGAAGCTCAAGAAGGGTCAGATCCGCATCATCGTCATCGCGACCGGATTCCCCGAGAGCGCCTCGCACGCTTCACACAGCGCGCCGGCGGAGCGTTCTCTCTTTGCGATGCCCGTCGAACGGCGCGAGGAAGAACGCGGTCGCATCTACCACGAGATCCTCAAGCGCGATGTGAAGAAAGAGGAGGAGAAAATCGAAGAGAAGAAAGACGAGCCGGTAATCATCATCGAAAAAGAGGAGCCGATTGTTACTGCCATCCCGCATAAGCGCGACGAGGTCATTCCTGCCCCCGAAGACGACGAAGCGTGGGGTGCTATCCCGACCTTCCTGCGACGACACAAGAAATAGCAAAGAAAGAAAAACACGATGCTAAAAGCATCGTGTTTTTTAGTATAGAAATGAAAACCCGGCATTCCCTTTTTCTGCGCGCACGCAGAATAAGAAATACCGGGGATAGCGAACCGTTATGGACGGTTGGTTCCAGTCCTGCTCAGGGCCTCTTGTAGCCTCTCGCCTGTGGGACGCACCCAAGTGCGTAGTCGCGCCGCAGCGGCCTTTTCGGCTTCATGTTGTATGAAGCTGACCACCATTTGGGCGAACTCGTCGCCCGGACGCAGGACTTCCTGCACCATGCACAACGTAAGACCATTCTCTCCGAGTTTGTCCCCGAGAGCCTGCTTTTGTTCCTGTGATATTTGCATATCACCCTCCCTTCCTGTAGTTACCCGAGTATCGGGCGATTTGTCGGTCTTCCTAGGCGTATGCCTCTCTCTGACCTCAGAGAGGAGTATACGTATCTTACTTACAATAGTCAAGGACTTGCACTCTGCATTTCTGAAGCGGTACGCGAGATAGACTCCCCTCTGGTATACTCTCTTATATGAACGACCTTATCATCATCGGTGGCGGCCCGGCGGGCGTCGCGGCCGCTATCTACGCGGCCCGCAAACATTTGAAAACGGTTCTTATCACCGAAGCCATCGGTGGTCAGTCCACAGTGTCAGAGGGTATCGAGAACTGGATCGGGTCACCGAAGATTCATGGCTCCGAGCTCGCACGACTCTTTAAGGCGCATCTCGACTCGGTAAAGGGCGACAACCTCTCTATCGCTCTCGGGGAGCGTGTCGAGTCGCTCACGAAGAACGCAGACAACACTTTCACCGCGAAGACCAAATCCGGCAAAGAGCTCAGTTCGCGAGCCGTGCTCATGGTCTCGGGTGCCGGTCGCAGGAAGCTCGATGTCCCTGGTGCAGACAAATTTGAGAACAAGGGCGTTACCTACTGCGCTTCCTGCGATGGTCCGCTGTTTGCAGATATGGACGTCGTCGTCGTGGGTGGCGGGAACGCAGGCTTCGAGACCGCGCTTCAGCTCCTCGCCTATGCTAAATCAGTCACCCTCATCCACCGCCACGCCGAGCTCAAAGCCGACCCTATCACCGTCCAGAAGGCCGCCGCGCACCAGAACATCCGTATCATCACCCATGCAGAACCGGTCGAGGTCGTCGGGGAACAGTTCGTCACCGGCCTGAAATACAAAGATAAAAACTCCGGTGCTATAGAGGAACTCCCAGTGTCGGGTATCTTCGTCGAGGTCGGCGTCATGCCGAACACCCACTTCGCAGAAGGACTCGTAGAGCTCGACGAGGTACGACGTGTGAAGATTAACCCGCGCAACCAGCGTACAAACATCGAGGGTATTTGGGCCGCGGGCGACTGCACCGATGAGCTTTACCATCAGAACAACATCGCGGCGGGCGACGGAGTGAAAGCGCTCGAAGATATCTACATCTGGATCAAGATGCTCTAGACAGGACGCATGCCTTCTTCACCGGTTGTCTCGATAATCATACCGACACTCAAGGAAGGGCCGTTTCTGGAGCGCACGCTGAAAAACTTCGATGGGCTGACGCTCCCCCACGAAATCATCATCACCGACGGCGGGAGCACTGATGAGACGCTCGACATCGCTCGCAAATACACTGACAAAATAGTCGTGTGGAGTGAGCCGCGCCGCCAGACCTTCGGCGAAGCCAAGAACGCCGGCGCGGCGCTCGCGAGCGGACAGTACCTCGTCTTCATCGACGCTGATGTGATTATCCCCGAGCCGGAAAAATTCTTTGCAGAGATACTCGGGGCATTCGAGAAGAATTCAAACGTAGTCGCGATGACCGTACCGCTCAAACCGCTTCCTGAAAATCACTCGCTCATAGACGCGTTCTTCTGTGAACCGCTGAACTGGGCGTACATCATTTGGAATAACGTCTTCCACTCGGGCAACTCTTCGGGCGAGTTCCAGATGGTACGTGCGGAAGCATTCCGCAAGGAAGGCGGGTTCAAAGAGAGTCTTGCCGCAGGAGAAGACAACGAGCTTTTCCGAGAACTCGCTCATCATCACGGACGCACTCTTTCCTATTGGAAACTTTTCGTACAACACTCACTCCGCCGCCCGCACAAGCTCGGCTGGCTCCGCGTCTATGTGTCTTGGATTAAAAACGGTCTCTCGGTCGTGCTTCACGGCAAAGCGGCATACAAAGAGTGGACCGTTGTGCGC
>JBAQEU010000011.1:0-7878 GCA_049286905.1 Minisyncoccia bacterium
GTCTCTGACTGGTACAAATTATTTTTTGGTATAAAATAGCCTCATTATGAAAACGGCACTAGTCTGCGGCGCAGGCGGTTTTATTGGCAGTCATTTGGTACGGAAATTGAAGGACGAAGGGTTCTGGGTGCGCGGCGTGGACCTCAAATACCCCGAGTTCAGCGAGACTGCAGCCGACGACTTCATCATCGGTGATTTGCGCAGTCAGGCTGTCGTCGAGACGGTCATAGACCAGCCTTTTGACGAGGTGTACCAGCTCGCCGCAGATATGGGCGGTGCGGGCTACATCTTCACCGGCGAGCACGATGCCGATGTGATGCACAATTCCGCAAACATCAACCTTCATGTGGCTCACTATGGGAAGGAGGCAGGTATTAAAAAGATATTCTACTCCTCCTCAGCGTGCATCTATCCTCAGCACAACCAGCTCGATGCCGACAACCCGAATTGCGTCGAACACTCTGCCTACCCTGCCGCTCCGGACTCCGACTACGGATGGGAGAAGCTCTTCAGCGAGCGTCTCTACCTCGCATACAACAGAAATTACGACATGAACGTGCGTATCGCCCGCTTCCACAACATCTTCGGTCCAGAAGGCGCGTGGGAAGGAGGAAAGGACAAAGCGCCGGCGGCGATATCCCGCAAGGTGGCTGAAGCCGAACACGGCGGAGAAGTGGAGATTTGGGGAGACGGTCAGCAGACCCGCTCGTTCCTCTATGTCGACGAGTGTCTCGAAGGAGTGCGACGGCTCATGGATTCGGACTTCATCGGACCGGTCAACATCGGTTCTGAGGAAATGGTATCTATCAACCAGCTCGTCGAGATGGTGGCAGATATTGCCGGGAAAAACATCAACATCAATCACATACCCGGGCCGCTCGGCGTACGAGGCAGGAACTCACACAACGCCCTCATTCAAGAAAAACTCGGTTGGTCGCCGACTCAACCGCTCCGCGACGGCATGAGCAAGACCTACCACTGGGTCCACGAGCAGGTGCAGAAAAAGAGAGCGGCTATGCAGGCCAAGAGTCCTTCTCCTTCCACACATCAAGAAGCGCCGAGCGCGTAAGCGAGTCAGTGAGCTCTGACAGTTCTTCCTCTCCATACGCCAGAAGCGCGCCCGTCTCGTATTCGTCTGGGTCTAGGTGCACGCTCGCAATTTCCTCCTCAGAAAGACGAATGATGAGCACCTCGCACATGGCGTCGTGTGCAAGACCGTCGCCCTCACCGAAGAGATACTGGTGTTGCGCTACTGATACAAAACGATCTCTCTGCAACTCCATGCCCATCTCCCGTTTTACCATTTGAAGGAGTGACGCATCGAAGCCGACAAACGGCTTCACTGCCCCGCCTACGAACCATGGCCCCGGGCGATTCTTGTCTTTCCGACGGCACGGCAGGTAGAACTTTCCATCCGGCCCAACAGGAATAATGTCATGGCAATACTTCACGAGGGATAGGAGCGATTTCCGGTACTCTTCCGGGGTTAGGAAGAGCTTTTGTGTGGGCGCGTCGGGCTGGGCGTAGACCCTCATACAGAGAGAAATGTGCATCCTTGGGGAAAATACATGGTTATAGTAGTGTATAGCATAACGTCATGTCATTCAAAATCACCAAACTCGACATCCCGGACGTCCTCCTCATAGAGACGACGGTGCGCGAAGATAATCGCGGGTTTTTCATGGAAACCTGGAAACGCTCCGAATTTGAGAAAGTCGGTATTCCTCCTTTCGTGCAAGAGAACCGTTCATTCTCGATAAAAGACGTGGTGCGAGGCCTCCACTACCAAGCCGCTCCACAAGGTCAGGGGAAGCTCGTACGCTGTATACGCGGCGAGATATTCGACGTCGCCGTAGATATACGCGAAGGCTCACCCACCCGCTACCAGTGGGTGAGCGCGGTCTTGTCGGATAAGAATCACCACGAGCTCTACATCCCCGACGGGTTTGCCCATGGTTTCTGCGTGACGAGCGACAGCGCAGAGGTGGTGTACAACTGCACCTCCGAATACTCCCCTGAGCACGAGCGCGGTATTCTCTGGAACGATCCCGTTATCAACATTACCTGGCCAACAACCTCTCCCGTTCTCTCGCCGAAGGACGAGGTGTACGCTCCTCTATGATTTCAGAACAAGACATCATCGCCACCTATAGCGGTAAGAAGGTTCTCATTACCGGCGGCGCAGGATTTATCGGAAGTGCTCTTGCACACGCGCTTGTCGCGGTAGGTGCCGAAGTGACCATCCTCGACGCCATGCTTCCGCTCTACGGAGGAAATATGTTTAACCTCCGAGGTATTGAGAACGATATTGAGTTTATCGAAGGCGACATCCGCGATGAAGAACTTGTAGAGAAAGTCGTCGCAGGAAAAGATTTCATCTTCGACTTCGCCGCACAAGTGAGTCACATCGACTCCAAGGATCAGCCGCTCCTCGACCTCGACATTAACGGTCGTGGGCACCTCCTCGTGCTCGAAGCGGTTCGCAAGCACGCTCCGCACGCGAAAGTACTCTTCTCCTCTTCCCGCATGGTTTATGGAAAGATTCTGAGCACACCGGTAGATGAGACCCACCCTACCCAGCCACTCTCGATATACGGGGTGCACAAAGTCCTTGCCGAGATGTACTACCGCTATTATTTCGACGTGTTCAACACTCATACGATAATCGCTCGTCTCCCCACTCCGTACGGACCGCGCGCGCACATGAAGCATCCGAAGTACTCCGTCGTGAACTGGTTCCTGCGACAGTCGCTTGATGGCGAAACCATAAAGATATTCGGCGACGGGACTCAGTCGCGCGACTACATCTATATCGACGATGTCGTAGACGCTTTCTTGCGTCTCGGCGTAGGCGGTACTCCGGGCGAAATCTATAACCTCGGCACCACAGAGAAAATGCGGCTTGTGGACATGGTGGACGCCATCTTACTCGAGACCAAGACCGGTTCGAAAGAACACGTCCCCTACCCCGACCACTACGTCGTAGCGAATTTCGGCGACTATATCGCCAACTACGACAAGATACGGACTACCGTCGCGTGGGAACCGCAGATTTCGCTAGAAGAAGGCGTCAGGAAAATGGTTGCGTACTACGCACAGCACCGAAAGTTCTACTAACCTACTTCTGCAAGAACACGAAGTATCCGCTCGTCTGTTTTGATCCGAGTTTCCCGAACACTTTGTCGAGCACGAACGCGAGGTCAGCGAATATCTGCCAGCGCCCGAGCGGCGTAAGCCGCGTAAATGTCTCGAGCGGCCCGCGTACATTCTGGAGCGTGATGCTCGTAAATGATTTGAAAATAAAGCGGAGACCGTCTTCGGTAAACCGCCAGTAGTCACCGTAGTACCCTTTCTCCGCATGGTAGTAGTAAAGGAACGGTACGAAGACGAGACAGTACCCTCCTGGTGCGAGAACTCGGTACATTTCTTTCGCAGACTGTATAGGATCTTCGACGTGCTCAAGCACCGCATTACAAATAATCGCCTCCTGCGTATTGTCTGCAAATGGGAGGTTCTGGATGTCGCCCACGATGTCGGGGTGATAGTCGGCGACGTAATCGAGCACTTTATAAGAGATATTCCGTTCGCGAATCTGTTCCAGAATCCAGGCATTCCGCCCGTCGAGCCGGTTCGAGCGCTCCCCTGCGATGCGCAACCCCCCGCCGACATCTATAATCGCCTTCTTCTCGCGCAGGATTCGCTCCATGCAGGTTCTGAAAAATACATCCCAAGGTCGTGTCATCATATGATTTTTTTGAGCAGGTACATTTTCTCGTGAGCGAGGTTGGGCATGATATGGGAGCCCAGTAACTCTACCACTGCCTGTACTGGAGCGGCCAAAAATGGGAGTCTCCACAAGAGCGGGACAAAGAAGCCAATAGAAATCGTTTTCTCTATCTCAAACTTATTTTGTATGAGTGCCTCGAACTCAGGATAAGGCAACAGGTTTTGGTATCCCTTCCTCCCCGGTTTGAAGAAGTCCCAGAGGGACCCTTTTCCTGCATAGGACAGGATATACGAGCCTGCATCTTTGAGCGCGGAAGCCGCGTAGCCAATCTCTGTTGCCGGATCAGTGTAGTTAATGACTCCGGTCTCGATGATCATGTCGTACGCGGAACCTTCCGGCTCTTCCGTGCGTACTGAGAATGTAAGCGGGGTGTCTGCGTGGAGATGCTTCGCAGAAGCAATCATGCCAGGCGACACATCGTTCCCGTGCAGTTCACGGAAGTGCGGACCGAAGGTGTCGTAGAGCGTCCGCAAAACAATGCCGTCTGCGCACCCCACTTCGAGAAGGGAGAGTGGGGCGTTGGTACGAGTCAAGAGAGGCTTCATTTCTCGCACCAGCACCGCGAGACGGCGCGTGAAAAAGAACTGCCGATAGGAGCGCGGAGCAGCCGGATACCGCTCACTGCTGTAGGTCGTGCTTGCTTCGTTATAAAACGCAGTGTCTCGGTCGGGATGCATGGTCATTTCTTTTCTAGCACGAGATGGAACGAGTCCCAATAGAATGTCCGGAGCACTTTGTAGAGCGGCAGTATGAAAAACGATAGTGTCCCGTACCTGCTCTTAATCTTCTCCACGCGGATGTCGGTAACCGAAAATTGTTGAGTCTCGCAGAGTCTCCGTATTCCGGCATAGGTGTAGTAGTGCATATCTACCAAGCTCTGGCGGCCAGCCTTCCCCGAGTAGTCCTTGTGGCGCCCTAGAGCACCGATGAGCGCATGTGCCCATGAGCGCGGCATCCAGTTGATACCGTAGAGGTGGAAATGCTGGTCCCGCAAGCCGAAACGGTTCGGGGACGACAAGTATGCTTTGCCGCCCAGACGCAATATGCGGTAGGTCTCAGAAAGCAGTCGCTTCGGGTCTTCGACATGCTCGATGACTTCTCCTATGTTTACGAAGTCTGCCGAAGCGTCCGGAAGCGGGACGTGTTCGGCCGTGCCTTGTTTGACCTCGGTTGCGTACCCTTCTGCTCGAGCGATCACTCGCGACCGCTCGACGTATTCAGAAGTCGGTTCGATGCCAATCGCGCTCACACCCCGCTTCGCGAGTTCTATGAGGAATGCTCCTTTTCCACTCCCGATGTCGACAATCTTCCTCGTGAGAAGATCAGGGACGATGCGCAGAATGTTATCTATGTGCGTATTCATGGCCGATGTATGAAGGAAAGAATGTGCTCCGCTCGCGTGTCCCACGAATACTGCTTGGCGATAGCGAACGTCGCCTCCGCCTTTTTAAGCGCGATCGGATACTCTTTGAGCACGTTGGCGATAACGTGCGCGAGACTCTCCGAATCATCAGGGGTGAAGAAATACACCATCGACTCGTCCACAATCTCGCGCAAGGACGGGAGGTCTGATGCAACGACCGGGACACCGCTCGCCATGTACCCGAACAGCTTCATCGGCGACGTATAGAGCTTTGAGACATCGTCTTTCGCGCTGTTCGGAATGACCAGAATGTCAGCCGCTTTCTGGTATATCGGCGTCTCGTGACGGGGCCGATTCCCGAGGATGCGGACATTGGGTTCATCACCGAATTCTTTTCGAAATGACGCCACGTCTTCTTCGGTACCGCCGATGAACACGCACAGGACATCAGCGAGGCGGCGCGCCGCTCGTGCGAGCGTGTGTGCTCCCTTCCGCTCATAGAGATGCCCTTTGTAGAGCACAATTTTCGCATCAAGCGGGAGGTTGAGCTCTTTGCGAGCTTCCGCTTGCGTGAGAGGAATATTAAAACGACTGATGTCAGCGCCGTCAGGAGCGACAAGAACGGTCGACGCGCGGGCGCCAAGCGATACATACAGCTCCCTCAACGCTTCGGTAATAACCACGATGGGGACGTGGAGCCGGAGCAATATCCAAACGACAACACTTTTCTGCCCCGTATGCCCTTCCCATACGACCTGCTTGCCGAGAAGGTACAAACAAAGTGCGACGAACTCGTCGCGGGTGTAGAAAATACCTTTCCTGAAAAGCACGTACCCTAGCATACTCGCCGTAAACGAAAGCAGTCCGATGAGAAATCCTATTCTCCCGAAGCGGATGAAATCAAATGACGGCAGTACTCGGATACCGAATGTCGGCTTGATGTCGTGGTACGTAAAAGGGTCGTCGGTAATCGGATTACGGCGTTTCGGCACTACGAGCTCCACCGACAGACCCTGCGCGACAAACGCCGAACACATCTCCATAATCTGGATACCATGCGCCTTTTCGGTCGGCAGTCGGATATGGGCGATATAGAGGAGTTTCATATTATTTCTGGCAGACGAACATATACCCGAGCGGATACCGTTCGTGAACCTTCGGCCGGAGCGCGAGGAATATCGTATCTGCAACATACCAGAACGGCAACAGAACCATCCTCACGGTGAGCGGGAGAGAAAGCGCGAGGTTGTTGTAGTTCACCGCGAAAGGTCCTCTGCCGACCTCTTTCACGCGTATCGAACGAAACCCAGCATCCTCGAGAATCTTTTGCAGAGCCTCTTTTGTATATCGGAAATAGTCATGCGGATCAGGATGATAATTCACCAGGAAAGGTACGAACCCTACAAGCTGTCCGCCGTTTTTAAGCACGCGTCGCATTTCGCATACGAGGAAATGATAATTGTAGATATGTTCAAGCACGTTAAACACGAGCACGCTGTCCATAACGCCGTCAGGAAACGGGAGCGGGTCTTTCTCGAAATCGACCGACGGCGCTCCCTTTTCTTTCGAAGCGATATCAACCGTCTCGACGGAAGCCGTTTCGTTCATGTTCAGAAACTCAAGATAGTCCTGGTGCTTCCCTCCCCCGACATCAAGTGTCCGGCCTTTGATTGTATATGCAGACAGCTCGGCGTTGAAAAGTGCGCGAGCGAGACTCTTCCCTTTACTGATTTCTTTTAGGATGAAAAACATAGCTAGTAGTGTGTCCGCTTCCTGAGCACGAAGAAATGATGATACTGATTTTCAAACGGTACAAACTCCCTTTGTATTTTGAAACGAGTTGCAAGGATACTGCGGATACGGCGTGGCGGAAAGCCCTGTTTCCCGAGTTCCCAATAGTGCTGACCATTAAAGACATGTTTCTTGGGGAACGGGATTTTCACCGCGACTTGTATCTTCGGCAAAAAAGGAACCTTGAGTGAGAAAGAAATCGCCGGACCGAAGTGAGGAATGCTCATGACGACATGGGACCGGCTGACGCGCTGAAGTTCGGTAACTGCCTTTTCAAACTGTTCAAACGGCAGATGCTCCAATACTTCAAACGCACACACCACGTCGAACGAGTTATCGGCAAACGGGAGCTCGAGGACACTCCCCACCACATCAGGGTGCAGGTCTTCGGCAATATCAACCGACGTGTAGGCAACACTTGTATTATTTTTTATGAAATTACCAAAAACCTGATCGCCTACCCCGACCTCAAGCACCGAAGAGGGCCGGAGCGCCAAGACCTCCCTGACCTGCCAGTAATAGCTCACAAACCGTCCAGGAAAGGCGTAGGTATCGAGCTGGTAGTGGGTATTGCCGACTTGGGGTGTGGTGTGGCTCATATGGCTTCTAAGACGCTCAGTATCGCAGGAATGAGGTGTGAGAGCGAGTGGTGCTCTTCAACGTACTTTGAGAGCTCGGCGCGATCCACACTCTGCGCATGGACGAGCGCATCGGCGAGCCGCTCGGGGTCAGCGTCAGCCACGTACAAGCCGTAGGGCGAGAGTATCTCGCGAAACGCGGTATTCGAGGTGACCGGCACCAGGCCGACCGACATTGCCTCGAGCACGGCGCGGTCGACACTGCCCGTCTCACTGAGATTGATAAAGACCGACTCATGGCTAAGCGCTTCTGGTAATGACTGATACGGTACCGCGCCCCTGAAATGGACCTGGTGGGT
>JBAQEU010000012.1:0-21240 GCA_049286905.1 Minisyncoccia bacterium
CCACAAACGCACGGCCTGCAGAGCAGGCCGTGCGTTTGTGGTAAGTGGATAAATAGTCGGTTCTATTTCAGAGCTTCGTCGATAGCCGCCTGGAAGTTGGCGTACGGGTACGCACCGAGGATGGATTGCTTACCGATCACGAACCCTGGCGTCGCATTGATGCCGGCCTTCTGTGCCTCAACTTTGTCAGCATCTATCATCGCCTTGTACGCTGCACTGTTCGCCTTCACGTCTGCCGCAATCTTTCCTGCGTCAAGTCCAGAGATAGTCGCATTGAGCTTATCAATAGATGCGGCATTGCCGAAGCCTCCATGTTCTTCGTCTTGAGCGGCGGTCATTGCTTCATGCCATGCGAGATACGAATTCGGGTAGAGCTTCCAGACGGAGCGACTATAGAGAGCGCCTGTGGTCGAATCCTCACTGAGGAACGCGAAGTCCATAAAAACAACTTTCACCTTTCCGGTGTTGACGTAATTCGTAATAATCTGTGGCAGAGTCTCGGTCTCAAAACGCTTGCAGAACGGGCACTGGAAGTCGCTCCAGAACGCAATGGTGACTGGTGCATTCTCCTGACCGATGAAAGGATGCCCGTCGGTCTTCACGTTCTTGATATCTACTTTCGCTGCCGCCGGAGCGCCATTATCGGCTGGTGCTGCCGCCGGGCGCTGGCCGTTCCAGATGACCGCCCCTGCGATAAAAAGCCCCGCGACTACGACTGCGGCTGGTAAGAAATACTTGCTCATTGTGTCATTGGTTTCCATATGCGTGGAATGATACCATATGCCCAGAACGCACAACCTGAGGAGAACAACATGAAAATCGCAACACTAGCCATAATCGAACGAGGAAACGAAATTCTCTTCGGCCGGAAAATTGGAAGTCCTGAAATCGGTAAGGGCACGTTGAACGGCCCTGGCGGGAAGATGGAATCTGTCGACAAGACAATCCTTGACTGCGTCATACGAGAGACGTCGGAGGAAACCGGGATTACGCTCAATCCCGACAAGATTGAAAAAATCGCAATCATTACCTTCTACGCCGCTGGCGAGCCGAGCTTCGAAGTGCACGTGTACCGCACGAGCGACTTCACCGGCGAGCCGTGCGAAACCGAGAGCATGATTCCCGAGTGGCACAACAGAAATGCCATTCCTTATGAGCGCATGCTCGAAGCCGATCCTCATTTCTTCCCACAACTCCTTCGCGGCGAAAAATTCCGCACAAACGTCTACTACGAAAGAAAGGCTGAGGGATTCATCAAGATTGATCCCTTTCTGCCACTCAACGATTCCGATTAACCCGGCCGCGCACAAGTGCGCGGCCGTTTTTCGTCAGATGTACTACAATAGAGTTGTTCTTTGAAGCACCCCTCGCTCTCACAGGAGGGCCCATAGTCAGAAGGAGAAGGAGACAAATCATGTTTCGGAAAATAGTATGCAGTATTGTCCTGTCCGCAGGTCCCAACCTCGCACTTGCAGACGACATCACCACCCCAGCCACATGCGCATTCTGGACATCGGCAATCCCGCAATCGATGGCTCTCGACACGAACGCGTGTCCGCGGATCTCACGCTCGGTTTCCCTCGATGCGTTCCGTATCGAGCCGTATCGGTACCTGAATGCTCCGGGGTCCCGATTCCAGTCTGATACACCGATCCTCGCGGGTGGTGCAGTGCTAAATTCAACACTGAACATCCTGCCCGGGAAGCCAGTCGTTGCGCTCGACATCGGCAGTCGCACCCAAGCGGCCCGCTGGAATCCAGCTCGTGACCCCATCTGGGCGACGAGCATATCGCTCGGCTACCAGGTGAACATGCGCCTCGAGCTCGGACCGCACATTACGCAAACCTGGGACACCGCAGGCGAGAGAATCACTCGGCACAGGACCTACGGTCTGTACCTCAAGTGGAGGTTCTAGCTTAGCGACGCTTCCCCACCACCCCCAAACCCGGCGTCCGCGCCGGGTTTTTGCTTGTGTACCGGATATTGACAATAGTGTGTTATTACACTACAATATATGCAGTCTCAAGTTCCCCTGCCTTCGGCAGGATTCATAACCCATACAGAACAGAAAGGAAACACCATGTTTCGCAAAATACTTGTTGTCACTGCCCTGCTCGCAATTGCGAGTCTGGCAACCGCGGCAGATTTCAGTTGTTCGCTCTGGACGCAAGTTGCGTCGCGAGCGCTCTTCAACAACACGGGCACCTTCGGAACGGACGGTGCCGTCCTCAACGTCGTGCCGGAATGTACCGACACAAAAACGGGATTTTATGGAAACCTGTTCCTCGCCGCACCGATGAAAAACTTTGCCAACGGCAAAGAAATCGACGTCCGGCTCGGAAAGCGTTTCCAGTTGAAGCAAGTGAAAGTTGACGCGTCAGCGGCGTACTACTACTTCGGCGTCGCCGGGGACATGTACCGCACCGGCAACGGCCGCGTTCGAGTCTCGCGCATGTTCGATGTCGGCCACGGAATTACCGTACAGCCGTACGGCACTGCCGACTATCAGCGCAGCTTCTCGTTCGGAACAAACTCGCTCGGCCTCGCGGCTGGCGCAGTAGTGGAGTCAAAATTGGCTAGCCTACCCGGCAGGCCAACTCTAACAGCGGATGTCTCGTACTGGAGGTACGCAACCACGACCGCCACGAACAAAGGCCCGATTGTGCCGCTCGACATCGTACTGAACTTCCCGGTGACTGACAAAGTCACCGTCGGACTACACGCGATGCAGGTGTGGGGCAATGTAGCCGACCACAGCCACAAGCCCAAGCACATGTTCGGACTGACCATGTTCACGATGTTCTGATTCCCCTTCTCGGCTCTTTCCGAAACCCCGGCGTCCGCGCCGGGTTTTTTTATTGATATTGCACGTAACTTGGGGCCGGAGTGAGCCCAAGCACTTCGCTCGGCGTGAGCAGTCCGTCCGCAGGCGGGCGACTGTCATTTTTATAGAAAAGCTTGATACCCGTAAACTGCACTGGCTCCGGGATGATGACTCGGCTATACGTGCCGCGCTTCTTCGCTTTAGAGCCGAACCCGTCCATGTCTATCACTATCTGCACTTCCGGGAGCGGCTGTATCTTTTTATAATTCGTCATCATGTCTTGCGTGAAGCGGTGCACGACGAGCACTTTCGGCGGCAGGTGATTCTCACGGACGATTCTCGCGAGGAACTGTGCCGCATAATTTATGTCGGTCGCATCAAACGTGCCAATGACCGTGCCGGGGCGCTCGTTGTGCTTCATCGAGAACTCGGGATCGATGCCGAGATGCACCTGTGGCAGGGCGAGATATTTCTCAAGCTGAGGGAGCTCATACTCTAGGTTGCTGAGCGCCACCTGCACGTCAAGAAATACGATGCCGTGCACTTTCTTCGCGAGCTCAAGCGCGTGGTCGATCTGGTCGTCGGGCATACGGAGGATGTACTTCCCCTCCTTCCCCGCACCCGCTTGCGCGACAGTCGCTATGTAGTGGATGGCCGGAATAGCCGGAGTCTCTGGATCTGCGGCGGTCCACATCGCGGTCGTGCTCGCGAGCATACTGAGCATCTGGTCGGCCGGGTACTCACCAAGCACACCCATCCCGCGAGAATAGAAATTGCCGTAGTACGCAACGATGCGCTTGAACGGCAGAAGCGCCCCGGCATCCGGATAGACGGTTTTTACCGGCCACAAGCGCGGCTTCGACGATGTCGCGACTGCCTCAGCCACTGCCGCTTCTGTTGAGGTGGCGACTGGTTCCGGTGCGACGTGTGCGAGCGCGAGAAGCCGCGCATCGTAGTCAGCGCGGTCGAGCTCCGGGAGCGGAATGAATCGCTCGGGCGCGTCTGCCGCAGGCGAACGGTACTCGCTCACCGCGAGAGGAGAGAAGCCGAGCGCATACATGAGCGCGAGCGTGGCGGCGGCACCCCCAAATGCCGCATGTTTTCTGGTAGGTTTCGTAGCCATATTCGTGACCCCATTCTAGCTGACACGAGGCAAAAGCGCCAAAAAGAAAACGCCAGCCGAAGCTAGCGTTTTCGAAAAGAACTTTTCTTGTTAACGAGCGCGCGGAAGGAACATTTTCATCATCTGCTCCCCAATGTTGAAAAACAGGTCAACTACTGGGATTTGCTGATGTGTCGGATGGATATCCTTGATATCCTTCTTTCCTCCAAAATAGATGAGCAAGGTTGTTATCGGACGGTTTGACTGGCACTCGTCTCCGCCACGCACCACGGTAACTTTCTCGGAGCCTCCGAATTTTTTGAAATCGCCCGCGAAAGGGCGGTTCTCGCAGATACGAATACTGCCATTCAGCTTGCTACGGTATTCGACAATGTCTCCGCGTCCGCCAAAAAACTCGTCCTTCGCGTACGCCTTCCGCCAGGCACGGATGAGTAGTGGTACGTCCCGTTCGCTGTAAAAGCCCGAGCACGTCACTTCCCACACGCAGACATCCTTGAGGAAAAGGGATACCTTGCCGGACATCTTGTTTTCTTCGAGGAGCTCGTACTGCACCTCGAGCCGAAAGTCTCCTTCCTTGTGTTTGAAGATATTGCCCCTTGGTATCGGGGTCCAGACCGCCTTTCTGTTCAAGCACGCGCGCATCCCTCTGAAGAGGAACGCTTCGATTGCTTTGAGTAGTTTAGCGTTTTTGCCCGATTCGGGCTGTTTCGACTTGCTTTCCATATTGCACCTCGTTTCCGTTCTGTTGCACCACAGGACAACGCGTCCTATGGCGAGATCTAGTATCTATATATAGATTAACAGAAAATACAGCCTATGTCAAATCGCACTTCAGATGCGGCCTGTACTGACGAGCGCGAGCTTTTTTTTGCGCGACCACTTCTTGATTTCTGCCTCGCGCACGAGCGCAGAACTCCGGTCAGGATGCGGTTCCGTATAGACAATCTGGCTCGCGCCTTTGGCTCGCGTGAAGTGACTCCCTACCCCTTTCTGGTGCTCCGCAAAGCGGCGTTCCACGTCGGTCGTGATGCCAGTGTAGAGCGAACCGTCGGCGCATTCGAGCACGTAGACGAAATACGGCACGACTTACTTCTTCCTGTCGGCCCAGAGGAATACTCCGGCTATCGCCACCCAGAACGCGACCCGCAACCAATTCTGAGTCTGCACAGCATCGAGGAGAGCGATGCCGAAAAACAGTATGAAGATAGTGAAGTTTGTCCCGAACCGGAGGTGCTTCATGCCGACTCTTTCTTCACAACGACAATGGTGCACTTGGTTACGAGCGCCGCTATCGCGCCGACTGCGGCAAGAGTCGGGACGATGAGCGCACCGATCGCACCGAGCGTAAGCGGTATCTCGACAATCGACTCCCCTGCTTCACTCTTGATGATGATGCGCCGCGCATTTCCGGCCGCGACTATCTCCTTCACTTTCTTGATGACCTCTTCGCCGGTCACTTTGAATTCTTCTTCGTGATTTGTGTCCATAGTAATTATTTCTTTATCGCGTTCTGAAGCTCTCTCTGCATACGAGTGATTTCCTGTTCGTTTCTCTGTCTTTGCGATTTGAGTTTCCCTACATCTGTCTGCAGGGCGGCCTCTTTGCTTTTAGTTTTCGTGAGCTCTCTCTGTATCTGAGCGAGTTCTTGCTCGTGTCTCTGTCCTTGCGATTTGAGCTTCAGAAGCTCGGCTTCTGCAGTCTTAATCTTCGAGAGCTCAGACTGCACTCTCGCCACACTCTCTTCTGCTTTTCTCGCTTCGTCTTGCAGATGTTTGAGCTCGTCCTCCTTTTCCTTTAGCTCGCGCTCCTCTTTCTGTATCTCCCGCTTCAGAGTCTCAAGCGCCTGATCCGATGTGTTTAACATAATCCGTACGTAAAATGGGTATGGAGAAATTGTATCACGCACAAGGACCTCTAGGAGCCCATCTCAGGAAAGTGTCGTGCCTTTTAAAATACATAGGGTTACCCTATGTATTTTGGTCAGACTTGCCCAGCTTTTCCTCGAAACAATTAAACTGATTTAGGATTTTTGTCTTTCTTTCCGAACAGCCATTGCTACAAGTTTTCTACCTTCTGTATTGTACGTATAATCATTAAAGCCAGCCTTGATTATAAGGATTAATTCAAGAACTAAGAGATATTCGATGGATAACCTCGAATGTATAAATATACTGACTATAATGGTAAATAGAAAGAAACCTGAGAAAGCATAGCTTATCAAAAGATCTCGTCTAGATTCCTCAAATCTTGATTTGATATATGTTGAGTCTTTGAATTCTTCAATGGCTTCAGAAGTTGAGCGCATCTGAACATCGCGAGCGGAAGGAGTATAGCTATCAGATTTAATGTACTTTACATAACCATCGAATCCACTTTTTATCTCCTTTCGCCATTCTCCCTTCAAAAGAAAGACAGTTGTAAAATTAATTACGTATCCGACCTCGTAAGAAATACGTCCAAGAAAATATGAGATTGGAAGAATAAGAATAATGCCAAATATGGATTTAAAATCTTCGTAATTCGGAATCTTGTTTACATCAATATAGAAGATAATGTTGGTGACGAATATAAAAACTAACCCCAAGCTTAAATATAAAGCCTCTTTAAAAAGTGAGTTTTCCTTTAAGAGTTCAGTGAATTTGCTTATATCCATAAAATTTAAGTCCTGGGGAGATAGGGAACGATCCTAGAGTCTCCTGCGCACAGCTGGGGGACAGGGAATCGAACCCCGATTAGATCCTTCAAAGGGACCTGTCCGACCATTAGACGATCCCCCAGCTCTGAGCACGAGCACACAAGAATACACTATCACTTCCCCGCTTGTTCTGGAAAGAGTTCGAGGACGGCGAGTTCGAGCGGGAGCGCGGGAATAGGCGCGTAGCGAATGCGGTCTGCGGCTGTGAGGAATGCGAGCATGGTCGCATGGGTGATGCCTTTTTCAGACGCGAATTTCTCGAGAACGGCGGACTCGTCTGCGCCGAGCTCGCTCTGGAGCGAGGCGCGGAGCTCGGGTGCGTATCTGAGCAAGAGTGTCGCACGGAGAGCTTCGAGGACGAGCTCGAGAAAGAGCTTCATGTCTGCGCCGTCCTTTGCGGCTGATTCGATAGCTGTGAGCGCCTTCCCGCGCTCGCCCAGGGCGAGCGCGTGTATGAGCGCGTGCACCTGTTCACGCTTGGGTGCGCCTGTCGTCTGCTCGACTGTCTCGCGCGAGAGCGACTTCCCTTCTGCCGCCGAAAATACTTTCTGGAGAACCGAGAGCGCGTCGCGATACGAACCTTCTGCAAGCATCGCGATGAGCTCGGCGGCGGCTGGTTCGAGCGTGAACCCTTCTTTCTTCGCGACGGCCGTAATCATCTTCGCGAGCACGGCTCGCGTCGGCTTCTTGAACTCAAACACTTGGCAACGCGACTGTACGGTGTCGGGCACTTTCTCGAGCTCGGTCGTCGCGAGGATGAACACCGCGTGCGCCGGCGGCTCTTCGAGCGTCTTCAGAAAAGCATTCCACGCGCCTTTCGAGAGCATGTGCACTTCATCGAGAATATAGAGTTTGTAGGGCGACTCAAACGGCAGAGTGTACACACCCTCAGTAAGGGCGCGAATATCGTCGACGCTGTTATTGCTCGCGGCGTCCATCTCATAGAGGTCGTTCTCGGAACACCCGATTTCCTTGGCGAAGATGCGCGCGACCGAGGTCTTGCCCAAGCCGCGACTCCCGGCGAAGAGGTAGGCATGGCCTATCTTCTTCGACTTCACTGTTTCCTCAAGAGGTTTGGTCACCTGCTCCTGGCCGATAACATCGGCAAAGGTCGACGGGCGGTGAATGCGGTAGAGGGACTGGTGCGCCATGATGCTCTGAGTATACCAAATCGGCCTTGATTAAAATAAGGCCGACTGGGGGCTACCCAGTCGGCTACAACATGCATCAGAGCACCTTTTCGAGCGGAGGAGCTTTTGCCGGTTCGGCACTCAGCGCTGTGCGTATCTCCTCGACACAGCCGTGCAGAGTTGCCGCTAATCCGATTCTGGCTTCAAGTTTTTTCATGTTCCGGATGCGCTCGGCCAGTTCATTCAAGTCGTCCAATTTTGCAGAAATCTTCATCTTGTTCATTGCGAACCTTTCAAATAGTTTATCCGCTATAAAAATAGTCGCGCACAGAGTGGGTGTCAAGCTTTCAGAAATGCATCTACGACTTTTTCAAGCTCGCTCGCGCTCTCAGCTTCCATGAGTTTCGCGCGGAGCTCTGCCGCTCCGGCAAATCCGGTGACAAATGCCTTGATGTGTTTCTTCAGGATTGCGAAGTTCTTGGCCGGGGTAATCTTCTCGAAATCATGGGCGAGCTCGGTGAGCGCCGCGAGCTTCTCTGCGAGCGGCGTGTCCTCCATCGTCCGTCCGGCAAAGACCCATGGATTACCAAACATGCCGCGGCCAATCATCACGCCGTCGCACCCGCTCTCCACGACGAGCCGCTCGCCCTCTTCGGTACTCGTCACATCGCCATTACCAATGAGGAGCACCTCGGGATTTAGGCGATTCCTGATTTCGACTGCCTTCTTCATGAGCTCCCAATTCGCGGGCACGTTCGACATCTCTTTCCGTGTGCGCAGGTGCACCGTGAGCGCAGCAGGTTTCTCCTCGAGAATGACGGGGAGCCATTCGTCGAGCGACTCTTTGTTGTACCCGACACGAGTCTTCACCGAGACCGGCAAAGTGCTTGCGCCCTTTGCCGCGCGTATGACGCTTCGCGCGACCTCGGGCGACTTTATCATCGCCGAACCGCACCCCTGCCGTTCGATAGAGCGGTCGGGGCAACCCATATTCAAATCAACGCCGTCGAAGCCAAGCTCGGCCACGAGCTTCGTCGCATACGCAATCATTTCGGGTTTGCTCGAGAATATCTGAGCGACAATCGGGTGTTCATTCTTCTGAAACAGGAGATCGCGCATGAGCGGATTTTCTTCGTCCTTCATCTTGGCGATTTCGCGAGTATGGTACAAACCATCAGCCGAGACGAACTCGGTCCAGAAGACGTCAGGAGCACCATGCTTCGCCACGAGCTGGCGGAAAGCCGCATCAGTAACGTCCGCCATTGGCGCCATCACAAAAAACGGCCTGGGTATCTTCTGCCAAAATGAGGTCATTTTGTTACCCTAGCATCATTACTCGGGTGCTTCTACTTTCTTTACATATACTTTCCCTGGGAAACGCAGATCCACATAATCGACAGAACCGTCAGCGAGGTTGAGGTCTGCGCGAGCAGATACGAGCGCAGTGTACGCCTGTTCTTCAGAACCGATGACATAAGTGAGGCGCGTGCCGCTCGCGAGAACATCGTTTATCTCATCGTCCTTCAGGATGACTTTCGTGACTGGAGAACCGAGCGTTACCAGCTTCCGTGCGAAGTCGAAAACCGAGGGGAGCTGATCAGCACGCGTGAGCGTAGCATGAAGCGGCTCGAGCGTATCCCCCACAAGCGGCGCGTAGAGAGCAAAACCGTTGACCGTCTCGGTCGTCGTCGCGGCCGCCGCAAAGATAAAACCGTTCGCGTCGAACACGTAGCAATACTCATCAACGCCTTCGGTGGGAGCGAGCCCGCACCAGCGCGCGATTGCCGTGCGATAGTCCACTCGAATAGAAAGCCCGGTGAATCCATTTCTGAAAATGGATACGGCCGCGATGCCGGAGTTCGTCCCCATGATGCGCGCGCGAATGCGCGACTTCGGTATGAAAAATGTCGAGTCATTCGGGATGCCGAACGAGCTCCCCTGCATGGCTTCAAGCGCGACTCCAGCAAGCGACTGGTCAGTGCCGTACATCACCACGCGCGAGATGCGCACGGGCGCTTGCCACAGTCCGTACACAATCGCACCCAGCGCCGCCAGAGCAAGCACTGAAAGCGCGATGAGGATACGACGACGGTGCAACCGTCTTCGTGCGGCGAGCCGCTCGCTACCGCGCCCCTCCGATGATACTCTTCCCCACATACGGTACGAGAGCAGGGGGCACTTTAATCGTGCCGTCTGCCTGCTGATAGTTCTCGACAATCTGCGTCAGGATGCGCGGCATCGCGAGGGCGGTGTTGTTCAGGGAGTGCACATACCGGAGCGTGCCCTCCTCGTCTCGATACCGGATGTTGAGTCGGCGCGTCTGGAAATCATGGAAGTACGAAGCGGAGTGCGTCTCACGGAAACGGTTCTCAGAAGGCATCCATGCTTCGATATCATACTTTTTCACTTGGCCGAGCCCGAGGTCGCCGCCGCAGTTGACCACGACATGGTAGTGGAGGCCGAGTTCCTGCAGGAGCTTCTCGGCATTGTCGGTGAGCTCCTCGTGCAAGCGAACCGACTCGGCGTGGTCTGCTTCGCACAGGACGACCTGCTCGTACTTCTCAAACTCGTGGACACGGAAGACACCCTTCTCATCCTTGCCGTGACTGCCCGCTTCTCGGCGGAAGCACGGCGAATACGCGAAGAACTTGATCGGGAGCAACGCTTTGTCGATAGTCTCGTCCATGTGGTAGCTCATCGTCGCCACTTCGGCTGTCCCGGCGAGGAACTCTCCGTCCTGTGTCTTGTAGAGATCTTCTTCGCTCTGCGGGAGGTAGCCAGTGCCGACGAACGGTTCGCGGCGTACGAGCGACGGAGCGACGAGCGGAGTGAAGCCTTCACGGTTCATGAAGCGGTCTTCGACAAAGCGACGAAGCCCCCAGAGGAGGCGCGCACCGTCGTCCTTGAGGAACCATCCGCGGAAGCCGGCGACCTTTGCGCCGCGTTCGAAGTCGGCCATACCGAGAGACTGCATGAGCTCGAAGTGCGGCTTCGGAGTGAATGCGAACTGCGGCTTCTCGCCCCACACGCGCACTTCGAGATTTTCTTCATCGCTCGCACCGTCGGGCACCGACATGTCCGGAACGTTCGGCACCGCGAGCATGAGCTTCTGCCACTCGACCATCACCTCTTTCAGTTTCTCTTCGCCCTCGCCCATGCCGGCCTTCAGGTGTTGCATCTGCTCGATGAGCTTCTCGCGCTCCGCGCCCTCGGCGCGCTGAATCTCGTTGCTCCGGCGATTCTGCTCTGCCTTCTTGGCATCGAGTTCCTGGCGAATGAGCTTGCGCTCGTCGTCCACCACGATGAGCCGGTCGATATCGACCTCAATCTTCTTTTTTGTCGCACCAGCCTTCACGAGATCCGCGTTTTCCCTGATGAAATGTATGTCGAGCATGTTCCAGATAGTATAAAACGAAAGCCCACGGAAAGCACGGGGCTTTCGTGGGCGAACTGGAAATGGATTCAATCATGCCCCAATCCAAGGAGGTCTCGGTACCATAGCAACATACTGACACGCGGCACCGGATTCACTAGAGGCTTTGCATAGGTTCTTGTTAGGGCCGCCGACATGTCGGCAGTCACTGACGCTGATGGCGAGAGTCTTTCCGTCTTCTAACTTCATTACCTTGAGTTCCACCTCGACTGCGTCAACAAGAACTGACCTTCCGTCAACGTGACAACCATTACATTCGACCGCGAAGAAATGTATGTTCATGATGAATTCCTTTTCACTTATTCACATCGTTCGGAGCTCTCTACGTATTTCAGAGAACCATACTGGAAGCAGTTATACTACATCTATGGAAATACGTGAACTTGCCCGCGAGGAGTGGCCTGCACAACTCCTCGAGATACCGCAACTGCCGAAGAAGTTGTGGGTGCGTGGCGCATTACCGCCCGAGGGGACGAAACTCCTCGCTGTTGTCGGAAGCCGAGCGATGACCCACTACGGACAAGAAGCATGTCAGAAGCTGATTGCAGGACTCGCCGGCTACCCTATCTCAATCGTGAGCGGACTTGCGCTCGGCGTGGACGCCTGCGCACACAAAGCCGCACTCGCGGCTGGACTCCACACTATCGCCATTCCCGGTTCTGGTCTCGATGATTCGGTCATAGGTCCGCGAACGAACCTCGGCCTCGCGAGAGACATTCTCTCTTCTGGCGGGGCGCTCATAAGCGAGCATGAAGGAAACTATGTCGCCCACCCATACGACTTCCCTTCAAGAAACCGCATCATGGTCGGCATGAGCGATGCAGTGCTCATGATCGAAGCAAATCAGAAGTCCGGCACGCTCATCACCGCGCGTCTCGCGAGTGAATACAATCGCGACCTGCTCTGCATCCCGCACCGCATCGGTGACCCGCACGCCTTCGGCCCGCATCTCTTCATACGCCTCGGTGCGGCGCTCGTGACCGAGCCAGTGCATATACTCGAGGCACTGCGGATTGCGCCGCGCGAGTCTGGCGAGCGCGGTGTGGCGCCAAGCGACCTAGAAGACACCGAGCTCGTTATATGGGATATGCTGAAGGAGCCGAAGACGCGCGACGAAATCCTCCGCGCCGCCACAGGCGGCGCGAGCGACACACTCACTGCACTCGTCGCGCTCGAACTCCGCGGACTCATCAAAGAAGAGTTTGGTGCATGGCATCGAACCTGAATCAAAAATGAAAATCTACTCTTGGAACATGCTGTACCGCAATCAGGAGCTCGACCATGCGTTCGAGTTCGTATCGAAGTCAGACTTCGATATTTTCTGTCTCCAAGAAGTGCCGGAAGCATTTCTCAAGCGACTCCAAACGCTTCCCTGTTCTCTCGTTTTTCATACCGACGTAGAGCGACTGCTTCCTTCCGGAGTCGTGCCGATATATAACGTCATCCTCTCGAAACACCCGATTACCGCGCAGGGCGAAATACCTTTCAAGGAGTACTGGCAATTCCTGCCCCTGCGTACCCGGCTTTTCGTCCGCGCCATGCCGTCTCGTTTCTTCTCCCTGATTCGTAACCGCAACGGACTCTACGCCGACATACTCGTCGGCGAGACATCCGTGCGCGTCTTCAACCTTCACCTCATACTCGCGCACCCTGCATGGCGGCTCGAAGAATTCGAGCGTGCAATGGCAGAACGAGACCCCCAAAAAAAGACAATCGTCTGCGGAGACTTCAACACGCTTGAAGCACCGCACATCACGCCGCTGAACTGGATCCTTGGCGGAAAAGTGACCGACGCGTTGTTCCACCATCGTGAGCGGGCACACCTCGAACGGCGCTTCGTCGCACACGAACTCACCAATGCGCTTCGCGGTTCTATCACCCACGAGCTCTCGCGCTCTCAGCTCGACCACATACTCGTCTCACACTCTTCCACTATCAAAAACACTTCAGTCCTTCCTGACACTTTCGGCTCTGACCACCACCCAATACGTGCAGAAATCTCATAGCCGGACTTGACCATATATAGGTATGCGCGTTATGAGTTACTGAATGAGCAATCGTTTACTCATCGTCGAGTCGCCCACCAAGGCGCGCACCATCGGCCACTACCTAGGCAAGGACTACACCGTCCTTGCTTCAGTTGGTCATGTCCGCGATCTGCCGAAATCGAACAAAGACGCCGTCGATATCGAGGGAGGATTCATCCCGCACTACGTCATTCCTGCTGAGAAACGCGAAGTAATCGAGAAGATCGAGCGCGCCGCCGCAAAAGCCGACGAAGTCTTCATCGCAACCGACCCTGACCGCGAAGGCGAAGCGATAGCTTGGCATATCAAAGAGGTCGTCGGACTCAAGAAACCGAAACGCGTCGTCTACTACGAGGTGACGAAAGAGGCTATTGAGGCGGCGATTGCGCACCCGCGTGCGATTGACGAGGATCTGCGCCGCGCGCAAGAAGCGCGGCGTGTGCTCGACCGCATTGTCGGGTATGACCTCTCCGGTCTGATTTGGAAAAAAGTGAGATACGGTTTGTCCGCAGGCCGGGTGCAGTCTCCGGCGCTCCGCATCCTCGCTGAGCGCGAGCGCGAAATCAAAGCGTTCATCCCCGTCACCTATTTCGTATTGAACGCCCTTTTCAAAACAAAGACCGGCGACATCCCGACGACCTGCGTCGAACAGCCGGCAACACAAGAAGAAGCCGATCGTATCGTAACCATCGGAAGAAGCGCCTCGTGGAGCGTGGGTGACGTCACCGAGAAATCCGAGGAGCGCAATCCGAAACCTCCATTCACCACTTCGACTCTGCAACAAGCCGCCTCGACTCGCCTCGGCTTCGCACCCTCGCGTGCAATGCGCGCGGCGCAGAAACTCTACGAGGCAGGACACATCACCTACATGCGTACCGACTCTGTAAACCTCGGTGCCGACGCTGTCGCAAAAATGGCGGGTGTCATCACGCAGGATTTCGGAAAAGACTATCTGCAAGTGCGCGCCTACAAGACCACGAGCAAGAACGCCCAGGAGGCGCACGAGGCTGTCCGCCCTACCGAGCCTGCTCGCGCGAAGGCCGGCTCGACCGCAGACGAAGAACAGCTCTACGAGCTCATCCGCACTCGCGCACTCGCGTCGCAGATGTCTGCCGCTCGCATCATGCGTACCAATGTTTCTGCAAAAGCCGATGCCGACATTCCGCTCTTCACCGCAAACGGCTCGCGCGTCCTCTTCCCGGGCTGGCTCGCACTCGACACGAAGGCGCGCGGCGAAGACGTCGAACTGCCGAAACTTGCGGCAGGTGACCCGCTCACCCTCCTCTCGCTCGGTGCCGACGAGAAACAGACTGAACCGCCGAATCGCTACACCGAGGCAGGGCTTATCAAAGAACTCGAGAAGCGCGGCATCGGACGCCCATCGACGTACGCCTCTATCATGAAGACCATTCAAGACCGCGGCTATGTGGAGAAGCTCGGTCGTGCGCTCAAGCCGACCGCCACCGGCATGGTCGTCTCCGGCTGGCTCGAGGAACACTTCCCGCAATACATCAGCGACTCCTTCACCGCAGAGATGGAAGACCATCTCGACGAAATCTCGCGCGGCGAACGCGGGTACACCGAGACGCTCTCCGAGTTCTATGGCCCCTTCGAGAAAGCGGTGAAGGCGGGCGACAAACTCCCCAAAGCCACCTCGCTCGGTGATACTCCAGCCGAGTTCCCCTGTCCAATCTGCGGCAGTCCGATGGAGTTCAAACTCGGCCGCGGAGGCATCTTCATGAGCTGTAAGCGCTACCCGGAGTGCCTCGGTGCGCGCACTGAAGAGGGTGTGGAGCTCAAAGGCGATGAACCGATTGGTCACGACCCGAAGACAGGCGCTCCTATTTATGTAAAAACCGGGCGATTCGGCCCGTATGTGGAAATGCCGCTTCCGGAAGAAGTCGCGCCTGCCCCGACGTCAGAAGTCGGGGCTCCGACCGAAAGCGTCGGAGAAGAAGAGCCTGAAAAAGAACCCCACTCCGCCAAGGCTCCGCGGGGCGCCGCTAAAAGCGGCGAAAAGAAAGCTGCGAAGAAACGCGGCAAGGGTCGCCCAAAGACCGCAGCTCGCCGCGCGAGCATCCCCGCCGGCACCGACCTCGCGAGCGTCACGCTCGCCGATGCACTCAAGTGGCTCTCGCTCCCGCGTGAACTCGGAATGCATCCTTCTACCAGCAAGCCCGTCTTCGCGTCGACGGGCCGCTTCGGCCCCTACGTCGGCAGTGACGGCGAGTTCCGTTCCCTTAAGGCCGCTATCGGCGACCCGTACACCATCACCCTTGATGCGGCGCTCGCACTGCTTGCCGCACCGAAGCAACCGCCGCGCGGCGTCGAGATTGTAAAAGAAATCGGCAAACATCCGCGCACCGGTAAAACACTCACGCTCTACAAATCAAAACAGGGTCTCTTCCTGAAGAAAGGCCTCCGCCGCATCTACCTCCCTGATACCGTCAAAGCCGATTCCTTCACGCCCGACGAAGCCGCTGAGTATCTGAAATAAGCTCGCAGAGCCGAGCTTCCTCCCTACACTCGCTCGGAGAAATAAAATAAGAATTCCATTTCTCTCTCACTCGTTTGGTAGTAAAAAACCGTTGACACAATTACTGAACAGGGATATCCTCAGTGAAGATCGCAACGCGCCCCTCACAGGAGGCTTAGTTCACTCGATGCCTGCTTCACTAAATGCGAGCGGTCTAAGGCGGATACTTCGGTATCCGCCTTTCTTATTTTTCTATATAAAGAAGCCGGCGCACGTAGTGCGCCGGGAATTGGAACGAGTTCATTCTTTTCTTTGAATCTGCCCTTCCTTGATTTCGCCGAGCAATTTGGCGATTTCTGCTGGATCAGAACCTTTGAAGTCCGGACTGAGCGGAACGACCGCCTCTTCCGCCAGCGCCTTTTCCTGCGCGGCAATAAGCCTGAAACTTATCTGCTTCGAACGAGGTCCGAACCGAAAGGAAGTGAACTGAATCCTCCCTCGGATTACTGCTCTTTGCACAACACGCATGATGTTCTCCTAGGTTGATGTGAACCGAATCACTCTAGCAATATTGAGAACAATAATCCATCACGAGTACTCTGCGACCGCTTTCTTCCAATCCTCGACCAGGGCAGGGCTTGTCCTCTGCAGATAGAACATTGGGTCGAGTTTCTCGAGCTTTGCCTGGTGCCACGCGATGACTTTTTTCTTACGATCATCGTACTTCAGAGCAAAACGGATGCGCCTGGTAGCCTTCCACGACACCGGCAGACATCCGACCAAATTGACGATACAACGAGTAAAGAACATGATGCCTCCTTGTCTGTATGAACGGACTCAGTATACCAACGTTAGAGAGACAAAAACGAAACGCTAGGTGTATAGTACTCCTAATGACGCCAGTCAAGGAGATCATCGGTGCGATGAACGCCCCCTCGTCCGAGGATGTCACTCTCGTCACCAAAGCCTACGAGCTCTCCAAGAAAGCGCACGAGGGTCAGACCCGCTACTCGGGCGAACCGTATTTCATCCACCCTGCCGCGACCGCGAAAGTGCTCGCCGAGTACGGCATGGATGCCGTCACCATCGCGGCTGGGCTCCTGCACGATGTCGTCGAAGACGCGAAGGCCTCACGCGAAGAGATAGAAAAAGAATTCGGCAAAGAGCTCCTC
Source organism: Minisyncoccia bacterium (assembly GCA_049286905.1). Classification (GTDB taxonomy): domain Bacteria; phylum Patescibacteriota; class Minisyncoccia; order Phycocordibacterales; family Phycocordibacteraceae; genus C7867-001. Next base: position 16,881 of record JBAQEU010000012.1, read on the forward strand.
TTCATCGTCGATGGCGTGACGAAGCTCGGCACGCACAAGTACCGCGGCGCAGAGCGCCACGCAGAAAGCCTCCGTCGCCTCCTCGTCGCGACTGCAAGCGACATTCGCGTACTCATCGTGAAGCTCGCCGACCGCTACCACAACATGCAGACGCTCACGCATGTGCCCGAGCACAAGCGTCGCCGTATCGCGCTCGAGACGCTCGAGATCTATGCACCGATTGCCGATCGTCTCGGCATGGGCAAGATGAAGCGCGACCTCGAGGACCTCGCCTTCCCGTTTGTCGACCCTGATGCCGCACACCACACCGCTGAAGTGCGCAAACTGAAGAGCCAAGAGACCGAAGGCGGTTTGGCAAAAGTGCAAAAAGAGATTCTTCGTGAGCTCGCGAAGAAAAGCCTCACGAAGTTTCACTCCGACGTCCGCATGAAAGGGCTCTGGAGCCTGCACAAGAAGCTTGAAAGAAAGAACGACGACATCAGCCTCATCCACGATATCGCCGCCCTGCGACTCGTCGTGCCGACTATCGAGGACTGCTACACCACGCTCGGCATCGTACACGCGCTCTACAAACCTCTGCCGGGCGAATTCAAAGACTACATCGCCTTCCCGAAGCCGAACGGTTATCAGTCGCTCCACACGACGGTGGTGACGCCCGACGCCGGGATCGTCGAAGTCCAGATCCGCACCGAGGAGATGCACAAGCACGCGATGTTCGGTATCGCATCGCACATGTCCTACAAACAGCTTGGGAAGGCTATCGAGAAGCTCGACAAGGGCGCGCAGAAAAGCCGCTTCTCGGCACTCTCATTCTCCTGGCGCTCACTCATCCCTTCGCTCATGAGGACAGCCAAGAAAGACTCGGTAGCGAGCGGCGTGCCGACGAAAGTCCCGCCCTGGCTCGCCGAGCTCGCCGAGGCGCACACTGACGCTCCCGGGTCACAAGAGTTCGTCGAGGGGCTTAAAGAAGACTTCTTCTCGCATCGCGTATTCGTCTTCACTCCGAAAGGCGACGTGATTGACCTCCCTGCGACTTCGACGCCGATTGACTTCGCGTATGCTATCCACAGCGACCTCGGCGATCACCTCCAAGGGGCGAAGGTAAACGGAAAACTTGTTTCGTTTGAGACACAGCTCGGAAACGGCGACGTCGTAGAGCTCATACGGCGCGACTCCGCACACCCCTCGGCGAAATGGCTCGACATCGTGCACACCTCGCTCGCACGACGGCACATCCGGAGCACGCTCGGACTGACCGAAAAAGAAAAACCGCACCGAAGGCGCGTACGGCGAGCACGAATCAGAAAAGATGCATGAAATTAGGACACTCGATGTCCTAATTTCATTTAGACTGAGAACCCAGAAATTGAGTAGAGATCGTCTTCAGACGGCTCTTCGGGTGCTGGCGGAGTGATAGGGTCGTCTGAGACCTGGGTAGTGTTGGGGAATATCGGGAAAGCAGTCTCTCCGCTTGCGACTACACCTGCGACTTCTCGCTCCGCCGCGAGCGCATCAACAAGCTGTTGCAGGTCGTCGGGAGAGAAGAATTCTATGAGCAAGCGGCCGCCCTCGGCATTCGTCTCGATTATGACGCGCGTACCGAGCGTCTCGGTGAGCGACTTCTCGAGGTCCACCATCTCGCGCGTCTTGCGGTGGTACGAACGCACGCGCTCCTGAGCGATGGAGCGCGCAATGCGCTCAGCGGCGCGGACCGACATCCGCTTCAGCACGATTTCTTTGAACAGAGTCTCGCGCTCCTCGGGGCGCTCATTCAGCGCGAGGAGCGTACGCGCGTGACCTTCGGTCATTTCTTTCGCCACGATGGCGTTCTGCATGTGCTCGGGGAGGACGAGGAGACGCACGCTGTTGGAGACGTATTCGCGACTCTTGCCGATCTTCGCACCGGTCTCGGAGTGCGAGAGGCCGAACTCCTCGATGAGCTTCTGGAGCGCCTTTGCACGGTCAATCGCGTTCAGATCTTCGCGCTGGAGATTCTCGATAATGGCGAGTTCAAGCTTCGTGAGGTTGTTGTCGCCTTGACGGATGACGACAGGAACCTGTTTGAGCCCTGCGAGCTTACTCGCGCGCAAACGGCGCTCGCCGGCGACGAGTTCGTACTTCGTCTCGAGACCGCCGTCAGGCTTCTCCACTTCCACGCGAGAGACCACGAGCGGCTGGAGGACACCGTACTGACGGACGCTCTCTGCGAGCGATTTCAGACCTTCTTCGCTGAACTCTTTGCGCGGCTGATACGGATTCGGGACGATGCGTTCGACATCGATCCAGAAGACCGAATCGTATTTCGTGGGGACATATGCCGCATCCGCGTTCATGAAATAGATTTTAACATATTCATGTTATGTCGCACGAATGAATACTCAGGCGAACTGCTGTGCCGGGAGAGACCTGGTCAGGAATAATTTGCTCGCCGTCGCTCGCAAATTTTCACGACCCTGCCTCGCGGTTTTGCCTGCTGGCAAAACATCGCTCCGGCTTTCAAGTCCCTCTCATGCCTTGCGCAGGCAAGGCATTTCCCGGCCAGCTTTCGCTTCGCTCAATCTGTGCCGGGAGAGAGACTTGAACTCTCATGCCTTTCGGCGGGAGGTTTTGAATCTCCTGCGTATACCATTTCGCCACCCCGGCAATGGATTGAAGATACCATATATTTTGCATCATTTCACACATCGTGGTATAGCTGTGTCCAGACGAATGACGTCTATCTCACAGGAGAACGACATGTTGAACAAAGTACCTGTACCAATACCGAGACAAGTGGATCGAAATCCGCTCCTCGAAACGCTCGAGGGAGCCACAAAGAAGTATCAGCTCCGCGACAGCAGTATCAGCAACGAAGTAATCGCGCGGCACCTGGGACTGTGGCAGGGCGTGCGACCATCTGCGTCCTATTGCTTGTTCGATTGGAACTTCCACGAAATCATCGTGGTGGTTCGCAAGAACCCGAGCGAACTACATGTCGGTCTCATGCATTGGCGAGACCTGCATGACAAACTTGTTCAAATCGCCGACGAAGTCGTCGACCAGGAATCGGAAGAAACTCGTCTGTAGCCGCCGCCTAACGAAAGACCGCCCAACGGTTTTGTTCGTAGGGCGGTTTTTCGTTTTTTAGAAAGGTTCTACAACTTCCCCACCAGGTCGACGCCCGGTTCGAGAGTGTCGTCGCCCGGTTCCCAGGACGCCGGACAGACCTGTCCCTTATGCGTCTCCACGTACTGTGCCGCTTGGAGCTTGCGAAGCGTCTCAGCGGCCTTGCGACCCATTGAGTTGTCGTTTATCTCCATCGCGCGGAGCGTACCTGCCGGATCAATGATAAACGTGCCGCGCATAGCCAAGCCCTCGTCAGGAGTAAGCACCGCCTCCCCGCCCTCGACGAGCACTCCAAAGGCATAGGAGAGCTTGCCGGAAGGATCAGCCGCCATCGGGTACTCAATCTGCTTGATAGCCGGAGAAGTGTCGTGCCACGCCTTGTGCGCGAAGACCGTGTCGGCAGACACAGAAACAATCTCGGCGTTTGCCGCTTGGAACTTCGGATAGAGCTTTGCAAGTTCTTCGAGCTCTGTCGGGCAGACGAACGTGAAGTCAGCCGGATAGAAAACGAGTACCGCCCACTTCCCGCGGAGCTGGGAGAGGCTCATGGTCTTGAAAGCACCCTTCTGATACACCTCGAACTCGAAGTCAGGCACGGTCTCGCCCACCTTCACTTGCGATACGTAATCGCGTACGGCGTCGTGGAACTCGCCGCAGTGCTCGCAATAGTTGCTTTTAGTTTCTTTCATGGTGGTGTTGGTTATGTAAAGCTATGATACCATCGCGACTAATGGCTAGCCACATGACAAAAATCCTCTGTATCGCAGGACCGACTGCCTCGGGCAAGTCTTCGCGCGCCGTGGCGGAAGCGCTCGCGCGCGGCGGTGAGGTCATCTCAGTCGATTCGCGACAAGTGTATCGCGGACTCGATATCGGCACGGAGAAGATTACTTCTGCAGAAATGCAGGGCGTACCGCATCACCTCATCGACATCCGCAACCCGCAGGAGAATTATTCTGCGGGCGATTTTGCGACTGATGCGACGCGACTCATTTCTGAAATATCGGGACGAGGAAAATTGCCGATACTCGCAGGCGGCACGCACTTCTACTTCGACGCGCTCCTGCACGGCCTCCCAGCAAGAGTCGACACGAACCCTCTGCTCCGCGATGAACTTGAGAAACTCTCAACCGAAGAGCTCTATGAACTCGTTCGTGCAAAAGACACTCGGCGCGCCGACGAGCTCGATCCGCATAACCGCCGACGGCTCATCCGCGCACTTGAGATTATCGAGACACACGGGAAAGTGCCGGCG
>JBAQEU010000013.1:0-22148 GCA_049286905.1 Minisyncoccia bacterium
GCACGGCAGTAAGACTCGGCCAAGCGGCCCGGAGCGATGCCGTGCGGGGGCCTGCCAGCGAAGCGCCCTCTCGATTCTTGGACCTCTGCGCCGGGTCGGGCGCCATCGGCTGTGCCGCGCTCGCGCACCTGCCAGAGGCGCAGGTGTATTTCGGCGAAGTCGATTCTGCACACGAAGCGACTATTCATAAGAATATCCGCGAGAACGGTCTCGACGCGTCAAGAGCCGAGACGCGCGTCGGCGACCTCTTCGAGCCGTTCGGCGACCTGCAGTTCGACGTCATCACCTCGAACCCGCCCTACGTCCCGACTGACCGCGCCCTCCCGCCGAGCGTCGCCAACTACGAGCCCGCTCTCGCACTCTTCGCCGGAGACGACGGACTTGATTTCATACGCCGCATCGCCCTTGAGCTCCCGAAACGCCTCGCCCCGGGAGGTATTGCCTGGATAGAATGCGATAGCGGCCATGCCGACGCCACTCGCGCCCTCTTCGAAGAGCAGGGATTCACTGCCACAGTGCGCGACGACCAGTACGGCAAACCGCGTATCGTCGTTGTATCATTCCCTGCCGAATAAAAAAGCAGGGTGACTCGCGCCACCCTGCAAACCACCGGACAAGGAGAATCCGAACCGGTGGGGGAGAAGTTCGTACACCGACGTACTACCGTAATAGTGCCCCCTCAGAAACCGTTGTCAATCCGGATGCGCACCCGCGAGCAGTCCGTGATAAAATCGAGCTATGTCTGAACCGCTCCCGACCGACCCGTACAAAGGCGTCCGCGACTTCTACCCCGCTGACTGGGCGAGGATGGACGCAATGTTCACCACTATGCGCGACACGCTCCGCGCCTGGGGCTACGAAGAATACAATGCATCGCCCTTGGAACGCGCCGAACTCTACGAAGCGAAAACGTCCGAAGAAATAGTCGGTGAGCAGACGTACACCTTTATGGACCGCGGCGACCGCCGCGTGACGCTCCGCCCCGAGATGACCCCGACCCTCGCACGAATGATCGCCGCCAAGCGCCGCGAGATGCCGGCACCATTCCGCTGGTTCTCGATTCCAAACGTCTTCCGCTACGAACGCCCTCAGAAAGGCCGCCTGCGCGAGCACTACCAGCTGAACGTCGACCTCGTCGGTGTCGCCGGAAGCGAAGCCGACCTCGAGATACTTACCCTCGCTTCTCGTCTGCTCGAAGCATTTGGCGCGAAGGAAGGCGATTTCATCATACGCGTCAACTCACGTGCGCTCCTGACCGCCGCCTGCGCCGCCGCCGACCTGAAACCCGACGAGACACGTGCGTACCTGCGCCTCCTCGATAAGAAAGCCAAAATGACCCCCGAGGCATTCGCGGCGGCGCAGGCGGCGATTACCGCGAAGGACCCACTCGCTCTCATCGAAAACGCCGGCAGTTCCCCGGACATCGCACGCGAAAAGAAAACGCTTCTCGACACCATCTCGGCACTCCACGCCCGCGGCGTCGCGAGCGCGACCTTCGACCCCACGCTCACGCGCGGCTTCGACTACTACACCGGCATCGTGTTCGAGATATTTGATACCAATCCTGCGAACCCGCGTTCGCTCTTTGGCGGTGGCCGTTTCGATAAACTTGTCGCGCTCTTTGGCGGCGACCCTATTCCAGCCATCGGCTTCGGCATGGGCGACGTCACGCTCGCAGACTTCCTCGAGACGCACGGGCTCACCCCGGACACGAGCGGTTCTGCACCCCAGCTCTACATCGGCACACCAACCTCGGGCGACATCCCCTCGGCGCAAGCGTTCGCCGAGACACTCCGCAAACAGGGCTGCCGCGTATTTGTGAACATCACCGAGAAGGCTCTCGGCGACCAGATCAAAGACGCTGTGAAGCGCAGTGTCCCGCTCTTCCTCGCCTATGGCGCACAAGAAGTCTCGAGTCAGACCGTTCGCATGAAAGTCCTCGCGACCGGCGAAGAGGTCGGACTCCCTCTTTCTGAACTCCCAGTACGGCTTCGCGCCGGTAGCTGATCCTGTCATGCCGCGCGCCATTACGTTCGATATTGAATCCATCTCTGACTCCGTCGTACGCGGGCACATCGACGTAAACGAGCAGGAGCTCATCGTCATCGCCATCCACGACTCTCTCTCCGATGAGTATTCCTCCTACGGAAGAGAAGAACTCCCGAAACTCTGGCCGATACTCGAGCACGCCGACGTGCTCATCGGCTTCAACTCCGACTCGTTCGACATCCCGCTCCTGAATCGGTACTACCCGGGCGACCTCACTCACTTGCCGTCGCTCGACCTGCTCTCCGAAGTGCAGAAAGTACTCGGCCGACGCATCCGGCTCCAGTCGCTCGCCGAGGCCACGCTCGGCCGCGGCAAGTCCGGCGACGGGCTCAAGGCTGGCGAATGGTGGCGCGAAGGCAAAAAGGACTTGGTACACAAGTATTGCATCGAAGACGTCCGCCTCACGCGCGAGCTCTACGACTACGCCATGAAGCATGGGAAATTGAAATACAAAGACCTGCGCGAGAAGCGCGACATCAAGCTCGACACCACGCACTGGGGCGAGAAAGCTCTCGAGCTCCCCGTGCTCACCCACGCCCTCCAGCTCTAGACAGGTTTGATGGAAAGCAATATAGTCCTGCTAGACAAGAAGTTCTCGGCGGATTCCCCGCACTCCGCGTACGCGGAGTAACACTTATTTACAAGGAGATGACATGGATAACGCTCAAATCGGCACATGGTTGATGTTCGGCCCTGTCGTTGTTGCAGGAATCACACGTGGAATATCAGCCATCAGCCTGAATGCAGTCACGTTTCCCAGATTAGAGGTCGTGATGTTCTTTATCTACTTCGTAGGGACGTTATTATTAACACCCACGGCAGTGTCGATATACGGAGACTCGATACTCACGTACATCGTATACGCCGCAGTGGTCGTCTTTATTGGCATTGTTGCCATCAGTATCATCGCCGGTATCCTTCTTGGTCTTGGCTTCCTCTTTCATTGGAAACCAATCATTGACAACCTTTGAACTGGCTACCCGACTCAATCGAGACACGCGGAGCATCCCTCCGCGCGTTTTTATTTTTAATGATACGATTCGTGCTATATGAAGCCCTCACTCACCATCCCGTTTGCAATAGTCGCTGGTGGCGTCATCCTCGCCATCGCAGTGTATGGTTCGATACCGAAAGTGCCAAAGTCAGGCTCGACCACCGGCAACCCGGCACTCGTGCGCCCTGTCGACTCAAATGACCACATCCTCGGCAACCCTACCGCGAAAGTCATGATCGTCGAGTACTCGGACTTCGACTGCGAGTACTGCAAAGAGTTCGACGATACGCTCCATCAAGTCATCGCAAGCGAAGGAGCAGACGGCCAGGTCGCCTGGGTGTACCGCGAGTTCCCGCTCATCGAGATACACCCAAATGCGATGAAGCATGCTCAAGCGGCTGAGTGCGCGGCGCAAGTCGCAGGGAACGACGCGTTCTGGAAGTTCAAGACTGCCCTCTTCGAGAACCAACCGATTGATCCCTCACAGTACGGCGTCTACGCCAAATCGGTCGGCATCTCGAGCGATGCGTTCGGCACCTGCTTCGCAGATGCCGAGAAGACGGTCACTGAGCGCATCAATGCCGACCGTCGAAACGCACTCGATGTGGGCGCACAGGGCACGCCCTACTCACTCATTCTCGTAGCGGGCAAAGCTCCCATCGTGATGAACGGCGGCTACTCGTACCTAGCGGTCAAGACGATTGTCGAGCAAGCGCTTGCGAACTAGTCGGCAAGGAGAGTGAGAAGGGCGTCGTACTCAGAGGCCGCGCCGCGCCGCCAGTGACCGGAGCGGAGTTCTTCTATAACCAGAGCGACTTCTGCAAGTGCCGCTTTTTGCTCTTCCTTCCCCACCGGCATGCTCACCTTCTTGATGCCGTCACGCGAGACTCCGAGCAACATCCCCTCAGTGACCGGTTCTTTGTTTGCATCCAGGAGCGCCGCATAGAGTGCGAGCTGGCGCGCGTAGTCGGCATTCTTCGATGAGACCTCACTGCCTGTCTTGAAATCGGTAACGAACAACCGACCATCTTTCACAAACGCCGCATCAATCTTCCCCGCGAGTGTGACGGGCTTGTCCGTCGAGAGAAGCGTGAGCGAGAAACTCTTTTCGACATGTGCCGGCGTGCCAAGTTCTGCGAGCGCAGGCAGAGCGGCCGCAAGCGCCTCGCGTGCTTCGGAACGCAATTTCTCAAATGTCGCATCGCGCGGCAGGAGCGAGCGCGAGAAAGCGCGTTCGAGCGCGGCATACGACTCCTCTTCCGGGGCACCCTGGAGCGCGGCGGCAAGTGCCGCATGAATCGCATTGCCATAGACGAGCGCCGGAACAGGAGGCTCCTGGATGCGCAACACGCGTCGAGCGAAAAAGAGCGCAGGCGATTCGAGGTAGTCATTCACCGCCGAAGGCGAGAGACTCTCGGTCTCGAGATAGCGCTCGACGAGTGCACGAATCTTCTCGGGCGCGGCGACAGTCGCGTGGAGAAGCGGAAGCGGCTCTCCAGCAATCTCCGTCAGAGACAAGCCGACCGGCATGAGGCTTGTCGGCGCGCGCTCGCGCCCCTCGGCGCTCGTGAGCGCATAGGAAAGAAATGCCTCGTCTTTCGCACGGGTGAGCGCGACGTAGAAAAGGCGGCGTGCATCATCGAGCGTCTGCTTGTTCTCGAAGGGCGAAGGGATAATTGGCGCACGACCTCCCTTCTCCCAGGCGTTCTCAGTGCAGTCGGGAACGATGACGTACCGGAACTCCATACCCTTCGCTTTGTGCGCCGTGATGACAGTGATGAAACCCTCGCGCTCGGTGACCGAGACCTTTACGGGAGAGAGTCCGTGCTCGCGTGCGCGAGCGAGTGTGACGAATGCTTCTGCAAAGGTCGTCGACTCAGTGAGCAACACGACCGACTCAAGATGCATCATGAGCGCGCGCACGAGCGTGATATCGTCGAGATGTTCGGCGTGAGAAAGGAAATAATCGCGCGCACCGCTCTCGGTAAAGATGTACGAGAAACACGCAATCGGCGTCTTCACGAGCGACTCCTTCACGCACTCTCCAATCGTGTGTGCGATGTCCGGATAGGCCGTCGAGAGTTGCTTCACGAATTCGCGGTCGTTCGTCATGCGCAGAAACGCAAGCAATTCAGGAATCGGCAGATTCCACCACGGTGCGAGAAGCGCCTCGCGCAAACTCCCAAGCTGTGTCGGGTCAGCAGAGTAGGTCATGAGCGCGAGCAGAGCACGCATAATCGGCCGCTCGGTAAGCGAAAGGTCTCCCGCGCGCAGTACCGGCAAGCCGCGTGCAACGAGCACACTCGCAAAGAGATCAGCAGTGTCGTTCGTGCGCGCGATGACCGCAATCTCGTGGGGCTGTGCGCCATCCCGGATGAGCTTCTGAACGAGCGCCGCAACCCGCGCGCGCTCGTCGAGCGGATCATCCGCGACGATGCGCGATACGCGCTCGCCTTCTCCGCCGCGAGCGGCCGCGAGTGGCGCGTGCGCACCCGTATCGGCGACGACCTCGTGCGCAACATCGAGAATATGCTGGTGCGACCGAAATGACGACTCAAGCTCGATGACAGCCGTCCGCGGGAAGAGTTTCGTAAACGCCGCAAATGCCCCGGCTTCAGCGCCCTGGAATCGGTAAATCGCCTGCCGCTCGTCGCCCACGACAAAAAGATTTGGAAAGTCGTCGATGGCGAAGAGTTCGAGCAGGCGGTGCTGGAGAGCATTCGCGTCCTGGTGCTCATCCGCAAGCAAGTACTGATAGCGCTCTTGCAGATCGCTCCGGAGCCCTTCGTCGCTCTCGATGCGGGTGACCACACCCGTGAGCATGTCCGAAAAGTCGGCGAGACCGCGCACCTCTTTGAGCTCCTGGTACCGCTCGAGTACGAGTACTGCCTCCTCGACCTTGTCGTATCGCGCGACTTTCTCTTGTCCGGCTTTCGTGAGTTCGCCCTCGTGTTCGCCGCGCTTGTAGCAGAGTGACTCGTCAGCCTCGAGCGCCTTCCGCGCCTCCTGTCCCCATGCGCGATACGCGTCGAGCGTCATACCCTCGCGGGAGAGTGCATCATAGAGTGCACCGAGATCTCTCAGATACGTGTATGGTGCTTTCGCCGGACGGAGAAGGTCGATGTCGGCCGAGTCAATCGCTTCGCGCAAAAGTAGAGTCTCCTCGACGTCGCCCATGAGTCGTCGGTTCGACTCAAGAGCAAACGAATCGGGATATTCCGAGCGTACGAGTTCGGCGAAGCCGTGGAAGGTGCTTATAGTCACCTTGCGAGAGGTCTCTTCGCCGATAAGCGCGGCGAGGCGGCGGCGCATGGTACGCGCGGCTGAGTCGGTAAAGGTGAGCGCGAGTATAGCGTCCGGACGCGCCTGTGTGGTACGCAAAATGTTCGCAATGCGGAGTGTGAGGATGTGGGTCTTGCCAGTGCCGGGACCCGCGACTACCAATACCGGCCCCTCGACCGTATCCACCGCCTCCTTCTGCTTCGCGTTTAATTTCTTATACGCCTCTTCAAACTTTTCTGTCGTCGCCATATTTCCCCAGTGTACCTTGGTCTTTCTCTCTGTGCATTACTTCCAAACCTCAAACTTACTTATCCACAACCATGCTCGATGCTCTTTTTAGTGAAATGATTTATAATGATACTAATTGATACTTATGGAAATACAGCAAGAACGCCTATATTCAACACCAGAAGTTGCTGAAATGCTTCGCGTCTCAGAAATAACAGTAAAAAGGTACATTCAAAAGGACGTAGTGCCTTCTTTACGTATGGGTGGACTGAGAAGAATTAAAGGGTCTGATCTGATGAAAATCCTTGAAACCGGACTGCCTTCAAATAATTCAAAAGGTTGCGAGTTAATGTACCACGGGAAAATGCCTCGACATCAAGTCATCGCAACTACACCGAAGGCTTCCCTTCAGAGGGTGCGAAGGGTCGGGAATCCGTCCGGAGTCAATTGCCTGATTAGTGGGGATAATTTACCTATCCTGAAAGCCCTTCATGAAGATAAGGCTGTACGCGGAAAGGTCGATTTGATTTATATAGATCCTCCATTCGGAACAGGTCAGATTTTTACTGGAATTGACACAGAGCATTATTACAGCGATCAAGTTGTTAATGCTGAATTTCTTGAATTTTTAAGGGTTCGTCTCATTTTCCTAAAGGAACTGCTCTCGGAGACAGGAAGTCTGTATCTCCATATAGACAACAAAGTCGGACATTATGTGAAGATTATCTTAGATGAGATATTTGGAGATAAAAACTTCAGGAATGACATTACCAGAATAAAATGTAATCCGAAGAACTTTGATAGAAAAGCATATGGAAATATTAAAGATTCCGTATTCTTTTACACTAACAATTCTTTTTCTGAAGACAACTCATTTTGGGCGGATTACCGTCTGCCACTAACAGATGATGAGGTGGTACGGCAGTTCCCGAAGATTGATTCCCAAGGCATGAGATACGCCACAACACCGCTCCATGCTAAAGGAGAAACGGTTAATGGTCCCACCGGACAGCCATGGAAAAATCTCGTCCCACCAAAGGGTCGGCATTGGCGATATTCCCCCACTGAGCTAACACGCCTTGATAATTTGGGTCTTATTGAGTGGTCATCTAAAGGTAACCCAAGAAAGATAATTTATGCTCAAGAGACTCGTGGAAAGAAAATACAAGATGTATGGGATTTCAAAGATCCCGGCTTTGAGTCAGCAGTGTATCCTACGGAAAAGAACAAAGAATTATTAAGACAAATAATATTGAATTCCTCGCCAAAAGGAGGGCTGGTTTTAGACTGCTTTAGCGGCTCTGGTGGCACGATTCTTGTTGCTCAGGAACTTGGCAGAAAGTGGATTGGAATTGATGCAAATGAAAAAGCAATACGACTCACAGAACGCCGACTTAGACAGTTCCCAGAAAATTTATTTAACGAGCCTATAGACTTCTCAATCTATAAAGCTCTTTAAGAGATGAACTTTTTAATGTAGTCTTCGAGCAAAAGAACACTGAAAATATCTAGTTTATTTTTCACTATCTTATTGTGGAGTCCGCCTTGAGTTTCTAGCCACACATATCCATCAATGATAGCAATTCTTTTTGCTTTACCGCTTTTCCCTCCTACAAATGTCGTGGCGTCAACAAATCCTCCGTTTTGTTCGCCTCCAGGGGTTGTCAAAAACTTCGCCTCAGCAATCAAATAGTGATTATCTTTCTTTAAGACAAAATCAATTCCTTTTGATAATCGGCAACCCAACTCCTTTTCTGCAAATTTTTTAAGCGCTGCGTCATTGCCGGCCAAAAAAGCCGTCTTTTTTGATTTCAGAAATTCTTCCTTGTCGAGCATTGGAACGCCTATCGTCTTTAAGAAATTCTTAAAAGACTGTCCAAGCTGTCTGTTTGTCTCCTTCGGACGAGTCGCCTCCTCAAGAAGTCTTTTCAATCCGAGAGAGTAAAGCCTCTTCCCTATTCTTAGGACCGTTTCCGGATTTTCTTCAATTGCTAACGGCTTAAGCCTAAGAAATCCGACATAAGAATCTTTCACAGGGAAGACTTCCGTTTTTAGAAGAAATCTAATCAGAGCTCGGGTATCTTTTTTGTTAAAAGCATCAGAGATGTCTTTCTTTACGGCTGGTGTCATCGGTCTTGATTCATTTACACCCATTACATATACAGCACTGAGTTTATCCAAATATTTTGGATTATTCGCTAGATCAATACTCTTTTTGGTCCAAACATTCATGTGTCACTAATAACTCTTAAGATGTCGAGCCTTATCGTGCGTGCGAATCTTCTCGAGAGCCTTCGCTTCAATCTGGCGGATGCGCTCGCGTGTGACGCCGAACTCCTTCCCCACTTCTTCGAGTGTGTGATACACGCCGTCCATGAGTCCGTGGCGCATTTCCAAAATCTTGCGCTCCTTCGGCGAGAGATCAGAGAGAATCTCTTTCACCTGCTCAGAAAGGATGCGCTCAGATGACTCCTGCACTGGCGACGGAATCTTGTCATCCGGAATGAAGTCGCCGAGTGTCGAACGTTCATCGTCATCAGACCCGATTGGGTTCTCGAGCGAGAGCGTGTCCTGATTGATTTTCTCAATCTGATAAATCTTCTCCGGTTCGACACCCATCTCGATAGCAATCTCTTCCGGTTGAGGGTCGCGGCCGAGCGCTTGCGCGAGGCGGCGAGAAACCTGCTTGTACTTGGCGATGGTCTCGACCATGTGCACCGGAATACGAATGGTGCGGGACTGGTCGGCAAGCGCTCGAGTGATCGCCTGGCGAATCCACCACGTCGCGTAGGTGGAGAACTTGTAGCCCTTCTTCCAGTCGAACTTATCAACGGCGCGGAAGAGACCGAGATTCCCTTCCTGAATCAGGTCGAGGAGAGTGAGGTCGGGCGAGCGACCGACGTACTTCTTGGCGATGGACACCACAAGGCGGAGGTTGCTCCGCGCGAGGATGTTGCGCGCCTCGGCGTCGCTCTTCTCGATGCGCTTCGCAAGCTCGCGCTCTTCGGCGGCAGTGAGGAGCGGGTACTGACCGATCTCGCGCAGGTAGATCTGGATCGAGTCGTAGCTCGTCGAATGACGATCTTTGATGTTACGCGTAGCGAGGTACTCGTCGGCGGCGTCCTCAAGCATGCCTCCCTCGAGCACGTCGACACCAGCCGTGGCGAGACGCTCGTAGAGCGATTCGAGGAAGCTCACATCCTCTTCGACATGCGGGAACGACTTGAGAATCTCGTTGTAGGTGACATAGCCGCGCTCCTTGCCCTTCTCGATGAGCTGTTCGGCGGTCATCGCTTTCTGCGAGAGTGCTTTCGCCTTTGCGCCTTTGGCGGCCGCGCGGACGACCTGCTTCCCTGAGCGGACAGCCTTGTGAGCCGCCGACTTCTTCGCGACTTTCTTTACTGTCTTTTTGACTGGCTTCTTCACCGCTTTCTTCGCGATTTTTCCGCCGGAGGCGGATCCGCCTTTGGCGGACTTGGATACAGACTTTTTCACCGGCTTCTTTGTGGCCGGCTTCTTCGCGACTTTCTTCTTTTTAGTAACGGGTTTCGCCATACGTAAATAGTGAGTGAATGGAAATGGTTTTGAACTACTTGAGCGCGGCGAGACGGAGAGATATCTTCGAGCACTCTGCTTGAGCACGTTCTATCAGAGAAGCATCCCGCGAGGCCTCTGCCCTACGCAAATCCGCTACTGCCGTCTGATACGCCTCGCGGATCACCGCTTCTTCAAAGGCGCGAAGAAGCTCGTCTGCGGCATCCTCGACCGGGTCCTCACCGAAGGTCTGTTCTGCGTAGAACAGGGCCGATTCAGAGGGAACACCCGAGGGCAACAGCTCGGCTTCAGTAATTTGACAATACCCCGCTTTGACATGTTCTGCAAGCGGTGTGTTGGGATAAGCATGCAGGACAGCGAGGAGCTGTTCGGAGCGCAATTCGCGTGTTGAACGAGTGTTCAAGGTTCGACCTTGTGTATTCTGGGCTAAGGTCGAACCTTGCGGACTCGTGTCATTTCCTAACTGTTGCTTCGGCAGTCTCCGAAGTGACTCTCGAACCGCCTCGCTACTGAGACCCAGAGCCTGTGCCGCGACTTGTATGAAATGTTCGCGCTCCATCGGGCTCGGTATCGCCGCGATCAAGGGGAGCACGATGCTCTCAGCGAGGCGTAGGAGCCGGTGCGGGTCGCGCTCGGCCTCGGCAAGCTCGGCGAGGAAAAACTCGACAATTGGCTTGGCCGCGACGACGCGCGCCGAAAATTCTTTCGCATCTTCACTAATTAAATCGGCAGGGTCCTTGCCCTTAGGGAGTCTCGCGGCTTTTACGCGCAGACCGGATTGGAGCGCGAGTGCAGCCGAGCGCGCCGTCGCTTTGAGCCCTGCCGGGTCGGCGTCGAGCACGAGCATCAAGTTCTCGCTGAAGCGCTTCATGAGGGCCAAGTGCTTTTCTGAAAGCGCGGTGCCCGAGAGCGCGACCGCGTTTGCGAAGCCAGCCTGGTGCGCATGCATCACATCGAGCTGGCCCTCCACGAGCATCGTGAACTTGCGCGCGCGTATCGCGTCCTTTGCCCTGTCCATGCCGAAAAGAATTTCGGACTTGTGATACAAATCGGTCTCGGGACTATTCAGATATTTCGCAATTTGCACTTCTTGGAAGCCTCCGACGTTGTTATTCCCGTACACTTCGTATTCTTTATCTAGTGCACGACCTGTGAATGCTGACACACGCCCGCTTGCATCACGTATCGGGAACATTAAGCGATTACGGAAACGGTCGTAGTACGTGCCGGGCTTTCCGTCTGCTTCTTTAATAAGTCCTGCCGACAGGAGTTCTTCGATAGTGAAGCCTTCGGCCGTGAGCGCTTCGAGCAGAGTGCGCCAGCTGTCCGGCGCGAAGCCGAGCCCCCAGTCTCTGATAGAGTCGTCGACGAGCCCGCGCTTCAGAGCGTACTGGTGTGCGGGACTCTCTTTCAGATTCCCGGCATACCACTCACTCGCGCGTGTCATCGCCGCACGGAGCCGGTCCTTCTTCGAAGTATCTTCGAGACGCTCTCCGCCTGAGTACTCGATGGTCACACCCGCTTTCTCTGCGAGCATCTTGAGTGCGCCCTTGAAGTCGACTCCCTCGACCTTCTCGATGAACGAGAAGCCGTCACCACCTTCGCCACACCCGAAGCAGTGCCAGGTGCCGCGCTCAGGGCTCACATGAAAGCTCCCGGTCTTCTCTTTGTGGAACGGACAGAGCCCGACCATCGAGCGCCCTGCTCGGTGCAGCTTCACATACGGACTGATAATGTCCTGTATGCTCAGCCTCTCTTTAATCTCTGCGACCGTATCCTTTGCCATCACCCTGATTCTACCGCGTTTTGCGCGTACTTGACAATACTATTGTCCCATGCTATCCTGATGACAGAACTTCGTCGCGTGCTTTCCGCACGCATTAACCAATTGGAGACAGCAATGGAAACTTCATTTTCTCGAGGATCCCTTTTTAGGATTTCTTTCTTCTTCGTGTTGTTCGGTAGCATCGCAATCGGCGTGTACACAGGTTCGATTGCGGCCGGAATTGGAACCTTCTGTCTCGGAGCCGCTATTGTAGCGGCGGCAGAAGGAATTGCTGCGGAATACTGAGGCATGAAGCAAAAAACGGCGCGGGACTGAAAAGTTCCCGCGCCGTAACTGTTTTATACGAACACAAATAGGGACATTGTAAGTCCATAATTTCATAGGGTAACCCTATGTATGACGTTTCGCGATGGTTTGACAAAGTATGTAGGTATGCTATTCTATACCCAGACTGAATCCGTGGTTTGTCACCACATCGTTTGAGGAATCGAAAATGACTACATCATTCAGAAAGAACGTGCTCGGCAAAAAGGTGAGGATTTCGGTTATCCACTGGAAAGAAGGTGTCCCTGAACCAACCTTGTACGAGGGCGTTGTGGATCAAGTTTCCGACAGTGGATTGATCCACTTGATTCACCTTACCGATTTCATCAAGACGCCAGTCCCCGACACATGGTTCAACCCGGCGTCCAATCACTTCAACTGGATGCAGACCTTGAAAAAATAAGGTACTTATCCGGTGTACGGCGTGGAGACTTTTCAGTCCCGCGCCGTAACTGTTTTATACGAACACAAATAGGGGCATTGTAAGTCCATAATTTTAATTACACACAGTGCTTTATATAGGATAACCCTATGTATGAACTACCTCGCCCTGAAGAAATTTGACAAAGATAGCTCGAGTGCTAGGTTGTCGCGTAGGAGATCAGTCGCTGTGAGCCGAATGTCTCGGCCCACAGTCCGACTATTGAATTGAGGAGAAATGAGATGAAAATCAGGAGACTCTTACTGCTGTCCCTTGGAATACTGGTTCTATTCCTGCTGTTCTGCGTACTCGCACCGCTGTTCGTATTCCGCAGTTCCCACGTCGCAATCGTGAGTTGCCCCGTGACAAAAGCGTACTCTGTCATCTCGAAGGAAGACGGAGCGACGACTGTGATGCGCTTCCGGTTCGTGGAGGTCCGGTGCGACTACGCGACAGCCGGTGCCCCGCCAGCCGAAGTCAACGACGAGACCTATCGTCATGAAGGGGGCACGCGCAGTTTCGACGAGGATGCGAATGCGAGTTTCATAACAAAGGGCGACCGGTTCATATGCACGACCGAGTGGGCGACTTTCTCGTCGCCATATATGCCCGAATCACTAAACATCTGGGCGACGACGCCGAACAGCCTGAAGGGTTGTCATCTCTTCAAACCCAAGACGTAAGCGTACGTCAAACCGGCGCGGACTGAAAAGTTCCGCGCCGTAACTGTTTTTATACATTCAAGTAAAGAGGTCTGACCTCCTTACTTGTGGGATCCTTCGCCATCACCCTGATTCTATCCTGTTTTATGGGTACTTGACAATAGTATTTTGACATGCTACCATGCACTCAGACCCAATTTGAAATTGTTCCAAACATCATTCATGAGGTGCAAAATGAAAACGTCATATATTATTGCAATTGTTTTGTTCGCCATCGGTGCGTCGATTGTCAGGTACAACATTGGCTACTCTAGTCCGGCAGGAGGCTTGGCCTGCGCAGGCGGCCTAGGAATCATTGCCATCGCTATATTTTTTGCTCTAAGTGGATGGCTCGACGGACCCAGAAAGAAGTAATAACGAAACGGCGTGGAAGACTGAAAGTTTTCCACGCCGTAACTATTTTTATACTTCCCCACTAGAGCGAGTAGTTTGCAAAATCGGACAGTTGCGCAGGCGTTCATGCCCGGTCTTTTGGCATTTGCGAAGCGCACTATTCTGATAGTGCTATGCCAAAAGATGAACGCTGAAGCATACTAGACGTACTCCCGGTGCTCCCCTCGAAAATAACACTGAGGACAGTGTTATTTTACTCGGTACGCTTGGTAGTAAGAAAACGGCCCGCTGGGGCCGTTTTCGATTCAGTAGAATCGCCTACTGGGCTGCTGTCCGATTTTATAAACTGCGAGCGAAACCCTTAGAGACCGCGAGGGACGCGAGGAGCGAACGAGGTCGTCCGCGTCTCAGAATACTCCGGCACCGGGCGCTCTGCCTGCAACTTCGCGATGTGCGCGTGCTTCTTGCTTCCTGCAAAGCCCGTTCCCGACGGAATGAGGCGACCCAAGATGACGTTCTCTTTGAGGCCGCGCAGGCGATCCACCGAACCGCGAAGCGAAGCGTTGATGAGAATCTTTGTCGTCTGTTCGAAGGAAGCGGCCGAGAGGAATGAGCGGCGTGAGAGCGCGCTCTCCTTGATACCGAGGACGATTTCCTTGGCCTTCGGCGCAATTTTACCAGCGTCTTCCATCTCTGCGATAGCCTTTGCGAATTCCCAATCTTCGACAACGTCGCCGACTGAGTAGTCAGTGTCCCCTGCCTCGGTAATCTTCACGCGAGAGAACATCTGCTTCACCACGACTTCGAGGTGCTTGCGCGAGACCGGCGCACCTTGGAGCTCGTAGATCTTCGATGCTTCGGTGATGATGTACTCCTGAGTGAGTGCGCGACCTGCGAAATCGAAGAGCTCGTCGAGGTCGGCCGAACCATCGGTGAGGATCTGACCGCGAACAACCGTGTCCCCTTCCTTGACTACCGGCACGCGAGGATACGGGGCGATATATTCGTATGCCGAACCATCCTTCTTCCCCTGCCCTGCGCTCGGCGCAACAACGATGACTTTCTCGCGACCCTCTTCTTTAATCTCGGTCACGATGCCGTCAGACTTCGAAATGACGGCCGGATTCTTCGGCGAACGCTTCTCGAACACTTCTTCAACGCGCGGGAGACCGCTCGTGATGTCGCCGCCAACCGAGGCCACACCGCCGGCGTGGAAGGTACGCATAGTGAGCTGGGTTCCCGGTTCGCCGATAGCCTGTGCGGCCACCGTACCGACTGCTTCGCCCAAGTCCACAATCTCCTGCGTCGTGAGGTCCATACCGTAGCAGGTCTGGCACACGCCGTAGCGAGTCTCGCAGGACATCGGAGAGCGTGCGACGACCGTCATAACCGACTTCGCCGAGTCGAGCGCATCAGCGTCGAGGATGGAGAGATAGTGATTCTTCTTGAAGAGAACCGTGCCGTCCTGGTCCTTGACCTCTTCGGCAAGCACGCGGCCGCGAAGCGCTTCAGCGTAGTTTATCTGGATGCCCGATGCCGAAACACGATTGATCTTCACACCGCGTTTCGTACCGCAATCATGTTCAGTAACAATAGAATCCTGTGCGACGTCGAAGAGACGGCGCGTGAGGTATCCGGCTTTCGCCGTACCGAGCGCGGTGTCGGTGAGACCCTTGCGGGCACCGTGCGTACTCATGAAGTACTCAATCGGGTTCAACCCCTCGATCATCGAGGAGATAATCGGCACTTCGATCGTCACACCGGCGGTATTCTGGATGAGACCCTTCATACCGGCCATCTGCGTGAGGTTACCGAGCGTACCGCGAGCACCAGACTTCACCATGTCGGCGACCGAACCCATCGGGTTCAATTCTGTCGCAATCTCGGTCTCGACTTCCTGCTTCGCACCCTGCCAGATTTCAATCGTCATGCGGCGCTTCTCTTCTTCAGAGAGGAGACCGTTCTGGTAGTCGCCCTGGATAGTAGCGACCTTGCCAGCGGCCCTGTCGATGATCTCTTTCTTCTTCTCCGGCACCGAGACATCGTCGATAGCCCACGAGATGCCCGAGCGAGTTGCGTAGTCGAAACCGAAACGCTTCACCTTGTTTACGATGGTCGGGACTGCGTCGATACCATAGCGACTGATACAGTCGGTGACGATACGTGCGAGCACCTTCTTGGTGATGGTCTCATTCACGTACGGATAGTCAGTCGGAAGCACGGTGTTGAAGAGGAGGCGGCCGACAGTCGTCTCAAACGGATGGTTCTCGAATGCCGCGTATTTCGGCTTGCCTTCCACCGGAAGCACTTTGATCTTGGCGCGTCGATCAATAGCGTCGTATTCAGACGCGAGAATCGCGGCGTTCGGTGAAGCGAAGTGTTCGCCTTCGCCCTTCGCCTTTTCAACAGCCTTGGTGAGCCAGTACACGCCGAGGATAATATCGAGCGGCTTGCCGGTGAGCACAATCATGTCGCCGGAACCCGGCTTCAAGATGTTCTTGTTTGCAGACATGATGTTCTTTGCTTCCCACTGTGCCTCTTCTGAAAGCGGCACGTGGACTGCCATCTGGTCGCCGTCGAAGTCTGCGTTGAACGCGTTACACACGAGCGGGTGGAGCTGGATAGCATCGCCTTCGATGAGTCGCGGGCGGAATGCCTGGATACCCTGGCGGTGGAGCGTCGGAGCGCGGTTGAGGAGCACGTACTTGCCCTTGATAGCTTCTTCGAGGATTTCCCACACTTCGGCGACACCGTCTTCAATGAGCCGACCTGCACCGCGGATGTTGAACGCGAGCTCGCGCTCAAGGAGCCCTGCGATGACGAATGGGCGGAAGAGCTCAAGCGCCATGTGCTTCGGCAGACCGCATTCGTCGAGCTCGAGGTCCGGACCGACGACGATCACGGAGCGACCCGAGTAGTCAACGCGCTTACCGAGCAGGTTCTGGCGGAAGTAGCCCTGCTTACCCTTGAGGTAGTCAGCGAGACTCTTCAGCGGACGGCGCTGTGCGGCAGTGAGCGCACCAGCGGACGCACCACTCTTCCTGATCGAGTTGTCGAGGAGCGCGTCGACAGCCTCCTGGAGGATGCGCTTCTCGTTGCGGAGAATCACCTCAGGCGCGTGGATGTCGATGAGCTTCTTCAAACGGTTGTTGCGGTTGATGACACGACGATAGAGGTCGTTCACGTCGGACGTCGCGTGGCGGCCGCCTTCGAGCGCGACCATCGGGCGGAGCGCCGGCGGGATGACCGGAATGCGCGTGAGGAAGAACCACTCAGGGCGGACACCCGAAGCGATAAGTCCTGCAATGAGCGAAAGGCGCTTCGCGAGCTTCTCGCGCTCAGCCGCACCGGCATGCTCGTAGCGAGCCGCAAGCGTAGCTTCGAGCGCTTTGAGATCGAGTTTATTGAAGATGTCGTAGATAGCTTCTGCACCGATACGTGCCTCGAAGAGACCGCCGTACTTCACTGAGAAGCGGTGGTACTCGAGCTCATCGAGAATCTTGCCCACGACGAGACCTTCGATCTCGTTTCGGGTGATGGTCATCTTCTCTTTGAGCGCGTCGCGCTCCTTGTCAGAGCCGAGCGACTTGTACTTCGACTTATATTCGCTCTCGAGCTCGGAAAGAAGACGCTTCTTCTCATCGTCAGCAATCTTCGTGACGATATAACCCGCGAAGTAGACGACCTTCTCGATGTCGGCGGCAGACGCACCGATGAGGAGCGCCATGCGGCTCGGGACCGAACGGAGGAACCAAATGTGCGCGACCGGGGTACAGAGCTCGATGTGGCCCATGCGCTCACGACGGACGATAGAGCGGGTGATCTCGACACCACACTTGTCGCAGACGATGCCTTTGTAGCGGATGCCTTTGTATTTGCCGCAGTAACACTCATAGTCCTTCTCAGGACCGAAGATCTTCTCATCGAAGAGTCCGTGCTTTTCAGAGCGCTGGGTGCGGTAGTTGATGGTCTCAGGCTTGGTGACCTCGCCAGAGGACCAATTAAGAATCTTCTCTGGGGATGCGAGCGTGAGGCGCAGGCCATTCCATGTGTCGCGGGCCGGAAGTTTTCGGGGAGTGAAAGCCATAGTAGTAGAAGAGATTAATAAATTATGCTTCCGTCTCCGGCGGGAGATTCATCGGCTCGACATCGAGCGCGAGACCGCGGATCTGGTTGGTAAGGACTGCGAAGGATGCCGGTGTGCCGGTGTGGCTGATCGGCTCGCCCTTCACGATTGCGTCAAAGGCGGCTGAGCGGCCCTGAATATCGTCGGACTTGATAGTGAGCATCTCGCGAAGCGTGTAGGCCGCGCCGTAGCCGAGGAGTGCCCACACTTCCATTTCGCCGAAACGCTGACCGCCGTTCTGCGCCTTGCCGCCGAGCGGCTGCTGGGTGATGAGGCTGTACGGACCGATGGAACGCATGTGGATCTTGTCTTCCACCATGTGATGGAGTTTCAAGATGTACATGTACCCGACGGCGATAGTCTGTGCGAACGCTTCGCCGGATTGACCGTCGTAGAGTTGCATCTTGCCGGAGCGGTCGAAGCCAGCGGCCTCGAGCTCGTCACGGATCTCGTCTGGTGTCGCACCAGCAAATGGCGGAACGACTGCCTGGTACCCGAGCGAGTGTGCCGCGAGACCGAGGTGCATTTCGAGAATCTGACCGAGGTTCATACGGCTCGGGACGCCGAGCGGAGTGAGGATGATGTCCACCGGGTTGCCGTCCTTATCGAATGGCATGTCAGCGACAGGAAGCACGCGGGAGATAACACCCTTGTTACCGTGGCGACCGGCGAGCTTGTCGCCGACCGAAACGTTACGCACCTGTGCGACGGTGACGACAATCTTCTTGATGATGCCGCTCTCGAGCTGGTCGCCCTTCTCGCGTGAGAAGACGCGCACGCCGATCACGCGTCCGCGCTTGCCGCCCTCCATGCGGAGGCTGGTGTCCTTCACGTCTTTGGCTTTGTCGCCGAAGATCGAGCGGAGGAGACGCTCTTCTGGCGTGAGCTGTGTCTCGCCCTTCGGGGTGACCTTACCGACGAGGATGTCGCCTGAGCGCACTTCTGCGCCAATGCGGATGACGCCTTCTTCGTCGAGGTTCTTCAAGCGGAGCTCGCCGACGTTCGGGATGTCGTGAGTCGTCGTCTCAGCACCGAGCTTTGTGTCGCGCACAACACAATCGAAATCTTCGATGTGCACCGTGGTGAACTTCGCCTCTTCGACGAGTCGCTCGGAGATGATGATGGCGTCTTCGTAGTTCGCGCCGTTCCAGCTCATGAATGCAACGCGCACGTTCTGACCGAGCGCGAGCTGGCCCTGGTCGGTCGAGGAGTTGTCTGCGAGCACATCGCCCTTCTTCACTTTGTCGCCGAGCACGACCGATGGACGGTGCATGAAGGTCGAGTTCTGGTTGGTCTGGGTGATGCCCTGGAGGTGATAGTCCTTCTTCTTCCCTTCCTTGTTTTCGACAGTCACCTTGCGCGCATCGACATAGGTCACCTCGCCTGCTTCGAGAGCGAGGATGAGGCGGCCAGTAGAGCGAGCCGCAGGCTCTTCGATACCGGTAGAGACGAGCGCCGCCTCAGGGATGAGGAGCGGAGTCGCCTGCTTCTGCATGTTGCTACCCATGAGCGCGCGGTTCGCGTCGTCGTGGTCGACGAACGGAATCATGCAAGTGGCCACGGAGAACATCTGGTACGTCGAAGCGTCCATGAGTGTGATCATGTCGCGCGGGACGATGATTGGATCGCCCTTGTAGCGAGCTTCGACTGAGTCGGTCACGATGCGGCCGTCCTTGTCGAGCTTGGTCGCGCCGTGCGCAACGTACTCGAGCTCTTCGTCGAGTGCATTCAAGTGGACGATCTCGTCGGTCACCTTGCCCTTAGCAACGCGGACATACGGAGTCTCGATGACGCCGAAGTCGTTGGTGCGAGCGTGGGTCGCGAGACGGAGGATGAGGCCGATGTTCTGGCCTTCCGGCGTGTGAATCGGACAGAGGCGGCCGTAGTGGGACGGGTGCACGTCGCGCACTTCGAAGCCGGCACGCTCACGAGTGAGGCCGCCGGGACCGAGTGCCGAGACCGTGCGCATGTTCTCGAGCTCAGCGAGGATGTTCTGCTGGTCCATGAACTGCGAGAGCTGATTGGCTGTGAAGAATTCGTGCACGGACGCATGGAACGGACGCGGGTTCACGAGCGCCATCGGAAGCGTCGTCTCGCTCTCGATAGTACTCATGCGATCCTGAATATTGCGCTTCATGCGGCTCATGCCGACGCGCATACGCGCCTGGAGGAGCTCGCCGACGAAACGCACGCGGCGGAAGCCGAGGTGGTCGATGTCGTCTGGGCGTGCCGAAGGGTCGGCGTTCAGCTTCACAATCTCTGAAATGATGCGGGTGAAATCTGCGAGCGTGAGGGTGCGCTTTTCGAGCGCCTTCTCGGTGGTCGGGAGACCGAAACGCGAGTTGAGGCGTGCGCGGCCGACCTTACCGAGGTCGTAGCGTTCGACTGAGAAGAGCGACTGCACGAAGTTCTTCGCGTTCTCTGGGGTGGCAAGATCGCCATCGCGCATGCGGCGATGGATCTCGACGTACGCTTCCTCGACTGACTTCGCTTCGTCGTGGACGAGCGTTGCTTCCATAGCGGCTTTCGCGGCAGGATCCTTCTCGAAGTGCTTGAGCACTTCCTTGCCCAAACCTCCGCCGAAGACCGTGAGGATCTGCGAGACCGGGAACTTGCGCTTGCGGTCGATCTTCATGAAGATTGCGCCATCCGCCTCAGAGTCGATTTCGATCCAGACGCCGCGAAGCGGGATAATCTTCGAACCGAAGAACTGCTTGCCGCGGATGAGCTCAGAAACGAAGAAAGCCCCGAAGCTACGGGCGAGCTGAGGGACGATGGCACGCTCCACGCCGGAGACGATGAACGAGCCGTGCGGCGTCATCATCGGCATGTCGGTGAGGAAAATCTCCTGAGTCTTTTCTGAACCGAAGGTCTTGTTGACGAGCTTTACGGTCGCCTTAATAGGCGCCTCGTAAGTACGGATGTTTTCACGAGCGAACGCTTCGTCGTATTTCGGTTCGCCAATTTCAAAACTCTCGAACTGAAGTTCGAATTTCTTTCCTGAATAATCAGTGATAGGCGAGAACTCTTTGAAGAGTTCCATGAGGCCGTCTTTCAAAAGCCAATCAAACGAACTGCGCTGGTGCCCGACGAAGTCCGGAAATTGGACGGATGGGGCCTTGTACGAACCGAAGGTCTTCTGGACGAGTTTTTTGCGCATGTGGTAGTTGCGTAATTTTATTAATTCTCCCTTTTTGTCGCCCTATATATACAAATGCGAACGCACGGACACAGTCCGTTCTCGCTCTCGCGTTCTTCCTTATTTCCCGTATTGGTTCCTGTGGCCCAGCCCTCCGTTACTCAGTCGTATCTTAGGTCTTCACTATACCACCCCCGCCCCAAGCTGCGCAAGGGGCGGCACCGGACCCTGGGGACAGAAAAAGGCGGATCCGGAGATCCGCCTTTCCAAAAGGTCGACAACAAGCGACTACTCCTTGCTTTCGAGCCGCTTCTTTGCCTCCTCGAAATACTTCGCGTAACCGCCTTCGGCCACAAGACCAAGCCGCCGCAGGGTGTCGTACTTCGTCGACATGTCATGGTTCGTCCGGTCGTGCTTCATGACCAGATACGCTTCGCATTCCAGAAGCCTGTCAGTAGCATGCTTCAGGCGCTCGTACCCCAACCATGCAAGTTCATGTGGTGCTATCCCGCTCCATTTGCAGAACTCCGAGAGGTCACCGCAGAACTGTTCGATGCTGAGAACCTCTTGAAGCGAAGGATATTCGTGTTCAAAGGACAAATGAAACAGCACCAAAGAGGTGACCAATATGACCAATATGGCGCACGGCACCGAGAGAAGAATCCCAGCGAGGGGATGCTTGTCAGACAACACCCAGTAACCGACCCCTTCAAACAACAACACAATACACAGCGCGATTACGATGCACAGTAGTGTGGTCTGCCCTCTTGCTTCCCGCCGGCGAAGCGAGGTGTCCATCGGGCTCACTCCAAACTTCGTCTTCCAGGCTTCATCAAGCTGGCCCGGAATACGACGCAATAGAGCGAGACGAGCCAAGTCCTCAAGGGATATCGGCAGTTTGATGCTTTTCATAGAAAGAGCTCCTTTTCTTTAAAGTAGCCGTTCGTGGCCGAATGGTGGAGGCGTTCGTGCCCCGTCAGTAGCCCAGGGTTCGTCCCGAGCACTGACTTTTCATCATTCACCTGCGCCGTAAAGTGCGTCGCAGGTAGCCTGTATATAACAATATTTTACCAAAACCACAACCCCGTGGCGGTCCGACCGCCACAAAGTAAAGAGGTTTAACCTCTTTACTTGCAGGGCTTGTGACAAAACAACACCGCCCCGATGTTCTGGGGCGGCTGGATTGCGC
>JBAQEU010000014.1:0-2116 GCA_049286905.1 Minisyncoccia bacterium
ATGTATTACTTAAATTCTGATAAATATGAAACAACTGCCTACGGCTAGTGTAGCAACCCTGAGTGGTATACTCAAGTGAAAGAAAGCAAGTTATTCACATATTCATGCACAAGCCAAAATCCTTCCCAGGGAATATGGATGACAGACGGTTTATAAAAGAGGTACTCTCCTACTACGAAAAATCCGGTCGACATGATTTGACGTGGAGGAAAAAGATTACGCCGTACAAAATTCTGGTAAGCGAAATCATGCTCCAGCAGACGCAGGTGCCCCGCGTACTGCCAAAATTTACGGCCTGGATGAAGGCGTACCCCACCCTCTCCGCACTCTCAAAAGCCTCGCTCACCGATGTCTTGAAGCTCTGGCAGGGCTTAGGATATCAGCGGCGGGCTAAGGCTTTGTACGACATGGCACGGAGCGTGCGGACTATTCCGAAAGACTACTCCGAACTGCTCGCGCTGAAAGGCGTCGGACCATACACCGCCTCCGCACTCTGCGCGTTTGCATACGACACTTTCCCCGACCGACTGCTCGAGACGAATATCCGCACCGCGCTCATCGAAGCATTCCACCAGGGTGAGGCGAACATACATGACGGAAGGCTGTATGACGACCTGTCTCGACTGACGAAAAATAAAGTCGTGCAGAAGGCGGGAGCGCGTACGTGGTACTGCGCACTTATGGATTACGGAGCCTATTTGAAGTCCATGAGGATTTCGCACAATGAGAAGAGCGTGCACAACACCAGACAGTCGCCGTATGCAGGCTCGCTACGACAGCTTCGTGCGAGAGTGCTGTTCGCGATTACACACAAAGAAAAACTTCCACGTGATGAACGACTGCCTCGAGTGCTCGAACAGTTGGCCACGGAAGGTTACATCATAAAAAACGGGAGAAAATTTTCCATACAATAGAAAGCCCGCCGAGACAAAAGTTTGTCGGGGCGGGCTTCGTGGCGCTAGGCGCCTGCCGGTTGGGACACGAGACGCAGACGAGGACGCTTCAGCAACGGCGTGAGCGCTGTCGAAAGCTTCTCGAAAGCCGGTCCGCTGAGCTGGGTCTGCGCGTACGCGACGAGCGTCACGTGATCTTCGGGAACCAACCCCCTCAGGTACGCGATGACCTTCCGGCCCTCGGCGGTTGTGGCGCCTTGGCGCATGAGCGGTTGAATGAGAGGTTTGAGCTCTCTGTCATACCGCTCCTTCAGGTCTCCTTGACGTGCTGATAATCTCTTCGGCATATGCATCTCCCTGTAAAAGGACGGTACTATTATCCTAGGACTGATACCCTCGCCTGTCAACCCCTACTTGAGAATATAAAAAATGATGGCAATGATGAGAGGAAGGCCGAGAATGAGGGCGATGAGCTGCCTATCGCGTGAGGTCATATTTTGGGTAATAAGCATTGCTCTCCATGTCGTTCTGAATCTGCGAATGCACGTACTGGCCGATGTCGATGCCGGTCGATTTGAGGGATTGCATGAAGCGCCCGTCTTTGGCAAGCGAAGGATTCTGTTCGACATTCACGATTATATATCCTCCGTTGTAGGGAACCATGTCGATGCATGCCGGACCGGAGAGGTCGAGAGCCTCGTATACTTTCGTCACGATGTCCCGCATCTCTTTCTTGCGGTACTCTGGCGCATTCAGGTGCGTCTGCATGCGGTGTGACGGATTCGGAAGGGCGTTCACGCTGCCGAAGGTCTCCACCCAAAGCGGTGTGTAGAGTTTCTCTCCACGAAAGTTCGGGAGCACCGCGAGCGACGAGGTCGGCGCTTTGCGGTACGTCAGGATGTGGACGTCTATCCCCTTCTCATGGAAATCGTGGATGGTGTGCTCGAAGTCTCCGAACTGCGTGATGAGTTTCGACTGCGTATCGGCACGACGCACGAGCGGACGGACCATGAGCGGTGTGTGGTACGTCGACCACACATCGCGGAACAGCGAATTCTGAAGCGGAGCTTTCGCACGTACGACGATAGTCTCCGGGACCTTGAACCCCTGCATGCGGAGCAGTCTGTACATGTCTTCCCTGTCCATGTGCACGTCGCTGCCTTTCGAAAAGAGAAGCGTTATGCCCATGCGCTTGGCGAGCGCGATGTGCGGAGCGTGCCTGT
>JBAQEU010000015.1:0-20280 GCA_049286905.1 Minisyncoccia bacterium
CCTTACTTGAGTGCTATTGCCTTCCCCTTCATGACGAGCGCGGCAAGTCCGGCCTGCGTCTTCGGGAGGTGATTGATGTCGACGAACCCGACAACGCGATACGTGACACCATGGCAGATGCCGAGCACCTTGGCGGCATTCAGCACCGTGCCGTTTGGCATCGTGTAGTTAGCGTCATTACCGAGAAGCACGTCGATGCGCTCGGTGTAGCGCGCGTTCATCGTGTCTTCGACAACGCGATACCCGATGAGGGGCGCGACGGCGTTGAAGCCGCAAGTGTTCTCAGACGTGATGTTCGCACCACTGAGCTCGATGATAGTACCGAACGGCAACTCATCTGCGAGGTCCTGCGAGCGAGCGGCGATGATTTCCGGGTTTGAGTACGCGCCAGAGGCTGTCTCAAACGGGGTGTCATCGGTCTGCCCAGGGACGGCATTATACGCCGTGAGCTTGACCGAGTAACCGGAGGTTACAGGCGTGCTCGGCGCAATAGGGCTCGGCGTGGCGGCCTTTCCACCTGGAAAGGCTGTCGAGCCGAGTAAAAGCGAAAACCCCATAAGGGTTCCAAAGATAGTCATTAGATTTGAGTTACCGAAACAGTCAATAACTGCCTCGTTGTTTAGCATAGTAGCATATTGACAATATATTGTCAATAGGTCTAATCAGCCCGTGCTACCATACAGACATGACCTTTTTCGAGGGTATTTTTCCGATACTATGCGCTATTTGAACTCCACGACGCTCATTCTCCCTATCTTCGTAGCCATGCTCCTTGCTGGGGCGCTTATCTCCCACACCGAGAGCCTCTACCTCGCCGCAATCGGCATCGGCACTGCCCTGATACTGGTCGTCGCCTACCGAGACATCCGTACCCACAACTGGTCGCTCGACTATATAGCGTTTTTGGCGATGGCCGTCGCCGTATTCTCGAACGAATGGCTCGCCGGAGCTGTCATCGCCCTTATGTACGCGAGCAGTGAAGCGCTCGAGACCTATGCCTCGAACCGCGCTACCGCTTCCCTCTCGGCGCTCCTAGCGCGCATCCCGAAAACCGCGCTTGTGAAGCAGTCAGACGGACGTACTGAAGAAGTACCCCTCACCGACATTCCCTCCGGAGCAGTCATCATCGTCCGAGGCGGCGAGCTCGTGCCCCTCGACGGACTGCTCGTTTCATCGTCGGCAGTGCTCAACCTGGCGAACCTCACGGGCGAGCCGCTCCCCGAGACGGTTACCACCGGAGCTGTCGTGAAGAGCGGGAGCGTGAACGCCGGCGAGGCGCTCGAGATTACCGTCTCTGGGACGCTCGCTACTTCGACCTACGCAAAGATCGTCGACCTTGTGAAAAATGCTGAACACGAACAAGCACCTTTCGTGCGTCTCGCATCGAGAGCGAATCTTCCTTTCACACTCGTTGCGCTCGTGCTCTCGGGCGGCGTGTATCTCGTAACTGGCGACATCACCCGCGTACTCGCAGTACTTGTCATCGCGACTCCCTGTCCGCTCCTCATCGCGGCGCCGGTCGCGTTCATCGGCGGTCTCTCGCGCGCCGCCAGCCGCAACATCATCGTGAAAACACCGGCGACACTCGAGACGCTCGCTCGCGTCTCGACTATCTTCTTCGACAAGACTGGCACGCTCACCCTCGGTTCTCCGGAACTCGTCGGGATTAAGCTTCTCGCCCCGCATGCAACCGAAGAAGAAGTACTCTCGCTCGCGGCCGCGCTCGAGTTCCACTCCATTCACCCGCTCGCCCGAGCCGTGACCGAAGCGGCACGGACTAAAGGGCTCTCCCCCGCACCCGCGCGCAGTGTAAGCGAGGTTATCGGAAGCGGTATAGCCGGGACCGTTGGCGAGCGATACCTCTCGATCGAGCAAGCGCCCGAAGCCGATCATCGCGAGGGCGGTATCTCGCTCCTCCTCAGTGGCGACGGTGCGCCGCTCGCAGTCTTCCATTTCGCTGACGTACTGAAAGAGAATGCGAAGAAGCTCCTCGCCGACCTGACCCGCGAAGGGTTCAGGGTGTCCGTGCTCACGGGCGACCGCGAAGAACACGCGAAAACCGTCTTTGCAGGACTCGAGCTCAACATCTGTGCCGACTGCACGCCAGAAGACAAGTACCGCATCGTCGAGGAGGCGCGCGCCAAAGGCGAAGTGGTCGCAATGGTCGGCGACGGACTGAACGATGCTCCCGCACTCGCACGAGCAGACGTCGGCATCGTGTTCTCGGGCACGGAAAACTCCGCCTCAATAGAAGCGGCTGGTGTCGCCATCCTCGGACATGATGTCGTACTCATCCACGATCTTTTCGCACTCGCAAAGCGCTCAGTGCGCATCGCGAGTGAGAGTGTGTACACCGGCATCGGGCTCTCGACGGCGGGGATGCTTGTCGCAACCGGCGGATTCATCGTGCCGGTGCAGGGCGCTCTCATACAAGAGGGCATCGATGCGGCGGTCATCGTGAATGCGCTCCGCGCCGCGTTCAAACCTCGTACATAAATACGAAAGCCGCCCCAAGGATGGGGGCGGGCTTGCCCAAAGAAGTGTTCAACGCTTCCCCGTGATGAGTGAGATTGCGTCCCAGACGATACTTTGGATAAAGGCTGGTTCGGCATGAAGTGCTTGCCGGATAGCTTCGAGGTGTTCGCGCCAATCCGGAGCAAAGACAAGAATGTCTAGATCGGTACCGGCCACCTCTTTCGCTCGAGCGAGCAAATCTGCGAAATGCTCTTCGAGAACTTCGGATGCGATTTCCTGCCGCATGCGTTTATGCGTATACGCCCTCGGCGGCAATACAATATCGACAACTGTTAAGAATTGCCGCGCACGCTCGAAGTCGGTGATGATGATAATGTCGATATCTTCTCCGACACCATCCCGTGCGACACTGCCAAACAGGAGAACGTCACGAACATGTTTGTGGCGATACAGAAGTTTCGCAATTTCGACGGCTTTTTCGCGACTTACTTTTGGCTTGTCGCTTGGCTGTTTGTCGAACTTCCCAATCAGTATGCCCATGATGCCCTCCTTTCCTATGAAGTTACAGGCGACCCATAGGTATTCTACAACGAAATAAAAAGAGGGACCCCGATTGCTTGCGCAATCGGGGTCTTGAAAACTTCAGACCCAGTCGATGAAGTCCAAAAGATTCGAACTTCTGAAGTCCTTCCCATAGAAAGGTTTGTCCAGATACAAGGCCACATACGCACGGTAGTCGTCAGGTCCGAATACGACGACGTAAATCTTGCCGTCTTTCTTTCGGAACTGGTCGAGTGTGCCAGCCTCCTTGTGTTCCCGCAAGAACTTCAGAGCACCGACGAACGCGGCACCGAAGCTGGGGCCGAGCTGTACCGGGACGAACCGCCACGTAAAGAAACTACAAAAGAACGAAGCGTGTCGGGTTGCGAACTGCAGATCCTTCTCCTCATCGAAGTACGCTTCCCAAGGAAGTCGGATGTCCTTCTTCACGCGAGCCAGGGTGCGAACCGCAGGAATTTCCTGGTCTTCGGCACACAGGACAGGCACCACTTCCATGGACAGCCTGTTGTCCAGCGCAAACTTTTTTGCCGCGATACAAGTTCCCGTCGTCCCGCCGGGCGCGGCAAAGATGGACGCCTGGGTCTGGCTGAACAATTGCGGCATAAGGTGCTCATAATGCGATTGTGGATTCCACCAGCCGGCATATTGATCCGGGTTGTGCGACCCTTCCTGTTTCCCCAAGCGGCGTGCACACCCAACCGTCGTTTCCCCTGCCTTCGGTGACTCGAAACGAACATGTTCACCAAGCGCCCGGATACCACTGATCTTCGACTCGGGAATGTCGTTCGGAATAACGGCGACAAAGTTCAGCCCGAGATTGGTGCACACAACCGCCATACCAAGACCCGTGTTACCAGAGGTCGCTTCGACGACGATCGTGTCCGGGCCGATGAGCCCCTTCCGCACTCCTTCGAGGATGCCCTGTCGGGCCATAGGCCCTTTATGGAAGGGTGACTCTCCAGGTGCAGCAGCAATCCGGATGACGACCCCATCTTTGGCAAACGGGTTCGCCTCAGGTGGAAAGTCGAAGACGCGAACGAGTCGCATCTTGCTCGGATAACTCGCGACCCAGTAAGGATGGTCAAGTAATTTCTGCCGTGCATTCATTTCGTTCTCCTCAGAGACAGATTGGAAGCTGTACCCTCTCGTTACAAAGGGCTTCTAGAGAGGAGCATACGCTGAAACCAGGCACTTGCAAACCAAATAAAAAGTCGCAGGATGCTGTCCCGCGACTTTCAGAACTTCAGCACCCCAGGTATGGGCGCCACGCATCTTCGACACTCGTGATGTGATTTTCATCGTTCACAAAAACGACCTGCGGATGTGTCATCCGCTTGGCGTCTTCGAGACCGACGTGCACGTACGCCAGGATGATCACAATGTCGCCAGCTTTGAAGAAATGCGCCGGTGGGCCGTTCAGGATTATCTCGCCCTTGCCCCGCTCGCCAGGGACTATGTACGTCTCCCAGGACGTACCGTTTGCAACGCTATTGATCCTGACCTGCTGGTTCGGCAAGAACCCCGCCGCGTCAATCAAATCTTGGTCTATCGTGATAGACCCCACGTAATCCAGTTTTGCGCCGGTCACGATCGCTCGGTGGATTTTCGCCAAGCACATCGGGATTTTCATACCCATACACACCTCCGTACATACTGCCCGTTCGACATGAACGAGCTCCTGTTTGTACACTACACTCCGGTGTTTCTTCTGCAAGTTGTCCGTACCTGTGCGTATCCCACCCGATACAGACCTTATAGGTGATAGAGTAAAGATGTTCTCTTTCTATAACCTCACGATGACTTTTTCACTGTTGGTGAACATACTTGCCTTGTTCCTTTCTTTCTTCGTCGCCGGAGTACTTGTCGGCGCTCTTTTCTCGAAGCCGATACGCACGAAGCTCTCCTCGCTTCTGCACCTTGAGCGCTTCCAGGGACTCCTGCTTCTCGTAAAAGCTCCGCACAACCCAATCATGCGCCCAGGGAGCCACCCTTGGACGGCTGAGGCGGTGCTGAATCCAGCGGCCGCCGTCATCGGCGGCCGGACGCACCTTATTTATCGCGCCATCGGCATGGACGGCGTCTCGAGGCTCGGCTACGCGAGCAGTCCCGACGGGCTCACGTTCGACAACCGCCTGTCCTACCCGGTCTACGTCGCGCAGAAGCCGAGGAATCTCGCGGGACACGTCCGTCGCTACTCTCCCGTGCTCTATCCGTCGGGCGGGAGCTGGGGCGGGTGTGAGGACCCGCGCATGGTCATCATCGAAGGGCGTGTCTATATCACCTTCAACATGTTTGATGGCTGGGATTATATCCGCGTTGCGGTAATCTCAATCGCCGAGGAAGATTTTATGACGGAACAGTTCTGGAAGTGGGATGGACCGCACATCCTCTCGAAGCCTGGCGAACGTCACAAGAACTGGGTCATCTTCCCCGAGAAAATCGGCGGACGCTACGCCATCATGCATAGCGTCTCGCCAAAGATTGAGATCGCCTATCGCGACGCTCTCGAAGACATCGGCACCGAAGAACCATTCATCGAAAGCTGGGTCGGCGCCCGCGCTGATCTGCCTGAGCGCGAGAATGCGTGGGACAGCTTCGTCCGAAGCGCCGGGCCGCCGCCGGTACGCACCTCGCGCGGATGGCTCCTCTTCTACCACGCAATCGACGCGAGCGACCCCGGCCGCTACAAGCTCGGTGCGATGTTGCTCGACCTCGTTGACCCGACTATCGTGCTCCACCGTTCGATAGGTCCGGTACTCGCACCGGACGAGCACTACGAGAATCACGGTAAGCCCGGCATCGTGTACGCCTGTGGCGCAGTCGTCCGCCACGGAGAACTCTTCGTCTACTACGGCGGTGCCGATAAGGTCATCTGTGTCGCCACCGCACCGCTCGAAAAGCTTGTCGACGCACTCATCGAGGGTAGTCAGCCGGAACTCGAGACGAAGAACTTCGCTCAGACTGAGTGATGCGTATAACTCGAAACATGTTCGCACCGGGTCTGCTATTCTAGATACATATGTTCGTCATACGTCGAGAACCGCACAACCCTATCCTCGCGCCGCAACGCGACCGCCCGTGGGAAGCGCTTGCGACCTTCAACCCATCAGCGGTCGTCAGACCCGACGGCGTCCGCATCTTCTACCGAGCTTTCGGCAATGCCGATGCTCTCCAGACGCCAACTGCAGGACTCTCGACCATCGGTACGGCCTTTGCCGAAGACGGCGTTCACTTCCATTCGAGACGGCAAGTCATCGCACCCCAAGAGGAGTGGGATAGGTTCGGATGCGAGGACCCGCGCGTGACGCTCTTCGAGGATCGTTGGTACTGCTTCTACACCGCGCTCGGCGGCTACCCCTTTGGCCCCGACAACATCAAGGTCGCCTGTGCGGTGGGCGACACGCCAGACAACTTCACCGAACGGCACCTCATCACTCCTTTTAATGCAAAAGCCGCCACACTCTTTCCCGAGCGTGTCGGCGGTGATGTCGTGCTCCTCCTCACGGCGCACACCGACTGGACTGCCGAAAACTCACGTCCGACAATCGCCATCGCCCGCGCGAAGCAAGTCGCCGATTTCTTCAATCCCGAGTACTGGAATACCTGGCACGAGAACCTCGCCGACCACGCTATCCCAGAGCTTCGCCGCACCGACGACGACCACATCGAAGTGGGTGCGACGCCGCTTCTGACCGACCAGGGGTGGCTCCTCATCTATTCCTATATCCTCGATTACTATGACGACAAGAAACGCACCTTCTCAGTCGAAGCGGCCATCCTCGAGCGCGACAACCCTCAGAAGCTGATCTCGCGCACCGAATCAATCATCGTCCCTCAGGAGTTCTACGAGGAATACGGCCTTGTGCCGCACATTGTCTTTCCGACGAGCGCGACGGTCGATAAGGACGGCGTACTCGACATCTGGTACGGCGGTGCCGACACCGTGTGTGCGAAAGCAAGCGTGAAGCTCCACGACCTCTTGCGTGCTCTCGACCCCGAGCGGCCCGCGCGCACATTCCTCCGGTCTCCCGGGAACCCGATTCTCTCTCCACAAGGTGACGGGTTCGAGAGTCGCGATGTCTTCAATCCTGCCGCTATCGACATCAACGGTTCAGTATATATCCTCTACCGCGCGATGGACTCTGCAAACACCTCGACCATCGGGCTCGCCATCTCTAAAGACGGGCTCACGATAGACGAACGCCTTCCCGAGCCTATCTACGTACCGCGAAGCGACTTCGAGCTGAAAAAAGGGAGTCCGACCGGCAACTCCGGCTGTGAAGATCCACGTATCGTACGCGTCGGCGACAGGCTCCACCTCACCTACACCGCCTACGACGGAGTACACGCGCCGGCTGGCGCAGTCTCGTCGATAGACGTGAACGACTTCGTCGCCCGGCGTTTCGACCAGTGGAGCACCCCGTTCCTCCTCACACCTGAGGGGTACGACGATAAAGATCTCGCTCTCCTGCCGGAGACCGTACACGACAACTACCTGCTCTATCACCGCGTCAACGGTCAGATATGCGCCGATCTCCTGCCGAACCTCTTTTCCGGCAAGCGCGCAAGCCGGTGCATCGAAATAATGGCTCCCCGACGCGGCATGTGGGACGGTGCGAAAGTCGGGAGTGCCGCGCCGCCTATACGGGTCGGCCGCTACTGGCTCATGATCTACCACGGTGTCTCGCGCCACGCGACGTACCGCCTCGGCGCGGCACTCCTCGATGCCGATGGTGTGACGGTACTCGCCCGGAGCGCCGACCCGATATTTGAGCCGCTCGAGGAGTATGAGAAGGTCGGTGAGATTCCGAACGTCGTGTTCTCGTGCGGAGCGGTGGTGCGCGGCGACACACTCTTCCTCTACTACGGTGCGGCCGATCGTGTCATCGGGGTCGCGACTGCTTCGCTCGCGCATATTATTAACGCCCTGACCTAACCACCGACCTATGCAACCCCTTGAAGAATTTTCAAAAGAAGCTCTCGCACCAATTAAAATGGTCGTGTTTGATGTCGACGGCGTCATCGTCCCCCGAGGCACCAAGATCAAGCAGGTTGGGAACACCACCACGCTCGAGACGAAAGTGATTGCCGAGAAGCAGATAGCGCAGATCCGCGAACTGTCTGAGCGAGGATTCCTGATTAACATCAGTTCCGGACGAGGGCTCTACATGCTCCAAGAGATGTTCCGACCAATCCTGCCCTTTGTGAGTCTCACCTACGAGAACGGAAGTGCTACCTGGTATAAAGGAAAACTCTACCAGCACATCAACAGCTTCGAATACATGAAGGATATCTATCCGAAGTTGAAGAGTATCGTAGACGATAAGATAAAAGGATTCGAGCCGAAAGAATTTATCATAACCATCCACTGCACCGAGAAAGTGCAGGCAATCGAAGACGTCGTCGCGCAAGATCCGGGCCTCTGCACAGTTTGGAATGGCGAAGCCTACGACATCCTTATCAAAGGCGAACAGACGAAAGCGCTCGGCTTGCGACACGTACGGGATATTTTCAATCTAAAAAAGGAAGAGGTCATGGCCATCGGAGACAACTACAATGATCAAGAACTGCTTGAGGAGAGTGGGTTGCCTATTTCGGCTGATAAGAGCAGGGTCGAAGGGAAATTTTATGTGCCGCTCGAAGGAGAATTTCTCCCGGCCGACACCCTGATGCAGAAGATCCTGTCGCTTTAACGCATCAAGCGTACGAGACGTATCGTCTCGAACGAATGCCGCCCCTGCAGTGCATGAAAAATAGGTGAGAGCTTGTCACCTGGATTCGTGGCGATTGCCTCGTGTATCTCGTCTATCACGTCCATCGGCACCAGGTGCACAAAGTCGATCCGCTCCAACTTCCCTATCTCGGCGAGCTCTTCGAGGTGATGCGCGATGGTCGAGGGAACGAGCCCACGCGCTTTCGCGACCCCCGCAAGCGTCGTCCCGTCACGAGCGGCCTGGAGCGTTTCCGCGAGACGGCCCGGCAAACCCGCTGCGGGTTTGCCGGATTTCTTCTCTGCCGTTTTCCCTTCCATCCACGCGCCGCCCATCGCTTTGACGAACTTCTTTTGCATATCGACCGCCTCAGTCGGAGGCATTTCTTCAAATGCGTCTCGCGCGGTGTCTGAAGCCGCGCGGAAGTCCCTATCCTTCTCCAGAATCTCCGGGTGCACTTCGAGCGCGCGCTGATTGAGGCCGGTGAGGTACACTCCCGAGAGTCGCCGCACGCGCGAGAGCGCGACGTACCCCTGCCCGTATTCAAATGCTCGCGAGAGATCCATGATAGCCGCGTCCATGCTCATCCCCTGGCTCTTGTGCACAGTCATCGCATACGCGAGTCGGAGCGGTATCTGCGACACGCTCGCCTTCACCTTCCCCTGCTCCTCGACCTGCCACTCCATCGGCTCGGTCGTCACCCGCTTGCCGTCTTTCGTCTTCACGATCGGCGAGCCGTCAGTGTCCCATCCGGTCACCGTCCCGAGCGTACCGTTCACGAACTTGCCCTGCGGCGAGTTCTTGGTAAACATCACCGCCGCACCTTCTTTGAGCTCAAGCACCTCGGGCGAGAGGCATCCGCGCATGAGCCCTTCGACAAGCGAGTCCTTGCCTTTCGAGCTCATGCGGAACTTCTTCACCGCGCCCGGAATCTTCGCAAGCTCTGCGGCGTTGATTCGGTCGACATCGGCATTGTGCGAGAAGAGCTTCGGCGTATCGAGTGGGAGCAGAGTCGCATCGACGTTCCGCGCAGTGAGATGCTCGTAGTGCATCTCTTCGACGTTCCCCGAGCGTATCGCCGAGAGCACGTCGAGAAACGCTGTGTCGTCTTGGCGGTACTGCTCGGTGAGGTAGCAGGTAATCATATTCAGATTGCGCCACACGGGTGACGAATACGCGAACACCGCGTCACGCCCACGCGATATAGGCGGCAACTGGAAGAAGTCGCCCACAAGCACCACGGTGAGCCCGCCAAACGGCTGATCCACGCGGCGCACCTCGCGGCAGATGGAGTCCGCCATTTCAAACGTCGCCGCCGAGAGCATCGAGATTTCCTCGATGATGAGCACCTTCGCTTTCGCGATGCGCTTCGCGACGTGCTCCTTGCTCGCGATGCGATCCACGTCAGCTCTCGAAAGCGACTCGGCGATGCCGATACCACTCCAGGAGTGGAGCGTCATCCCGCCCACATGCGTCGCGGCGATGCCGGTCGCGGCGGTGATAGACGGCTCGATGCCCGACGCACGCATCCAGTCGACGAATGCGTTTATGGTGTGCGTCTTCCCGCTCCCCGGCTCACCGGTGAGGAATACATTTGCGCCCGTCTTCAGTATGGTGAGCGCTTCGCCCTGAGTCATGTAGACACTCTACCATTAACGAATTCCCGTATCGCAAGAGATATGTACCGACGCGTATCCCGACGAGCTGACAGAGACATCGGTTCGTGAACAGCGCGGGAGCATCGCACTATCGCCCGCATTAAGCGTGTAGGAGCCCGGTGGGAGCGCGAATTCAAACACGCCGCTCGCATCCGACTTCCCTGTTGCAAATACCGAACTCGAACCCGCAGAATGCACGACGACTGTCGTCGCATAGGGTTTGTCTGCGCACGCCGGATCAGGCGGGACGCGCTCAACCGGGCAGGTAGGGCCGAGCGTCACCGCGCCGCGTACACCAGTCAGGTACATCGGCGAAATGCCGGCCGCCTTCGGTACGACCGCGAACACAAAGCGGTAATCGCTAAACTGCGTAGCGGATTTTGGTGCATACGTTACCCCGACAAGTGTTACGGTTACATTCCCCACATCTTGCGGCTCATCGAGTGTAAGCGTGAACTCCCCGTAGGAATCGATAGAAACGCGCACGCGCACCGTACCAGCCCAGATGCACTGCACGTCTGCCGGACAACGACTGTCCTCGACGAGACTGAGTACCCGGATAGTCGTACCGCGTATAGTGGTGCTCATGCCGATACCCGGGTTGCTTGTGCTGGTGGTCGTCGTGGTCGTAGTAGTTGTCGCGCTCGATGGGCACTCTGCAAATTCGCAGTTAGGCCCCGTGCGCCCCACCGCAGAGCCGTCGGGGCACAGCTTCGCTTCCATCGTGCACGCTTGAGGGCCCGGCGCGTTCACCGTACGCACACTCGTCACCCAGAGTGTGGCCACGACTATGAGCACGAAAGCCCCGATGAGTATCGCGTATTTTTTCATGAGTTATCTCCACGCCCCGAGGATGAGGCCGAACATCGCAAACATTGCGAGCTGATAGCCAGCCTGGATCAGGAAGCGTGACCACGACACCTTCGCTGAGTCGTTATTCCACATAGACGCCCCCGCGATGGTCGGCATCACGAACGCCGCCCATATCCAGAGTGCATTCACAAACCCGGATGCATCTTCCCATCCCAGGATGTAGTACGAGAGCACCCACAGCTGGAAGAGCGTGAGCAAGAACTGTATCGCGTAGAGCGGCATAGACTTCTTTTGCATCGCCTTGCGGGCTTCCATGTCCATATCGGTTGCGCAGACTATCGCCATCCATTTCTTTCCAAAGAGCGGTCCGTACCAGAGCGCCCCGGCGACCATCGAGAGTACTGCGCACACGAGAACGGCTGTGTAATTTATCATGGTGAGTTTTTGCTTAGATAATAAAGACCCCCTTGCACTGTCTTACGATGTTCATACCATAACTATAGCGCTCCAATTGGAGATTTCCAGACGATGTGCAGGATAATAAAAACCGCCCTGGGAGGGGCGGCTTTTGTATCGCCGGAACGGCGAGCTTCAAAGCGCACTGAGTCGCTCAAGCACTTCTTCGGCTATTTCGATACGTTCGAGCCTTTTCCGAATCTCGGCGGCCTTCTCTTCCAGTGCATGGCGTTCAGCCAGTATTTCAGGCTTCTGCGCAATCAGGAACTTCGCCCGGGCGTATGGATCGTCCGGCTCGTGCTGTTCCTGCTTGACCGTCGCGAGCAATTTCTCGCTCGGCATGTAGGAACCCACTTTGTGGCCTTCGTTGGCCACCGGAACTACCCATCCGTCGCGCACGAGCTTGGCGCTCGTCGTGTCGGGACAGGTGTCCTTGATGATTTTGGCAAGGTGCATTTTGCCAACTTTTCCGCCGTTTGCCTGTGTGAGTGCGAGGATAGCGGCGGCGAGTTTGTCCATCTCTGTCATTTCTTTTCTCCTTGGGGTTGTCAAAAAATCCAGTACTGCCAAATCAACTTCAGGTTCGAGTGGTGCTTGCCCGTCCGGTTCAACCGGGACATCCTTTCGTACCGCATCCACAGCAGGGCTGGGGATTACAAGAACGTCTTTGCAGGACTCGAGGATATCTTTGATCTGTCCGGTATCAATGACACCCGGATAGACCAGTCTCGCTTTCCTTATGCTGGCGATGACCGAGTGGCCCACGAACCTGGTGACCAGGACGAGACCCACACTGTCGCCTACACAATGAGGTGTTGCACCCAAGAAGACGACTTTCTTCCTCGATAGCGCCCTGCT
Organism: Minisyncoccia bacterium; assembly: GCA_049286905.1. GTDB lineage: Bacteria > Patescibacteriota > Minisyncoccia > Phycocordibacterales > Phycocordibacteraceae > C7867-001. Next base: position 12,533 of record JBAQEU010000015.1, read on the forward strand.
GAACTGGTTATGATTCGAATCCCTCCATCCCACAACGGCGATGGAGAGGCCGCCCTCGAGAGTCTTACGAACCTCGCGAGTCACTGCCGCTAGTTGTTGGGCAACGAGCACAATGTCACCTCCTTCTTGAGTTAGATACTGGCAAGCTGAAAACTGCTTCCAAGAGCAGTCTATGACAGAAACACGGTTGTGTCAACTACCAGATAGCGCGGTAATACCCGAGTATGAGGAGTCCGGTGAAAACGGCGGCGGAGTTTATGGAGAGGATGAACAGGTACATGGCGAGATACCAGTTCGTCATGTGATTCCGTTCATCACACGGGGAGAGCGACACTACCACCGATTCGACGAGGAAATAGAACGCCTGAAACGCGACGAGCGCAAGAAACACTATGGGCAACGTTATGAACATCGAACCCAGGAAAGTAACCGGGGACTGAATGACATTCGCGCCAAAAAGTATGATATCGACTGAAACCCCTATGGTAACGAAAATTGCGGCGACCCACGCAATCAGATCGAAGCCCGAAAGACCGCGTTTGAGTATCTCGGAGTACGCGCGACCAAACGCGTGCATACTCACCGCGACCGTGAGGTAGAAAAGGTACACGAAACTGGTCGGCACTGGCCCACCGCCCCAAGGGAATACGATTGCAAGCCACACGACTAGGAGCGATGTCAGGAACACCGGCAGAGAACGATAGAAGTTTGGTACAAAAGACAGGAGGTTAGCGTCGGCGCTCAAATCGGGCTGTTTCTCGTATCCCACAGGATTGGTCATAGAGTAAGTATATACCAGGGACTCACTGCAGAGCTTGCTTGAGGGTGTGTATCCAATCCTCTTCTCCTGCCGGGTTTTCTTCTTTTTGCTTCAGGAGCCACTCCAGGTAGCTTCTATCCGACTTGGCGACATCTGCTATCCGCTTGCCATTGTGCTTGCCGAAGCGAAGCGTCGTGAACAGAAGCGGGCGCGACGAAATATCCACCATCTTCGCAAGTGCCGCCTCTTCACTTCCCTCTTGCTCTATCATCTTCTTGAGCAAGCGCTCGAAGAGCGCTTCGAGCACGAGCACGTCGCCCCACGCATCGTGTGCGACCGCTTCTACTTCGAGCCCGAGCAAGTAGCGCAGGTACTGTAGCCGATAGATTCCCACCGTCTCTTTCGTGTCGAGCGCGTACGCGACTTTGTAGGTGCAGATAGTCTTGTGCGGCATGATGCCCTCGCGGAGCAACATCGCAGTATCAAACGCGGCGTTGTGCGCCACCGCAAGCGTGTCGTAGCTCTCGAAGAGAGCTTTCATCTCTTTGAACTCCGGCGACTGGGTGAAGAACGGCCTGTCCGCAACCATCTTCTCGGTGATGTGGTGAATCGCCATAGACTCTATTGAGATCGGCACGGGTGGCTTGTAGAGCGCGTTCACCACAGGCTCCGCCACCCCGCGCTCTTTGACCCCGAGCTGGCAGAGCCTATCCCCGTCCCCATTCCCCGTCGTCTCCGTATCAAAAAAGATGATGTTCATTACTTCTATTCTACCCCACTGACGCCAAAGAGAAATTTGACCCGATTTCTCTCTCTTTTCGTCATCTTGAACCCTTCATCAGAAGAAATAACGAACACTGTCTTACATATCCAGAAGCGCAGGTATACACCGGTAATCCTCTCTGGTCGAACAAACTTCGGGATGCGGTATTCTTTGTCACCCTCCTCAATCTCAGTTGAGAGAAAGGTGTCGTTCCCAAATCCGACTTCTGCAAATACCTTTTTCATTCTCACCACTCTATCACCCGCTACCAATTCAGGTACGTGATGGTGAGCTGGAGGACGGTGGCAAAAGTAACCCAGGCCAAGTACGGAATGTTGGCGAGGGCGACCCAGCGAGCGCGTGGATAAATGGCGACGAGCGCCCACGCGAGCGTGGCGAGGCAGAGGACAATGTCGACGGCGGCCAGAAGATTATTTTGCAATCCAAATTGAAAATACGTGAAGGAGAGGTTGAAAACGAGGTTCAGAGCAAACGGCAAAGCAACCATAAGCGGCAACTCCTTCCGCACCGCCATCAGGAATACTTTCCCGAACGAGATGGCGATAAGGATATAGAGCACGGTCCACACCGGCCCGAAGAGCCATGCGGGCGGCGCCCATTCGGGCTTCACTAGTATTTGATACCAGCTATACGCTTCCATTTCGGCGGGAGGTGTAGGTCTTCCAGACAATCAAAATGAGGCTGAGGGCGGCGAAGACCTCGGCGGCGAGACGAGCGGCGTCATCGCGATCGGTCGAGAGGAAGGAAGCAACGACCGGCTGGCTCGCGACGAATATGAAGGCGAGCGGGAGTAGCCACACGGCGATCTTGAGCCACGAGTTGAAGACGGGGCGCGAAACGAAGACGAGAATAATAGCGACTGGGAGCACGTAGAGAGCGAAGAAATAAAGCGGTTTCGTAAAGCTGAGTGCTACATGACTTACCCACGTGCCATAACAAGAAGCAAAATCGATGCACCAATTACTAACGTATCGAAACACGATTGCTAAAAGTGCGAGCAGCGCAGGAACGGATTGAATTAATTTTGTCTTCATTTTTTAGTTAATAGCCGATAATCAGACTCCCTTTCTCTGTTTTCATATATGGTACCACCATGCTGGGGACCGTCTGCTTCACTGGTCGAATATCTGAATCGTTGTCATCATCAGTGTCGTCCAACTCCTGTGGTTTGATCATGATAATCGTCTTATTTTTCTTTGGGCGATAATGCGACTCTGTGCTCGTGGCAACCGTCCGTAAGTGCGAGGAGAAGAGTTTATACGAACCGTCTTTATTCTGACGCCATTTATACGACAGAGTAGTCGAGGCAACGGTCGTAGTCGCTCCGTTGTATGCGAACGACTGGACGGCGATTGTGTCGCGTAGCAAGGGAGACGGAAGATGCTCGGTGTAGACAAGCACGGTCGTATTTCCCGTTTCATCACGAGCGGTAACCGTAGTAGTCGCAATGCCGTGCGGCTCTTTCTGTTTCTTTTTAAGCGCAGGATACGTCGTGGTAGCAGACACTGTCACCGCACCCGTGTCGTCAGTGCCGATAAATGAGATTGATTTGGTTGTGGTGCTGAAGGAGATCTTCAGCTCCGGCGGGGTGGTATCGAAGACAACGACTTCGTTTGGTCTTGGCGTAATGATAACGTCAGTCGTACCATCACCATCTTTGTCGATTTTCATGAGCGAGAGTGTCGGGAAAGTGGGTTGAATATCTATCGTCACTGTCGTACTCGCGGTCGTCGGAACTCTTGCAATCGTGCTTGATGCGACAATCGTACCACCTGATGTCTCTTGAGCATTGAGTGTAAACTCTCCGTTCGACTGGCCGCGCATTGAGAGCTGATATCTGTTCCCCGCTGGCACGATGACGTACTTCACCTCGCCAAACTCGCCATAAGTCGAGCCGGGAATACCTTCGCTTACCGACCCGTCCTCTGCGAGACCAGTCGTGTTCCCATTCGTATCAGAGAGCTCAAGCGTGAGCGGTGAGTGAAGAAGGTAGGTAAGTTTGTTTCCTATTTCATTAGATGATGGCTGCGTATCTTGAATATATGCTGGAAGTGTACTGGTGCTGTTTTTGATTAGATTCTTTATAAAATCTCGGAGGGATGGGGCTTCAAATAGATTCGGATGCTTATAATCTGCAGACTGTGTTCGGTTAATATCATAGAGATTCACCCAATACCTCTTCACGTTCGTGCTCGACGCCATCATAAGCGCGCTCGGTACGGTAACTGTGCCATCGCCGTCTTCGACGAAAACGGGGTTGTACAGATTGAGTGCGCACGAAACGCACGCAAGGGAGCTGTTCGGTGTGGTGAAATCGATACCGCTCACTGTGTCGATACCCCACCCCGCTATCTGACTAACTTCGATACTCGCAGACGACGCCCACACGTCGAGCGGCGCGTGCGTGCTGTTGGCATAATCGATGAGCAATGGATTTACTATCTTTGCCGAGAGGAGATTGTTGTCAGCAACTTGTGTACGCCCGCCGTCTCTCGCGAGAAGGAAGTCGTCGAGCTCCGTGAGTGTTGTAATTGTATCGCCATATGCCGCTTTTTCTTCTGCATATCCATCGCCGCTGAACTTGATGACTGGATGTGTCGCGTCCTGCCCGGCGGTCGAAAGATAGTCGTCTGAGGGAAGTAGGTGGTACGCCATCGGAGAATTTTGCGAGAAGGTGCGAGCCGCTTTATTTGAAACAATCGGAATTCCGTACTTGTAGATGCCTGCATTGTAGCCGACCAAGAGCGAACCGATCGCGCTCGGCGTGCCGTTCTGCGGCACACCGACTAGTATTACCTTGTCGACAATCTTCGCCGATTCAGTGCCGCCGAGTTTATTCAGCAGAGCCTTGGTGACGAGACCGCCGTTGCTGTGTGCGATGATTGTCACTTTGCCCGTTTTAGAGCTCGCGGCGAGCGCACGAAGTGTTTGCTCGATGTAGGGTGTGCTGGTCGCCTCTCCATAATATATTTTTCCGTCTCGCTCAGTTCCCCTTGTCAAAAGGTCAGGGAGCGACAAACGCCAATCATACGCAACGGGCTTCCAGTCTTTGATAGTGCCCGCCGTCTTCAGTCCGTTCATGTCGTTGATTAACGATGCATATATGTTGCTACCGCCAACCGAATCAAGAATGTCGCTTTCCTTTGTATAAATATCCGAGCAGACGCTTGTTCCGCTCGCGTCGAGAGCGAGGTCGCCAACCTTCTCGTCACCCACTCCCCATAAAGCGTTCCACGCCCCTTCATACGGCTCCCAGAGCTTCTCCTCGGCAGTCTTGCCACAGGCTGTACCTTCATAGAGACGGCTTCCTTCAATCCCCGGCAGGAAGAGAACATTTGAAGCGCAGGTATTGGTGGCGACGCATGGGTCAGGCGGAACTGTTAGAATCCAGAACCACTTCTGATAAAAGACCGCCTGCTGACCATTGTCGACATTGCTTCCATACATTTTCGAATTGGGCTGTCCATTACCCAAGATGTACCCGAATCCGTTCGGCCCGTTCTGATACAGATGAAAAGAAGGAATGGAACCTGCTGGGAAGGTAATAGGTGTCGTGAGCGTAAATGTATGGAGGCCGGTGCCCAGACCCGCCAAATTCACTCTCTGTCCATAGTCGTTGTATCTCTGGCCTACGAAATTGGGGCCGCCTGTCGTAAACATGAAGTACTCGGTATCCCCTGCGTTCACTGCAATATTTAATTCGATTGCATACAGGGTGCTTTGCTCTGGTAGAACTTTCCCGCCAGAAAGCGACGATGATCCGCAATACGCGACCGAATATGCAGTTGTCGTAGACATAGTACTCGTGTCTAACACGTCGCAGATAGGAAACGCCGAATCTGCATGTACCGGACCTGCCACAAAAAAGAAACTCCCCATAAGGAGCGATGTTGCTATCAGCCTATGGGAACGCATGTTTTCAACGATAGCATTGACGTACCGGAAGCAGGTATACTTATTCACATGACTACTGACGATCTGAAGAAGGCGCTTGAGGGCGTGGTGCAGGGGGAGGTGACGAGCGAGGAAGGCGCGCGACGCGAAGCGTCGCGCGATACTTCCCTCTTCTCTCGCATGCCCGAGCTCGTCGTGTACCCGAAAGACGCGGCAGACGTGAGCGCGATAGTGAAAGTCATTCGACAGGCTCATGACGAGGACGGTACGACCGTCCTCGCGGCACGCTCCGGCGGTACCGACATGTCGGGCGGCCCGCTCACCACCGGGGTCGTCGTGTCTTTCACCAAACACATGAACCATATGGGCGAAGTCACCTCTCACGTAACGACGGAGCCGCCTACTGACGGCTATGCGGTCACGGAACCGGGAGTTTTTTATCGCGACTTCGAGAAGGCGACGCTCGCAAAAAATCTCATACTCCCCTCCTACCCCGCGAGCCGCAATATAGCCGCGATGGGGGGCATCGTGTCGAATAATTCCGGCGGCGAGCGCACACTCAAATACGGCAAGACAGAGAGATATGTCGAGGAGCTCGATGTCGTACTCTCGGACGGCTCGCAAGTCACTTTCAAAGCGCTCACCCCCGCCGAGCTCGAAGAGAAGAAAAAGCTCGAGACGCTCGAGGGCGCTATCTATCGCGAGATGGACGAGCTCGTCACGAAACACGAAGCACTCATCGAAGCGCACCGGCCGCGCGTGTCGAAAAACTCAGCCGGCTACGCGCTCTGGAGCGTACGTGACCCGAAAACCGGCGTGTTCAACCTCGCGAAGCTCATCTGCGGTTCGCAGGGCACGCTCGCCCTCTGGACACGCGCCAAGCTCGGGCTCGTACAGCCCAAAGAGCACCGGGCGATGCTCGTGGTCTTCCTCTCCGACCTCGACGTCTTGCCCGAAATCGTGAAGCGCGTCCTGCTCGAGAACCCGGAATCGTTTGAGAGCTACGACGACCACACGCTCTCTCTCGCCGTGAAGTTCATCCCCGAGATGCTCTTGCAAATGGGATTCCTGCGGGCGATGAAGCTCGGTATAAGTTTCATCCCCGAGGTATTCATGACCCTCACTGGTGGCGTGCCGAAACTCATCCTCATGGCGGAGTTCGCTGAGGACACTTCTGAGGAAGCTACACGAAAAGCTTTTGCGGCGCAGGCGGCACTTGCTGACTTGCACTTGCAGACCAAAATACAGAAAAGTGAAAAGGAGGCTGAGAAATACTGGATTGTGCGACGCGAGAGCTTCAATCTCCTGCGCAAGCACGTCCGCGGTCTCTCGACCGCGCCATTCATAGACGACTTCGTCGTCCCGCCTTCCTCGTACCCTGACTTCCTGCCGAAATTGAATGCCCTCCTTGCCGAGTACTCGTCGCACTTCATCTATACGCTCGCGGGCCACATCGGGGATGGAAACCTGCACATCATCCCGCTCATGGACCTCACCAAAGAGGACAACCGCCAGGCCATCCTCGACCTGGCGCCGAAAGTGTATGAACTTGTTGTGAAAGCAGGCGGCACGACCACCGGCGAGCACAACGACGGCATCATCCGTACGCCCTACCTCCCAATGCTGTTTGGTGCGGAAATGGTCGCTTTGTTCGATAAGACGAAGAAGACATTCGACCCACAAGACATATTGAACCCTGGGAAGAAAGTCGGGGGCACCTTCGCCGACATCAAGCGCGATATCCTGAAAACGTCCTGAACGGGAGCAGGGGGTAGGTTATCCCCAGTGTTCTTGCTCTTTTCATGATTTTCTGGCATACTGATTTTTACTCGCAGAGTATTCGAGCTTCGCTCCGCTCCCCTAAAGACGGTACGTGTTCAGTTTCGGCGAGATTTAACCGGTTAGATCTACACATGGATTCACAAGCATCAGTTCAGGGAAACAAGCTCTACGTAGGCGGCATTCCCTATCGCTCGACAGAAGATGATATGAAGAAGGCCTTTAGCGAGGCTGGAAACGTCGTCTCCGCAAGCATCATTAGCGACCGCATGACGGGCCGCTCACGCGGCTTCGGCTTCGTCGAGATGGCAACCGAGGCGGAAGCCCAGGCAGCTATCGACCGTTGGGATGGCAAGGAGATGGACGGGCGCACGCTCTCCGTTTCTTTCGCACGCCCACAGGGTGATCGTCCTCCTCGCCGCGAAGGCGGCTTTGGCGGCGGTGACCGTGGCGGTTTCGGTGGTGGCCAGCAGGGCGGCTACGGCCGCGGCGGATACTAATTCGCTAGTCTGAAAACAAAGACGCCCGCGC
>JBAQEU010000016.1:0-13952 GCA_049286905.1 Minisyncoccia bacterium
CTGGAGGGCTGAGGTGCCTCCTGGACCGGTGCACTGGAAAGTAAATGTCGTATTGGAAGTAAGAGGATCCGTCAGGCCGTTTCCTGAAAGGGTGCCGGAGTTAGACCAGTTCCCGCTCGGGGCGGTACAGCTTGTCGCGTTCGTCGAACTCCAGGTGAGCGTAGGCCGACCGTTGTATGCAACCGAAGACGGCGAAACTGAGAGCGTAGCGGTCGGAGCCGCCGGAACAGGACAAACGACGGTGGTGTAGACTTCACTGCTCCATGTGCCGCTCGCTGTTCTCGTATGAATCCATGCGGTGTAGCTGTGCCCGGGAGTCGTCGTGAACGATGTGGCAGGACCTGTGTCAGGCACCTGCTCGGGAATCCAGGCCGCAGGGTAGGTGCCGGTCGTATTATCAACGACTCTGAAGTACGACAGAGTATATCCCGATGGCAGAACCCACGAGAAAGTGCCGAGCGTACCCGCCGCAGAACAAGAAGATACGGGGTTTGTCGGGGGAGGAGGTGCGTAGACACACGACCCGTCGTCTATTGTCGCCGACGAGTCATAATTCGTCGCAGAAGAGTCAGTGCATCCGTAGACGGGAGCGGCGTCGATATATACCGTGGCATACGCGACATTACTTTGTGCACCGGCAATGTTGTAGCCGTACACGTACTGGTTTCTCCAGCAACCGACCATATCGGAGGTTATGATGCCCCCTGTACCCTTGGAACCGTTCAAACTACTACCGAAACTTGGGATATACCCCCACCCCGAGACGTTACAATAATCGTTTGCCGGGCTACCAGTGCCTCCGAAATCTGAACCGCCGTTCATGCTTGTCGCAGGATCCATGCCCGAGGATGACCAGTTTATGGTGGGCCATGAATCGCCAGGATACAGGTGCAATTCCGAAGAACCATTTGCATCAATATATGCACTGGCTGGGTATGCCACTTGGCAACTCTGCTCAGCCGCCATCCCCGGGGTATAGCCGAGCAAGGCGCCATTCGAGCACGTGAACGTACCCCCGGTGCAGGAGGCAGGATAACTCACTATCGCCGCATCGTAATAATCGATTGAAGATCCATCTGTTAGCTCTATACCCCACGGCCAGCACGAAGCGCCTGCAAATGCTTTCTCTGGAGAAAAAAATACCGCGAGCAGAAAAAGAGGTGCGACTACGAGTGCAATGGAAGAATATTTTTTATAAAAAATCATAGCGCAGTAGCAGTTGTTTGCCTCTCTTGCACTTCTATCTTTGTAGCCATAAATATGGTCGTCGTCGAAACCACTTCGATGACAGATGCTAGTACAGTATCCCCAATCTTGAGATCTTTCAAAGCGATTTTTTCACGTGTAGGCGGAGGCGGCGGAGCTATGAGTGTCGTGCTTTGCGCTCCCTGCGGAACATTCTTCTGGACGAGCCGTTCAAAGACGGTCGTTGGATTGACCGCAACGACAATGTCACCTGAGAGACTTGCTTGGTTCGCACTACGGCCTGTCTTCCGCACATCCTTAAGAACAATCCCTTCCGTAGAGGTCGCTGCTACCGTACCAAGAACTGCAAAACGTGTTTGGACGAACGACGAAGTGCCCCCGGACTGTGCTGTGTCTGACACTGCGTTTGTGTCTGTCGCCCACTTCTTGTACCCGATTTGGTATGCGGCAAAAGACGAACCAGCTAGCACCACCACGCACACCGTTATGAACAAAATCCTCTGGGCGAAAGCAGGAATCATATAGAGGTAAGAATATCTGATTTTAGAAAGGATACCAGACAAAGACTCGCTCGAATGGGGGATAAACCAGAGACCTTCCGTATCACAGCCCGCTGAGCTGATTGATGTCCTGTTGGAACTTCGCGGCGAATTCCATCACACCATCGCCATAAAACGCATACGCTTTGTTGGTTGCCCCTACCCACCCCGCAAAATAGCGGAGTGCGGCAAGACGTTCAGCCGCGCGAGTCTGTGTTCCCGCACCGTTATCTGCCATGAGCATCGCGGTTGCCATGATGGCCACCTGCGGATTCCATGGGTTGCTCGGCACGCTCGCCCCAAGAAGCTTGCGCACACGGTCCTTGCTGGCGACGTACTGCCACGGCCCTTGCCAGAAGGCATCGCCCTTAACCGACGACGTCGGTGTGCAGGTGTTCGTATTCATGTTCACGAATCCTCCATAGCAAACCCACGTCGAAGGGATGAACTGTCCTGGACCCATCGCGCCGCCCCACCCGTACCACGGCTTCTTCGAGACAGGCATCTTGTCCGGGTCGAGACCGAGAGTTGCGGTGATATAGACGAAGACGGGCTGGTCGCGCTTCGGCGCCATATCGACGCGCCAGGTGCCCGTACCGAGATTCTCCCCGAGATTCGTCTCCTGCTTCAGGACGCCGAGCGTGAGCGCGGCGCGCGTCCCGGTTGCGCGCTCGGCCGCCTGCGCATACGCGAGTGCCGTACCGAATGGTATCGCGGCGGTATCGCGAAGCGCGAAGAGCTCCGAGCGAATCTGGGCGGCGGTCTTCTGATTGCTTGTTATGAGTTTCTGGAAGTTTGCTTCGATACCCTTGGTCTCTGTGAGCAGTTTCTGCTTCTCATTTTCCTGCGATTGCACCGCCTGCTTCGCGAGCTGTGCGACCGTCCGCAACTGTTCCTGCTCTGCGAGCCGCTCTTGCAGTGCTTCCTTTTCTGCTTCAGTCGAAGAACTCGTTTTTTCAATTTCATCAAAAGATTTCGCGAGTGCGCTCTTGATAGAAGTGAACGCATCGAGATCACTGAAGAACCCGGAGACATCTTCTGACCCGAGTGCAACCGAGACGATTGAATAGTTATCGAGCATCTGCGTCTGTCGCAAAATCTGCGCGAGCGATTCCTTCTCGGCGGAGAGCCGCGCGGAGAGCGAGGAGAGTGTCTGGTTCCGTACTCCAATATCACCATTCAGTTTCGTGATGGTGAGGTTAATCGCCTGTATCTGAAGCTGAGTTCTCTTAATCTCGGCATTAAACGCGTTGATTTGAGTCTGCAGTGTCTGATGCTGATTCTGTGCGGTGTCGAGAAGTTCCTGCTGTGCGGCAATCTGAGTCTGAAGCGCATCAAGCTGATTCTGGAGCTCCTGTTGTCGTGCGCTTACCGCCTGCGAGGCACTCTGCGCAGACACTCCAGACGGCAAAGACATGCCTGCACAGACGAATATAAAAAGTAAAAACCGACGCATCGTCCGGTTAGTGTACCACGAGGCCTTTCCGCCTCTGAATCTCTTGTCTCGCGACTAGCTTGCCGCCTCTTCTGTCGCCTCCTCCTTACCCTTCTTCTCGACTTCGATAGAGCCGAGGTCAGCCGCCGGAGCTTCAACCTTTTCCTCTACGACTTCCTGCACGAGAGCGACAACATCTTCAGCGTCAGTCACGAGCTCGACGCCGTGCGGAAGCACGAGATCCTTTGCATGAATCTGGTCTCCGGTTGCCGCGAGGACGGAGAGATCGACTTTGATGTCGTGCGGAAGGTTCATCGGGTCTGCCTTCACCTCGATTTCGTGGAGCACCTTCACGAGGTTTGCTCCAGCTTCGACAGCCGCTGACACACCCTCGAACGTAAGCGGGATAGCCACCTCGACCTTCTCGCCTTTCGTGACGGCGTAGAAGTCAATGTGGCGTGGGAGGCTCGTCACCGGATCGAAGTCAATGCTATGGATGAGGGTCGGGATTGCCGCACCGAGACCGGAGAGCGACACGATAGTCGCCTCGCCTGCCTCACGAAGCGCCTTGGAAAAGGCCTTTGCGTCGACCGAGATAGACTCCGCCGCGTGATGCGCGCCGTACACCACCGCAGGAATAAAGCCTGCGGCGCGAACGGAAGATAGTGTCGCGACAGACTTGTCGCGCTTCTCTGCTCCTAGAGTAACCATAGGTCTGAATATACGCGAAACTGCTTTAGAAAGCAATTATGCGAGCGCGGCGGAGACTTTCGCGAGGCGTTCGACGAAGGCGGCACGGGCAACCGGGACATTCGCCTTCTCGCCCTTCCAGAGTGCGAGCGACTCTTCCTGCAGGGCTCGTGCATACGAGAACGTGAGCGGCCAGGGAGCATGCACTTCGCGCGCCCGAGCGGTTATCGCTCGCAGATTCTCGGTCGCCTGGTCCGGTGTCTGCCCTCCCGAGAGGAACACGATACCTGCAATCTGCGCCGGCACGCTTTCCATAAGTGCCGTAAGCGTATCTGCGGCAACTTCTTCGGGTGTGTCCTTTCTTCCGCTGTCTGCTCCCGAAAGCGCCATCGAAGTCTTGAGGACGAGACTCGCGCGATCGACCGAGTGTTCATCGAGTACCGAAAAGAGCGCCCCAAGCGTCTCGGTAATGACTTCCCGAGCCCGTGCACGACTATGCTTCCCCGAGAGAAGCACTTCCGGCTCGAGTATCGGCACGAGACCCGCGCTCTGCACTTCTTTCGCATAGGTCGCGAGACGTTTCGCATTTTCATGTATCGCAACCGCCGTAGGTAGATGGTCGCCGTCGATGCGGATGACCGCGCGCCACTTCGTAAACACCGCCCCCTGCTTTTTGTAGAGCGCAAGCCGTTCAGGGAGATCGAGCAGGCCCTGGGTGATAAGCTCTTCCGGGCTTTCGGGAAAGGGCTCCGTGCCGAGGTCGACCTTTATGCCGGGCAGTATGCCGCGTGCAGCAAGCGATACCGGAAACAATTTCTTATCGCCGCCTTTCTCAGTCAGCGTTTCAGAGAAGAGAATGATGCCGGAGAGATACCGCTCAATATCTTCTGCTCCGAGAAAGAGATCTCGATACTGCCGACGCATCTCTTCGCCCGCACCAACGCCGTACTCGGCAAGCCGCGCCGTCGCGGTACGCACGCTCTCATCTGCAGCAAGGATGCCTTTGCCTGGTGCGAAAAGCGAACGGGCAATTGCGACGAGATCAGTCATGTGTTTATCATATCACGCAAGCGAGGCGGGGCAGGCGATTTTTGAGCGTCCGGAGCGCGCGACCAAAGTTTCTTATGAGCGAAGCGAGTTAGAAACTTGAAGTACTCTCCGTGGTGACGGCGCGAGGCAGAACAAATTTTCAGCAGAAAATTATGTGTCTCGAAAATCGCCCGCCTCGCAGAGCGTGCTACACTACCCGTCATATGGACTTCATTGCTATCGGTGACACCACCGTCGACGAATTTATCAAACTGAAAGAGGCGCAGATTTCATGCGACAGTAATCATGAGAACTGCACCATCTCGATGAAATGGGGCGACAAGATTCCGTACGACTCTGCCGTGCTCGTACCGGGCGTCGGCAACGCCGCGAACGCCGCGGTCGCCGCCGCGCGGCTCGGACTCTCCTCCGGATTCGTCTCGAATGTCGGCAAGGATCGTCCCGGCGAAGAGATCCTCGCTATGTTCGAGAAGGAGGGCGTCTCCACTGAATATATCGCGGTAAACGACGGCATCCCGACCAATCACCACTACGTCCTCAGGTACGACGCTGAGCGCACCATCCTCATCCGCCACGAAGCGTACCCCTATTTCATCCCCAAAGGATTCATCCCGCCGAAATGGATTTATCTCTCGTCGACCAGCGAGCATGCCGCAGATTTTCACGACGAGCTCGCGACATGGCTCAGGGCGCACCCAGAAACGAAACTCGCCTTCCAACCCGGCACCTTCCAGATAACCATGGGCAAAGAAAAACTCGCGGAGCTTTATGCCGTGACCGAAGTCTTCGCCTGTAATAAAGAAGAAGCCGAGCGCATTCTCGGTCTCGGCGAGACCGACATGAAGACCCTCCTCACGAAAACGCGCGAACTCGGTCCGAAAATCGTCCTTATCACCGACGGTCCGAACGGCTCTTATGCTTACGACGGCACCGAGATGCTTTCCGTACCTATGTACCCCGACTCAAAGCCGCCGGTCGACCGGACTGGTGCTGGCGATGCGACAACCTCGACCGTCGTCGCGGCACTCGCACTCGGAAAATCACTCCGTGACGCACTCCTCTGGGGGCCGATAAATGCCATGGCTGTCGTGCAGGAGATTGGCGCACAGAAAGGATTGCTCTCGCGAGAGAGCATCGAGAAATACATTGCCGAAGCTCCTCACGACTACCGCGTCACGCCTGTCTAATAACCGCACGAAGTACAAGAGAAAAAGCGGATGCAGAGCATCCGCTTTTTCTCTTGTACGTTCTGCCTTTATTTCAAAATCGACTGTTGAAGCGGCGCGTAATTCGCCTCTTCTCCTCGTATCGAGGCGGCAGTATTAGGGCTCGCGAGGTGGATGATGAGCCACGCCGCCGCGGCCGCCGCGGCGAGAATGATGAGAGTGATGAAATAGGAGAGGAAATCTTCTTTCATATAGTCCACTATACCGTATGCACGAGCGTTTTGGCAGCTTCTACAATATGAACTGCGTCGAGCCCATAGTGCGCAAGAAGTTCGTCGGGCGTACCCGACTGACCGAATTGGTCGGCGACACCGAGGATGCGCATCGGTACCGGGTGCTTCTCTGCGAGGAACTCAGCGACAGCACTTCCGAAACCGCCTGCAGACTGATGCTCTTCAACGGTTACCACGCGACCAGCCGTTCGCGCGGCGCTGAGAATCGCGTCCTCATCGAGCGGCTTCACGGTCGACACATGAAGGACGATAGACGCGATACCCTCTTCTGAAAGCGTGTGGGCCGCGCGGAGTGCTTGGTACGAGAGTGCTCCCGTCGAGAGAATTGCGACTTTCGGTGCGTCTTCTTCCCACAACGTCACTGCCTTCCCTATCTGAAACGGCGTCTCGGGAGTAGTAAATGTCGGTGTCGCCGCACGACCGAAGCGGATGTATACCGGGCCTGCAGTCTTTGCCGCGGCAACGACTGCCTTCCGTGCTTCTTCTGCGTCTCCCGGCACGATGACTGTCATGCCCGGAAGCATGCGCATCATACCGATATCCTCAAGCATCTGATGCGTCGCGCCATCGGGACCGACCGATACTCCTGCGTGCATGCCACATATCTTCACCGGTACGTTATTGAGCGCGATAGTCGTGCGAATCTGCTCGTAATTGCGTCCGGGGTTAAAGGCCGCATAGCTCGCAGTGAACGGGATCTTTCCCGCGAGTGCCATGCCCGCCGCAACCGTCGCCATGTTCTGCTCGGCAACACCCATCTCGATGAAGCGATCTGGGAACTCCTTCTCGAACCACTCGGCGCGCGTGCTCTCCGCGAGATCGGCACAGAGCACTACGACGCGCGGGTCGGCTTTCCCTGCCTCGATTGATCCCTTGCCGAACCCATCTCGGGTCGGCGCCGTCTCGATGTCGTCCGCAAAGATTTTCGGGGACAGATGTGCGTCAGTATTAAGCATATTCGTGAAGGACCTTACCGCTCATCGTGCGGATCTCTTTTAAGAATCGTTTCCCTTCTTCTTTGGACGGCGGTTTGCCGTGCCAATGGTAATCGAACTCGATCTCGGGCACGCCTTTGCCGGGTATCGTGTGAGCGATGATGATAGTTGGCTTCTCGTATATCGCTTTCGCTTCTTCGACGGCCGCGATGAACGCCGAGAAATCATGCCCGTTCACTTCGATGACATGCCAGTTGAATGCACGATACTTGTCCGCGATTGATTCGAGCGGCATCACATCTTCGGTCATGCCGTCGATCTGGATGTTGTTGCGATCCATGACCGCCGTGAGGTTGCTGAGCTTGTATTTCCCCGCGAACATCGCCGCTTCCCACGTATTCCCTTCTTCCTGCTCTCCGTCGCTCATGAGGCAGTACACGCGCTCGTGTCTGCCGTCCATGCGAAGTGCGTAGGCAACGCCGGATGCCTGCGAGAGCCCCTCGCCGAGCGGCCCCGAGGTCGTCTCGATGCCGGGCAGACGCTCGCGCTCCGGGTGTCCTTGGAGCCGACTGCCGAACTTGCGCAGGGTGAGACACTCCTCCACAGGGAAATATCCCGCATGCGCCATCGCCGCATAGCGCACTGGACATATGTGACCGTTGCTAAGCATGAGTCGGTCGCGCCCCTCCCAATCGGGTTTCTTCGGATCGTGATTCAATATATGAAAATAGAATGCCGTAAAGATGTCTGCCATGCCGAGCGGTCCGGCGGTATGCCCGCTCCCTGCGGCGACGAGCATAGTGATAATCGTCTCGCGAATCGCCTCAGCCTGCTTCTCGAGCTTCTGGATGTCTGAGTCGGTGAGTGCCATCAAAGCAGTATACAATACCGGACTACCCCTTGAAGGAAGGCGTCCGGAGCGCCTCGAACTGCGCGACGAGCGCCGCAGGATCCTCTGCCCGCAAGATGCCGGAGCCGACCACGAGATTGCTTACTCCGAGTGCGATAAGCTCTTTCGCGGCTTCGAGCGAAACCCCGCCGTCAACCTGGGTAATGACATTCGGATTCCGCATCCCGAATACACGCATCTTCTCGAGAACTCTCCGATCAAAAGCCTGCCCCTGCCTACCTATTCGCGCGATGCCCATGAACTGCACGTAATCCACCTGGTCGAGATACGGTTCAATGAGACTCAAATCGGTCTCGATGTTGATCGCGAGGCCGATAGAGATAAGATCGCACGATATGAGCCCACATCCGAAACGCGCACGAAACTCTGTGAGAAACCTGGGGAGGTCGATGAAGCTCTCGACATGGAACGTGAGGCGTGAGGCACCGAGCGCGACCCATTTCCCTGCTTCTTGCGCGGCGTCGAGACACATGAGATCTATCTCGTATGCGATACGGTGCAGATGCGAGAGCATCTTCCCATCTCGAACCATTACTTCGAGTTCTGTCGGTTCGCCCTTCGCGGCCCTCGCGGAGAATGGCCATGAAGCGGGCGAAGCGAACGTGCCGTCAACGACATCAATCTGCACGCGAGAGACATGAGGGATGAGCGCGAAGCGCTCGAGCTTCTCTTCGAGATCTGCACGGGAGGACGGGAGCACTGCCGGGACGACGAGGCTCATGTGCAGTTAAAACTTCGCGAGCCGTCGCGCGTGGCGCGGGGATTCTGAAAACGGAGTGTTGAGGAATAGCCGCACCGCTTCGGTCGCTTCGGCGCCGCTCACGAACCGCGCGCCTATCGAGAGCACGTTGGCGTCATTGTGCCTACGCGCTAGCCGCACCAGGTCGTACCCGTCCTCGGAGCGGCCGCCCTCAATCTCGAGCGTCTCGGTAACACGCATCGGCCCGTAGAACACGGCCGCGCGAACGTCAGGGATTCGGTTTGCACACATCGCCTCCCCCTGCCCGCTTCCGCCGATGATGATGCCGCGCGAGCCGAGTTCGTCCCCGACGCGCTTGGCAAGCGGCGTTACGAAGTCGGGATAGTCGTCCTCGGGGTCATGTGCGAACGCTCCCATATCTTCGGTCTTTAGCCCTAGCGTGCGGACATAGTCTATGAGCGCCCGTTTGAGTGCGAGCCCGGCATGATCAGAAGCGAAGTAGACGTTAGACATTGGCGGCTTTGAGCACATGGCGCACAAGACTCTCGGTGTACCCCATCTCGTTGTCATACCAGGCGAGCACCTTCACAAGGTTCCCATCAACCACGCGCGTCATCCCGAGATCAGCGATAGACGCGTACGGCTCACCGACGATGTCGCTTGAAACGAGATCTTCATCGGTCGTCTTGAAGATGCCCTCCCAACGCGGCAGTGCGGCGGCACTACGAAGAAGCGTGTTCACCTCTTCGGCAGTCGTCGATCGCTTCGCGACGAATGTGATGTCGGCTATCGAGCCTGCCGCAACTGGCACTCGCAAAGCGACACCGTCGAACTTGCCGGTGAGCTCTGGGTACGCCTCAGTCACTGCGATGGCGGCACCGGTCGAAGTCGGCGTGATATTCATCGCCGCCGCTCTGCCCTCTTTCATATCCTTCCTTGATGGGCCATCGACAATCGATTGGCTCGCGGTGTAGGCGTGCGTTGTCGAGAGTATCGCTTTCTCAATGCCGATGGTTTCGTTGAGGATAGCAATCACCGGACTTGCGGCATTCGTCGTGCAAGAAGCATTGCTTGTAAGAGCACAGGTCCCGAGACGGTCTTCGTTCAGCCCCATAAGCACCGTCGCGCCGAGGTTCGACTCCTCTTTTACAGGCGCGGTTATGACAACACGTCTGGCACCCGCCATGATGTGTGCGTTTGCTTTCTCATAGTTCGTGAAGAATCCTGTCGCTTCGACGACAACGTCGATGTTCAGATCCTTCCATGGCAGAAGCGCCGGATCCTTCTCAGAAAAGAACGCCACCCGTCTGTCGTCGACGAAGAGCGCACCGTCCTTCACTTCAACACTGAACGGCGCGCGGCCGTAGACCGTGTCGTACTTGAGGAGGTAAGCGAGATTGTCGAGCGAGCCGAGGTCGTTCACTGCAACGAGTTCGATACCGCGATTATGCGAAAGTCGAGTAAACGCACGCCCGATACGACCGAAACCATTGATAGCGACGCGGATAGCCATAAGGAATTAAATTAAATGCTTCAAATATCACCTATAAGTATACCATCGTGACTTGAACTGAAAGGACACCCTTGTATCTTTTTACACCTCTAGAGAGCGGGGGTAGAAGTAGCAAGGACGGTGACGACGCGCGAGGATGCGCCAGTGTTAAGCGCCGCGTCAGTCGCAGAATAGGTCAGGGTATAGAGACCCTCGACAGCAGTGTCGACTGCACCGGTAACCGCGATGCTCGTCGTCAGGTCGCCGTCAGTATCATCGGTCGCGGTTGCTCCCGAATCGGTGAAGGTATCGCCGACTATTATCTGCAGGGCGGCATCGCCAATGAGCGTCACTACAGGCGCAAGCGTATCGGTTGAGACTGGTGTCGGCTCTGGCTCAGGCTCGGCGACAACCGTTCCGTCCGGATTACCGACAATAACTGAGCGCATCGCAGTCGCCAGGTTTCCTGCCGCGTCGGTCGCCTGATAGGTGATGAGGTAGGTTGTCGGACTCGAGGTGTCGATTGTCGCCTCTGAAGCAACCTGTTCGATACCGTTTATAAAGGTGAGGTAGGGATCGGTACCATCAACCGCATCAACGACTGTCACACCGGGCTCTGCAAACGTACCGCCGACCGAGATATGGAGCGGGTTGTCACCAAGGAGCGTGATGACTGGCGCAACAGTATCCGGACCGCTCGACTGCGACACTCCCTGGACCACGTCTGGGGTCGAGGTGGCGATCTGCCCTTCGGTCTGAACGAGGAAGTAATCGAAGGACACGTCAGTAGTCTGTGGTGCAGAGAGGACGACGCGGAATGAGCCTGCGACCTTGTCGGAGACCCACCAACTGCCCTCAATCTGGGAATTGAACGTGACGAAGACTTTGGTCGACGGTTGCACAAGAGAGTTGTTCACCTGTGCGACGGTATTGCCGGTGAGGAGCGTCACACTGCCTGCGCTTGATGTGCCGTCGGCGTCCTTGCTTGCCACAAGCTGGCGGAAAACGAGCGTATTGAACTGCGCAATACCCTTTTCGACCAGCACGCCGAAGCTCGAGAGCGCGCTCGCAAGAGAGGTGGTCGAGAGGGTGATGGGCGAACCGCTCGCCGAGCTCACCGCCCCGCTCTCGAGTGCTTCGATACGCGTTTCAAGCGCGGTGACGCGCACATCTTGAGCATCCATCCGCGCCGAAAGCCCTTCAATGCCGGAAAGCGTATAGGTCGCGAGCTTGTAGAGGTCAATACTCTTGCCGTCTCCCGCAAGCAGAGCTGTCGGTGTGCTCGTTGCGTCCGTCGGAACAAGGAATCTGTCGTTCAGTTGTTGAATCGCGCGCGTGAGGTACGGCGTGAGGCCAGCGTAGTTGAGGGCGTAATAACCGTCAGCACCCTGCATCACGAGATCCGGGAATAACTGTTGCACTTCCTGTGCTATGAAGCCGGTGTGCACGGTGGCATTCGCGCCATCGGACTTCCAGGTGAACGTGACCGGGTTGAGCGCGAGCACATTCTCGAGTTCCGGTGACAGCGGTGTAATATTCGTCTTCAAGCGTTCATCAGAGGTACAGCCCGTGAAAGAGTTGTTCGGATTCACATAGCAGGAACCGGTTGAGTTCTCGAACTGCGCGACCGTACCGGAGACAGTATTATTTCCGACACCGAGCAGATACGACGGGCTTGTGGTGCCGATACCGACTTTGCCACCCGAGCCGTCGCCATTGAGCTTCAGGGAGAGTACGGGCCCGCCGAGACCATTGCCGCTCGTCGTCTTGTCTGAGAACGAGTAGACGTTGAGAGAATCAGCCTGAATACCAAGGATGTCTCCGGGACCATTGAAGGCCGCCTTCGTTAAGGAACCGTAATCTTTCACATAGATATAGTGGTTGCCGCCGCCGTTCGTTTCAATCGTAATGTCGCCACTCACGACCGTATTGCCGGTAACACCGAGTGTGGCCATAGGAGACGATGAAGCGATACCGACATTGCCGCTATTTCTCGCTGTGATAACAGGACTCGTTCCATTGTAGAGATTCCATGCAGTTTCTGCGCCTGTCGGATTCGTCAAATTCATTTCCCACGCCGGATTTGTGGAGTAGTTGGTGCCGGCACGCATAACAATGCCAGGAGTGCCTATCGTTCCAGCGCCGGATACTTCCAGAACAACCGTCCTGCTATTCAAGCTCGCAGGAGCAGCCGTTCCGATGCCGAAATTACCATTTCCAAGCAATCTCATCCTCTCAGTCAAGGCTGAAGCAGTACTAGCAGATCTTGTAGAGAAAGCGAGATCTCCAGTCGTAGCGTTTGCTCCATTCACAAGCAACCCCTTAATCGCGGCAAAGCCGATAGTATTAACTACGTGAGATTGGCTACTTCCAAAGACTAGGGCCCCACCATTTCCGGCAACCGTGGAATCAGTGTTCAATATAAGCATGCCACCTCTCGACCCAGCGTCTGTGAGTGCTGCTGTGGTTTGACCAGTTCCGTACACCTCAAGCTGAGCTAAAGGTGTACTCGTCCCGATGGCGACGAGGCCGCCATTGGTCACGACGAATTTGGTCGCGGTCGAGGATCCGATAACGAACGCCGGCCCGGTGATGCCATCCGGGTTCACGGAGAGCAGGCCCCACGGGGTCGTCGTACCGATACCGACGTTGCCAGTCGTGTTTACAATCATTCGGTTTGTAGCACTACCAGCAGTGTAGAAGTTCAGCGAACCAAGCGAAGAAATAGCTGTATCTACCTTGCTACCACTTCCTGTCCACCCAAAGACGTTTCCGTAGAAACTCGACTGATTCCCAGAACCATCGTAAAGACGAAAGGCAGAAGTGTCTCCGTCGACTCTAATCTGTCCTACCACATTGAGTTGAGTGTTTGGTGTCGACGTACCGATACCGACACTCCCGGAAGTAGAAATAAAGAGTGTCGACGTGCCGACCGCCGTATCTGTGCCGCTGAAGTACGCGACTTGCCCAGTCGTGCCTGTAAGCGAGGCGCTCCCGCCTACGCATGTCCCGTTGATTGCGAAGCATCCGCCATTCTTCAGGTCGATACCCTTTGCGTATGATGTTGTCGTGCCGTTGTCGAAGAAGTTCCAGCCGGTCGTGTCCCCTCCGATTGAGAACAGCGAGCCGGGGGTGGTGGTGCCGATGCCGACGTTGCCGCCGTCTGCAATCGTTAGCCGCGCCGTACCAGCTGATGAGGGGTTACGATCTTCATAGACGGTAAGAGCACTGGTGCCGTCTGCAATGCCGAAAGCCCAGTCCTTTGATCCAGCATCGGTAAATTGAAGTATTGCACCGCTCGCCGACGTAAAATGTGCCGAGATGTTCTGAGCCGCAACAGCACCAACGGTTAGCGGTGCATCCAGACCCGTCGTCCCGATGCCCACATTGCCGGCCGTCGAAATAAAGAGCGTCGAGGTGCCGACCGCTGTGTCTGTCCCGCTAAAGTACGCGACCTGCCCTGTCGTGCCTGTGAGCGTAGAACCCCCTACACACGTGCCATTCACCGCGAAGCATCCGCCATTCTTCAAGTCGAT
>JBAQEU010000017.1:0-10172 GCA_049286905.1 Minisyncoccia bacterium
GCGCTCGACGACATCGCGTTCCTAAACGAAGCCGACAAAGAGATGTTTGCTGTGCTCGACCTCTACGACCCTGGTACTGCGCGACACTGCCTTGAGACCTACCAGATTGCGCGCGGGAAGATGGAGAAAGAGATTATGCCGGGAGTGTCGTTCGCACGCCTTATCGAGAAGCAGGAAAACGTGTCGCTCGACCAGTTCTATCGCGCTTGCCTCTTTCACGACATCGGGAAAGTGGAAGTGCCGCGCGTGGTCATCCGACATCACATGGACGATGGTCACATGCTCGAATGCATGCACCATGTCTATCACATGCTGTATCACGACGGAAAGATTCCGGAGTGGTTGCATCTGAAGGAAGACGCCACCGACGAGGAGATTGACCACGCGTTCAGCGCACAGCACACGCTTCGCTGTAATCAGCTCATTCCGGCGAGAGAAGTGCTCTCCCCAAGCGATCTGGAAGAAGTGCAACGCAGAGGGTACACCGGCGAGGAGACGCTTATGGACATAATCAAGCCGCACGAGACGCACTCGGGCGAGATACTCGCGAATGCCGGGTATCCGGTCGAGTCAGAGATTGCCGCGCTCCACCATAACTACGATGCGAAAAAGTCGGAGAGACCGCTGGCTGTGAGCGTGCTCCATATGAATGTTGACCTGAGCGATATGCTCCACATCGCCGACGTGATGCAGGCGCTTCGCTCGGGCGAGCGCACCTACAAAGGCTCGTTCAGTCAGCCGAAGGCGATGCGTATCATCACGGAACACGCGCAAGAGGGGAAAGTGTCGCTCCTGTCCGCGTACTTGTGGCTCTCTGATGATTTGCATAAGTACGAAGAGAAACCGCCTATGGACGCGAAAGAGAGGGAGCAGGACGAGCGACATCTCGCGTTTGTGCGCGCATTTCTCGCGCACGCAGAAGAAGAGGTTCAGGTGCTTGAAGCGGCGTAGTGTCGACATCTGTTCCTTTCCCTTATTTGGTCCTACGGCGGTGCTACAGTTATAGGTATGACAGAGACGGCAGTCTTTGGCGGAGGATGCTTCTGGTGTACCGAGGCAGTGTTTAAGATGATGCGCGGCGTGGTCTCGGTCGTGCCGGGCTACGCTGGTGGTACGACCGAGAACCCCACCTATGACCAAGTCTCGACCGGTACGACCGGTCATGCCGAATGCGTGAAGATCGACTACGACCCGGCGCTCGTGCGCTACGCCGACCTGCTCACGGTCTTCTTCGGCAGTCACGACCCGACGACACTGAACCGGCAGGGGCCGGATGTCGGGACGCAGTACCGTTCAATCATTTTCACGACGACCCCCGAGCAGAGAAGCGAAGCGGAGAAGTTCATTGTCAGCATAAACGCGTCGAGTGAGCTCGGCTCGCCGGTTGTTACGGAGCTCGAACCACTCACACGTTTCTACGAAGCCGAGAACTACCACCACGACTATTTCAAGAATCATCCGGACAACCCGTACTGCGAAGTCGTCATCAATCCCAAGCTCGAGAAGGTGCAGAAGCAGTTCGCGAATCTTTTACAAGACATCTATACGAAACCCCGCCATGATTGACGAAACCAAACCGATGCCGGAGACCGACGAGGAATGGAAGAAGACGCTCACTCCTGAGCAGTATCACGTCCTGCGTGAGAAGGGGACTGAAGCGCCGTTCTCCAGTTCGCTCTCGCACCCAGACAAGGACGGGGTCTACCGCTGTGCCGCGTGCGGCAACCCGCTCTTCGCGGCCGATGCGAAGTTCGACTCCGGTACCGGCTGGCCATCATTCGACCAGGCACTCCCGGGGGCGGTGCGAGAAGTCATTGATACCTCGCTTGGCATGAGTCGTACCGAGATTGTCTGCGCTCGGTGCGGCTCCCACCTCGGGCATGTGTTCAACGACGGTCCGACCGACACCGGCAAGCGTTATTGCACGAACGCCGTCTGTCTCGCCTGAACCGGGTTATCCACAGGTCAGTTGACAAATACTGAAATCGGAGGTACTATTTGACTTGGAATCATCTCCGTTGTGGAGATGACAAAGTAGTTGGAGGAGATATGTTACAACCCCCTATCTTTACGTTCAAACACATGTCACTCGTCTTCAAGACGATGATAGTGTCCGTCATCATCACCCTTGTGGCGGTTGCCGCGTTTCTGATGCTGTACCCCCATATGCTCGGGACCTTCGTTGCGGCATTGGGAATAGGCTTCCTGCTGGTTGTCGGCTTCACCGCTCTAGACTCCGTCCATTACGACAGAGAGGTGAGTCGGTACTGCGACGCCCTCGATGCAGTCCTCCCCCACGGAGGACGATGATATGAAGTTTCGCCGATATGGCCCCGCGCACACGCGCCGGGGCCATTCTTTATTGTTGAGCGCGTTTTGACATTTCCATGCTTGCGCCCTATGGTTCCTGTGGAGCTAGCCGGTATCGGCATAGCAAATATTGAACACTCTATAGGAGAGTCGCATGAGTACGATACGGAAGTATCAATTTGCTGCGGAGGCGATTGAATCCGATGGCATCGAGGGATTTAAAAAGGCCGAAGAAATGACTGGGACAGAAGTCGCTCTCGCTCTGCTCGTCGCCCACTTGCGGAGACAGTTTGGTTCGGTGGGGAGCTGGCCCGCTGATCCCGACATCATTCCAAAAGTGAACGGACTGCTCTCTGAAGAATTGTCGGCACTCTACTCGGTGTTCTCTGAGGATGTGCTGCTGTTCTACTCGAATGAAGGGTATTGTCTCGACAATTTCTCGGCCTTCACGGTCGAGTGGCGTGGCCGGACCTATCCGACCGTCGAACATGCGTACCAAGCGGCGAAGTTCATCACGGTAAATGATGTCTTCATGGAGCACGTTAGCGATTCGGAACCCATTGCGGAGGTCATACGAAAAGCGGAATCACCGCACGAAGCGAAGCAGTTGGGAAATTCCGGCAAGTATGAGGTGTACATCCGCGAAGACTGGTGCAAGGAACTCAAGCTGCAGATTATGGAACAGCTACTGCGCACGAAGTGGGTGCAGCACGAATATGTGCGGCGCGTGCTTGGCCGAAGTCGCGGTCGAATCCCCATCGAGAACTCGCCGACAGACTCGTTCTGGGGGCGTGGACCTGACTGGAAAGGACAGAACCATCTGAGTCGGCTCTGGACGAAGATCCGAGACGGAAAGTAGTTCGCCAGGAAAGACAGCAGCTCTCCGCCCGCAACGAAGACCGCCCACGGGTTCGTTGTGGGCGGTTTTTTATACGTACGTTACCGATTCTGA
The DNA here is from genome assembly GCA_049286905.1 of Minisyncoccia bacterium. Taxonomy (GTDB): domain Bacteria; phylum Patescibacteriota; class Minisyncoccia; order Phycocordibacterales; family Phycocordibacteraceae; genus C7867-001. The sequence goes on from JBAQEU010000017.1 coordinate 3,263, forward strand.
TTTCAAATTCCGGCCAGTTTGATAATCACGTACATGGTGCCGATGCCGGCTATCGTCGTGACTGTGGTCCAGCGCGTGGGGTGCGCGTGGTAGCTCTCGGGGATGAGGTCGCTTGCACCGATATAAAGGAAGGAGCCGGCAAAGAGCGCAAGTACGAGACCAAGCGTGTCTTCTTGAAGAGTAAAGAACATCGTCGCGAGTATACCTGCGACTGGCGCTGTCGCATCAACAAGCAACCACTTAAACGCATCGGGGCGCGTGCCCTTACTTTTGAGAATAAGGCCTACGGTGTTGATGCCGTCAGAAAAGTTGTGTGCGAGGACTGCGGCCGCTACGACGATTCCTACTGCGGCCGAGACTTGAAAGGCGAGACCGACACCCATGCCATCGAGGAAACTGTGGAATGAGAGACTGCCCGCTCCGATGCTCCCGCGGTGGTCGTGCCCATGGTCTGTTTCTCCCGGATGATCATGCAGGAGTACGAATCGATCGAGTGTGAGGTAGGTCGTAAAACCGATTACGAGCATGGTGAGTACGGTGGTTACGGAATAGGTAGTGCCGACGAGTTCAAGCGCCTCAGGCAAGAGATCAAAGAAGGCAACACCGATAATTGCGCCCGCGCTGAAGCCGAGGATCAAGTGCAAGCGATCTTTTAAGTGAAGTGCAAAGAGGCCGCCGATAAGCGTAGAGAAAAATGTTGCGATAGTGATGAGTATAATCATATGGAGTACATTATATCGCAATCTTCTGTATCTCGGCGACGTGAAGCGGCGTGAGTCCGTCATGGAAGTCTGCCGATTTCTCGCGCAGAGTCTCTTTCAGTATCTGGAGCGTATCGCCATGCGACACGAGGAGGATAGTCCGGCCGCTAGAGCGGCTCTCGAGGTCTTGCATGACCGTCATGACCCGCTCCTGCACACCGCGTATGCTCTCGACGTGTGCGGCCGCGCGGTCGGGGCTCTTGCGGTCTTCCTCCCACACGTGCGCGTAGTTCTGGTCAGAGGTCTTGTCCCAATCGCCGAACCAGCGTTCGCCGAGACGGTCGTCAACTACGATGTCGCTCTTTGTGCCGAGGATTTCTTTCGCAATTTCCGCTGAGCGGAGACATCGGGAAAACGGGGAACTGACAATGAGGGTGTTCTCGGTAAGCGCACCAGCTTCTTTCTGTGCTGATACTGATGTGCGCACCTGCGTCTCACCGAGCGGCGTGAGGGCGTAGTTGGGCTTACGTCCCTCGACGGGGTCGCTCAGGATGATACCGGCGACATTCGCCGTACTTTGCCCGTGCCGCATGATGAAATAGGTGTTGTTCACGTTGCTGGTAATAGTAGCAAAGAAGACGGGTCGGCGGGGCAGGGGAGTCCGGGGATTTGATTTATTTTATAGTTTGTGGTATTATCAAAGGTAATGAGAACTCCAGATCTTGATCGGCTTCGGAGCGAGAAGAAGCGTACTCTCGCCGACTTTGTGGCGCTCTACAACGAGAATCTCCCGAGCATTTTCCCGCGCGCTTCTGAAGAACTCCTCAAAGAGTTTCGAAGCGGGCACATGAGTCTCTTCCCGGCCGGGAAGGGGTGGTCGCTTGATCAACATCGTCGCAAAGTGATGGATTGGCTCCGTTCGCGCCAGGCATCCGAGTAACCGCAAAGGGGTGCGCCCCCTTGACGGATTATCATAGGTATGATAATCTTGTCTTATCAACCAGAGCTGGATCCAGAGAAGTGGGATCGAGCTTCAACCTTCGGCTTCTGATTTGATATCTTTAGTCACACAACTATCTCTCTGCAAACATGCAAAACGGTACAGTAATCAAGAAAAACGAGAAGGGCTTCGGCTTCATCAAGATCGACGGCGCGTCGGAAGGCGCGAAAGATCTCTTCTTCCATTCTAACGAGCTCCAGAACATTTCGTTCGACGAGCTCCGCGAAGGGGACAAGGTCTCGTTTGAGGTCGGCGACAGCCCGAAAGGCCCGAACGCCCTCAACGTCAACAAGATCTAACCAGATCTAACAAAAAACGCTCCGCTCACGCGGGGCGTTTTTTGTTTTGGTGCATAACCTTCTGAAAGTAGCCCGCCGCGCGGGGTATACTCTCCTTATGAGACGATTCTTAGAGGGACTCCGGTGTGCGCTCGCCGGGCTCATGCTTGCGTGGCGCGAGGAGGCCAACTTCAGAGTTGAAGTCTTGTGTGCAGTGGTTGTGTACGCGCTTGGCGCGCTTCTCGGGCTCTCAGTGCTTGAGTGGGGAGTCATCGTCCTGGTCATAAGTATCGTTCTCACCGCCGAAGCCTTTAATACGGCGCTTGAGGAGCTGTGCGACAAGTTTCAGCCGACGCACGATCCGCACATCAAGAAGATCAAAGACCTCGCCGCCGCCGCTGTCCTCCTCGCGTCCATAGGGGCGCTCATTACCGGTCTTATTATTTTCATACCACACCTATGATCAGTTCTATCATCGCGAATGACTTGTGGTTTGAAGTGATACTTCTCAGTGTCCGCAATCCTGTTCTCGTACAGGTGATGAGTGTCGTGACGTTTTTTGGGAATACGAGCACAGTCATCGTCCTTGCGGGGCTCGTCGGTATCCTCCTCGCGCTCGCGCGCTCGCGCCAGGGCTGGTCGTATCTTGCCGGACTCGGTGTGGCGCTTCTCGGTGCCGCTGTTTCGGTGTCTGTGTTGAAAGTAGTTGTCGAGCGTGCACGACCGGACCTGTTCATCCAGGCGGTCGCAGAGACATCGTTCTCGTTCCCGAGCTGGCACGCGACTGGCTCAGTCGCGTTTTATGGGTTTGTCGCATTCATACTCTGCCGGCTCTATCCAGACTACAAGAAGGTAGTAGTGGTCGCGACGACTCTCGTCATCCTCGTTATCGGTTTCAGCCGATTGTACCTCGGGGTGCATTTCCCGAGCGATGTCGCCGCCGGGTATATCCTCGGCGGGGTGTGGCTCTTTGCGGGAATCAGACTGACGAACCGACTCCTCGCACGTGCGCCGCGGATCTGATGGTTCGGAATTAAAGAGTTAGAAGGGGAAACGCGGTTTCCTCTTTTCCCTTGCCCACCCTGGAAGTCGTGTAGTAGTATGTGCGCATACTTCTTGAGCAGGTGAGCAGAGGATGCGCTCCGTAGCGTCTCCTGTGCCAACAGGCTTCAAGGGTTTTTATTTTTTGATTCCCTATCATGCCTTTTTCACTATTGCCCAAACGTGCGTCTCTCCCTGAACTCGCCCGCGCGAACTGGAAGTCCGGTCTTACCGTCGCGCTCATCTCCGTACCGCTCTCAATCGCTCTCGCGATATCGAGCGGGGCAGGGCCCATTGCCGGACTCATCACGGGTATCTGGGCGACGCTTGTCGCAAGTATTTTTGGCGGGAGTAATTACAACGTCATCGGCGCCGCGGGCGCGCTCGCGACTGTCCTCTTTGCCGCCACGCTCGCGGCGCCGCTTGGTCTCGGGGCGGCCATCTTGCCGATTATCGCGATTGTTGTCGGTCTCGTCATACTCTTTATATGGTTCATCGGCGCTGACCGTTTGCTCTACTACATCCCTTCAAGCGTGATGTACGGCTTCGCCGCCGGTGTCGCGTTCCTCATCGCGGCTTCTGAGCTCTTTGATGCGACTGGGCTCTCCACGCTCAAGCGCACTGGGACGTTCCTCGGCGACATACACCTGTACATCGCGAACGCGGGACAGACCGACTTCACTGCGGTCGGCGTGTTCGCGGTGTTTCTCACGGCAATACTCCTGTGGAAGCGTTTTGTGAAGTCGATTCCTGCGGTCATCCCGATTGCCATCATCGGTATCGCTTTCGGCTTCGTTGAGACAGCATTCCTCGGTTCACTCGACCTGCTGTCGCTCGGGGATAAGTTCGGACAGCTTCACGGCGCGCTCGCCGCGTCAGTCCCGTGGGGAGCGATTCCGGCCATTCTTTCTTCGGGAGCATCGCTCTCGTTCCTCGTGAAGACTGCGGGAGTTGTCGCACTCGTCGCGGTGCTTGAGACGCTCATCACCGAGAAGATTGCAGACAAGATCACCCGCACGCAGTCCTCGAGCCGTCACGAGCTCCTCGGTCTCGCGCTTGCGAACATCGGCAGTGGCGTGATGGGCGGCTTGCCGGCGACTGGTGTGTTCATCCGTACCGGCGCAAACATCAAGGCAGGTGCAACGCACCGCATGTCGGCGACTATTGCCGCAGTCGCGACCGTGTTCATCACGCTCGTCGTATTGCCGTTCTTCATGTATCTGCCGCTCGTCGTCATTGCCGCGATACTCGTGAATACCGGCATCGGCCTTATCGAAGTGGAGAAGTTCAAGGAGTTCTGGCATCAGGACAAGACAAGCTTCCTTGTCGCACTTCTCGTCGCGGGCATCACTATCTTTGAAGATGCGGGGACGGGCGTCATGGTGGGTGCGCTCCTTTCACTCCTCTTCTTCGCCGATCGCATCAGCCACGGACGGTTCGATGTGATTCTCAATTTCACCGACGGTACACGAGCGGAGAGTCGTGCCGCAAAAGTCCTGCACCTCCCCTCCGACAAGGAGGTCGAGGTCGCGACGTACAGCATCGCCGGGTTCCTGGGCTACATCGACAGTGCACGTCATGCGGCGAACCTGCGACACCTCTCACGCGCGAAGAATATCCGCTCGGTCATCATCCGCCTGCGCGACCTCTTCGCACTCGACTTCGAGGGGAGCGAGATGCTCGCCGAAGCGGTCGAGGAGCTGGAACGGAGCGGGAAGCAGGTCTGCATATCCTCGGCGAACGAATCCATCGCCACGCACCTGAAGAAAATGCCGCAAGTGGCGCACCTCGCCGAAGCAGGGCGTTTCTTCTCGAAGACGAGCGAAGCGCTCGCCGCTATCCGTTCTTAAATCGGTAGTATCATAGGGGGATGTATATAAAAATCTTCGTTACTCCCGGCGCCAAGCGCGAGAGCGTGGAGGAGAAAGGTGATGCGCTCGCGATAGCAGTACGGGAGCCAGCGACGGGGAACCGGGCGAATGACCGCGTACGCGAGCTCGTAGCCCTGCGGCTTGGCGCACCACTTGGGAAGGTGCGCATCCTGACAGGGCACCGTTCTCGCGCTAAAATGATAAGCGTTACTACTTAGCGTTTCCCTTATGAACATCACCATCAAAGCGACCCATCACGATCTCACTCTCGCGATGCGGGCACTCATCGAAGAAAAGTTTTCTGCGCTTGATAAGCTTGTCATGCATGCGGGTAGTCCGGCGACGCTTTCGTGCGAGATAGAAGAGTCGATTGCCGTCGAGCGTGCGGGTGCGAAGTATCGTGCTGAAGGAAACCTCACAGTCGACGGGAAGCTTTTCCGTGCACAGGCCAACGGCAGTACGCTCGAGGACGCGGTTGATCAGGTGCGCGATGAGCTCTCGCGCGAGCTCCAGAATGCGAGCGGAAAGAAGCACGGGCTCTTGAAGCGTGGTGGTGCGGCGCTCAAGCGGATGCTACGGTTTGAAGACTAGTTTTTTGAGAAATCAGCGAAGTTGATTTCTCGCTTTCCCTCGGGGATCACACGCAGTACGCGGAATTCGCCACGGGCGAATTCCGCGCTTGTGATTTTCATACGTTTGCCGTTCTCGAAGAAGTACGTGCCGATTGAGTCGGCATAGGCGCGGTATTTGTTCCAGTTCTCCTCGGCAGGTGCAGTGAGGTCGAGTAGGCCGTCTTCTTTCTTTGTCTTGTAGGCATGCGTTGCGAGCGACGCATCTTGCGCGAGAGGAGTGATTTCATTATTCAAATACTTCGGTAGTGTCGCGACGAGAAGCTCAGTGCCCATCTGTATGAGTCGTGGGCGCAGTTCGCGTGCGGTCTCGCTCTCAGCTATGACCGTCGCTTCTTGCGCGATGATGTCGCCTGCATCGAGTTCCTTCACCATCTTCTGTACCGTCACGCCGGTCTCGTGCTCGCCCGAGAGCAGTGCAGTCTCGAGCGGCGTCGCGCCACGGTATTTTGGCAGGAGCGAATAATGCACGTTCAGGACGCCGTGTGGGAAGCTCTCGATGAGCGTTTCGGGGAATATCTTTCCGTAGGCGACGACGAGTGCATAGTCGCATCCATAGTCGCGGATGGCACTCATCGTCTCATCGTCCAGTTTCTCTGGGGTGAGTACTGGGATGGCGTGTTCGAGCGCAAGCGTTTTCGTCGGGGTTGGTGTGAGTACGAGGCCGCGGCCGCGCGGCGCGTCCGGCGAAGTCACGACAAGGGAAGGCGTGAAGCCGTGCTCAATCAGAGTCGCGAGCGTTTCGCTCGCGACGCTCGGCGTGCCGAAATAGGCGAAGCTAGAGGACGTGTTCATGGTTGACCTGTATGAGATGTTCGGCGTGGTCGATGAAGAGAATGCCGTTCAAGTGGTCAATCTCGTGCTCGAATATCTGCGCCATGAGACCGCCGCCCCCGCGTTCAAATCGCGAACCGTCGACGTTTCGTGCTCGGACCGTGACGCGCTCGTGACGCTTGGCGGTGCCGTAGATACCGCGGACCGAGAGGCAACCCTCGTCCATCTTCGCCCGTTTGCGCGAGGTCTTCACAATCTCGGGGTTGATGTATATCTCGTTCTCTGGAGCAGGAGGGACAGTATTCACTCCTTCCTGCATAGGAGGGGGTGTAATCGTGCGGTCCTTGCGCACGATGAATATGCGGTAGGGGACAGCTATCTGCGGTGCGGCGAGCGCGACGCCCTCGAGCTCGGGGTCGAGTGCTTCTTTCATCTCTTCAATGATTCGCACGAGTTCAGGCGTTCCGAACATCTCTTCGGGTACAGGTTGCGCTATAGCACGAAGCACCTCTGTGCCGTCTTGCACGATTTCTTTCATGTTGCCTAGTATACCTCGTGGATGGCGTGCAGGCAAAGCAAATCTAGACTCGCTCCCTGCGTTCAGTCGATTTGGTAT
>JBAQEU010000018.1:0-26804 GCA_049286905.1 Minisyncoccia bacterium
CCTCCCAGGCGTGCTGGGGCGGACTACTTCGTAGTCTGCCCCCCTGGACTCGAACCAGGAACCGCAGAGGTATAAGCTCTGTGCTCTAACCATTGAGCTAGGGGCGGATATGCCCATACTACAACGAAGCGCTGAAGTTGCGAACAGGTACCATATTGCTACTCCTCAAAAGCAGTGGTACTGTTCATCTCAGTTTTTGTTGTTCTGTAGTACCTAGGAGAAGTTTCTTCAACACAACCGGAAAGAGGACGAAGATGAGTCTTAAAGAGAAGGCGGTGTTTGCACCGCAAGAAAGAACCGGACGCAGTGGAACGCTCGGCACGAGCTCGGTCGACCCCTATGTCCAGATTGAACACCTGGATGGAGACGGAAACCCGATTGCCATTGCTCGCGAAACACGCCTAGTCGCACAGAAGTATGTGGAGCGGCACCAGGCGCGGTTCGTGTAACCAGTCAGCAGAAAATCCTGCAGAGACCCCCGCAACGCGGGGGTTCAGTATTTTTATATGATGACTGCCGCGCCAGGAGTGAACTCTTCTTCCCTCTTTTTCGGCGTGATGCCGTTCGCGATGAGCGTCTTCTCGAAGTCTTCGCGCTCAACTGTCTCTTTCTCGACGAGCTCCTTGGCGATAGCATCGAGCGCCTTTCGGTGTTCCTTGATGACTTTCATAGCGCGAGTCTTCGCCTCGTCGATGATGCGTGAGACCTCAGCATCAATCTCTGACGCAACCTTCTCTGAGTACGGCTCATTCCCGAGCTGTCGTTCGCCGAAAGCAATCGGACCGAGCTTGTCGCTCATGCCGTAACGCGAGACCATGTCGCGCGCGAGCGCGGTGACGACCTGCAGGTCGCTTGATGGCCCGGTCGTCACGTCGTCGAAGAGCATCTCTTCAGCCACGTACCCGCCAAGTGTCGCGGCGATGTCGTCGAGGAACTGCTTCTTTGACTGCATCTTGCGGTCGTCGAACGGGAGCTTGAGCGTGTAGCCTGCCGCACGACCACGGCTGATAATGGAAATCTTGTGCACCGGGTCGGCGTGTTCAAGCACTGACGAGACGAGCGCATGACCCGCTTCATGATAGGCAGTAAGCTCCTTTTCTCGCTTCGAGAGCAAGTGGCTCTTTCGTTCGGGACCGAGCATCACCTTCTCGATTGAGCGGATCAGGTCGTACTGCGTCACCTCGGTGCGGTTCTCGCGCGCGGCGAGTATCGCCCCCTCGTTCATGAGCGAGTAGAGCTCGGCACCCGAGAAGCCTGGAGTACGCTCGGCGATGACCGGAAGCACGACGTCCGGGCCGAGCGGCTTCTTGCGCGCGTGCACTTTGAGTATTTCTTCTCGATCGCGACGGTCAGGCAGGTCGATAGTCACGCGCCGGTCGAAGCGCCCCGGGCGCAGGAGTGCCGGGTCGAGCACGTCGGGCCTATTTGTCGCCGCCATCACGACGACCTTTTCAGTCGGCTCGAAGCCGTCCATCTCGACGAGAATCTGATTGAGCGTCTGCTCGCGCTCGTCGTTGCCGCCGCCCATACCAGTGCCGCGTGTGCGCCCCACCGCGTCTATCTCATCAACGAAAATGATTGCCGGAGCGGACTTCTTCGCGAGCTGGAAGAGATCGCGCACGCGGCTCGCACCCACGCCCACAAACATTTCCACGAACTCAGAACCGCTGATAGAGAAGAACGGTACGCCGGCCTCACCCGCCACTGCACGAGCAAGAAGTGTCTTGCCAGTACCCGGAGCGCCCATCAAGATAATGCCTTTCGGTATGCGCGCACCAATGTCGAGGAACTTCTTCGGGTTCTTGAGGAAGTCGACAATCTCGAGCAGTTCTTCTTTCGCTTCGCGTGCGCCGGCGACGTCCGCAAAGGTCACGCGCTGAGAGAGATCGGCAGGATCGGTGATACGCGCTTTCGACTGACCAAAGGTGAATGCTTGCATACCCGCGCCCTTTACTTGTCGCGAGAGGAACCAGAAGAGGAATATGATGAACCCAATCGGTATCAGAATTGGTGCGAGACTGAAGAACCAGAACTCGAAACCTGATGGCCCTTTCACTGTAATCGGAGCTTTTGCGAGCTCTTCTGGCGTGACCCCATAGGTCGCGAGTGTCTCAGGGAGACCCGACGAAGAATCTTTGCGGGACGTCTTTACCGAACCGTCCTCATAGGTAAGGTCGAGCGAATCCCCGCTCACTGTAATCGCAGTAATCTTCCCTTCCGCGACGTCAGCCGCCACAGTCGAGAGCGGAATGGTGTCGCTCGGCTGGACAACACTCTCGATGAGCGAGTACGCGCTCATGATAAAGAGGAACAGGAGAATCGTAGAAATGAGATTGCTGAAGAAAGAGGGGCCGCCAAAGAGCCCTCGCCACCCGCCCTTCTTCACTCCTTTCGGGAGGGATACCACAAGTTTCTTCGTCTTTTGTTTCTTGGGAGATATCGTTGTCATAAAAAATACTATACTCTATATACATGACTCTCGTCGAATATAAAAAAGCCTTTCTCCGGTTCGCTCCCGTCGAGACATTCTCGGCGGGTGTCGAGCTCCTCGGGACCGAAGTAAAGTCGCTCCGAAGCAAGCTCGGCTCGCTCGATGGCGCACGCGTGGTGGTACGCGGCGGCGAGGCGTTTATCGTGGGGATGACCATCCCGCCCTACCAGGCCGCAAACACTCTGAAAACCTACGATCCTGAGCGCCCTCGCCGCCTCCTCCTCACCAAGAAAGAGCTCGGCACACTCCTCACCGAAGAAGCGAAAAAGGGTTTGACAATTATCCCACTTGAGGTATACTCCACAGGGAGACTCGTGAAAGCGCGCATCGCCATCGTCCGCGGCAAAGGCAAGTCTGACCGCCGCGAAGACCTGAAGAAGCGTGATGCCGCTCGCGAGACCGGAAGGGTTTTGAAAAATCGGTAGTAAGCGGTGCGGAAGCGATGTTTGCGAAAGTCGTAGACAAAGTGCGTCACTTTCCCGCAGCCTTGCGGCGCTGACGGGAAAGTGACGCCTGCTTTGCGAGACTGAAAGCAAGCGCGCTTCAGCACCGCTCGTTCGATCAATCGCAGAAAGCACGTGATGCTATCATATGTTTTCTGGGGGTGACCGGCTTTGACGGTCTGTACTTTGAAAGACGTGCGACGCAGTGCACTCTCGCCTATCACTTAAATCTAGCGAGAAAACATACTTGCAAAGAACACTCTTTCAAGCGTGAAGTCGCCATACTTCGGTATGAAGGACTTCTCGTTCGCTTTCGCGACTGCCTAACCGCACTTCGCCAAGCGACGTCTGTATCCTCAAGATTCTTCAGTTGAGGATACGGGCGGAATAATCTGAAGAATCGGTACACGACCTCCCGCTCGTGATATCTAAATAAGGGATCGGGCAGGAATGGTTTCGCGAGCGTTCCTCGCATCCTGTCTTAAATCTAACGCTCGCTATGCGTCGTAGATTCGCTTTCATAGCCAGATTCGGACGGGAGTTCAATCCTCCCCACCTCCACAACTATAAACAACAAAGGCCCAGGGTATCCCTCTGGGCCTTTCGTGTATGCCTTTGAGCGGGTTCTAATATTTCTAGAGATCCCTGGAGTCACATTTCACTTAAAATCATCAATGACTTTCTGTTTGTACATGTATTTGTTCGGTGCGCTAAAAGGCAAACCGAGACTTTTAACGATATTTTTCCAATTAATTGACAGACTTTGGTCAAGCTTACATCTGTTCAGATATTCGTGGAATTTCTGTTGATTCACTTTCTGTTTTGCTTTTGCCCAACACGCTATTCTCACGTTATCGTAAGTAAATGGATACATATCTTTCATTTTATTAAACGCCTCGACGGAAATTGTGACTGGTTTCCCTTGCTCTGAAATTTTCAGGATACCTTCAATCGACAGACTTTCTTCTTTTGAATTATCGATGCCGACTCTAATATCTGCGTCATTGATACGATTAACGTTTGAAAGATTCACCTTTATACTTAGCAAAATCCCTTTCTTATTACTATCGAGTAGAGCATTTTGCATACTAACCACATCACGGACATAATTCAAAACATCCTTCGGAGCATTTTTTACAGCAGAACTGTAATTAATAAAATCAAATTCAGTGAATGGAACATCTGTACCAATTGGCAATATGTACCACGTTTTATCTTTTAGAATGCTCCGGTTAAAATTCTTAGCTACAAAATCCTTGAAGAAAAGTATGTTTGCTTGAATTGCCATATAGTCCAAGACCTCGATGGACTTATGGTAATGGATTACTCGGCATCTTTTTTCATACAGAAGTTTGATGCTTTGATATGCGTCATCCATTAAGCCCGAGCGATTTGCCTTGACACACTCTAAACATTCGTCGAAAGGTTTATACCAGTTCGTTTTTGCAATATATAGTTTCGCCCAATCGTTTTTCTTTATCAAGGCTTTTAAAACATTCTCCCATGCATTGATTATGAGAATAATGGAGGTTTCAGTCCGGTATCTCACTAAAGGCTTGTTATATATTTCAATCGCCATAGTCATGGCTTCGAGAGATTTATCAAGCAGCTCCGTAGATATCTTCTTAGACATATTCTTTTGACCTGTATATTGTACGCCTATTTAGGACGAGTTCTAATCATGCTCTCGTTAACCTCTTCCTGGGCCTCACGAGCCACTCGGAGAAATCGAAATAGGCCAAGGGTGATACTCCTCCATATATCAAAGAAGTTCTAATAGCCGTCAACGATTTCCACCACTTCGCAAAACTGCCTTCGGGCGGTTTTGCTTTTATTAAAAGGAACACTCCGCCGGAGCGGAGTGCGAATCAAATCAAAAGTCGAATCAGAACCGGTACCCGATGGAGCCCAGCACTTGACTGAGGTCTCTGCCGTATTTGCGGTACTCAAGCCGGCCGAACCAGTTCGAACGGCCGCGGTACTCGACGCCGAGGCCGGCGAAAGCCGACGTCATCGACTGATTTTTCTGGTAGTGGATACTGTACCCGCCGCCGACCGGCACATCGTCGTTCAACTGACCGTTGAACCGCGCGACGCCTACGCGCAGGAACGGGTCGAGCGACCACGGCCCTTTGACGTATTTCAGTACCGAAACGCCGTAGGCATCCACTGTTGCTTGCTGATCCACGCCGACGACTTGACCTGACACGGTGTAGCCCTCATACGTCGCTGACGCTTTCACGTCGGTATGCTTCGTCGCTTTGAGCCCGCGCATGGCGGATACTTCGACTGCGGTACCCCACCACGGCGTTACCCACCCGGCGAAGACTTCGTACTGCCGGCTCCTGCCGTTGGTCGTGGTGGCGGTAGTGGCGTACTTGGAAGACAGGGAGTCTTCTTTTTCCGTCGAGATATTCCGCAAAGTGGCGCTTCCGAGAGAAGCCCCTACGTAGAGCGGGCCCGCGGATACTGCCGTAGCAGAAACCAATACTGCGAGCAGTCCTGTTGCTAAAAGAACTCGTTTCATCGTCCCCTCCTTTGTGGGTTGTGTGACACGGATAACCAGCGCAAATATAGCACGCTGTAGGCTTTTCTGCGTCAATTGACTTCCCCTTCAATATTACGTAGTGTGACGACTGTAATTAGCTGGTTCCCAGGAGTAATTTCGTGTTCTTAACCTAACTGAGAAGAGGTACTGAAATGGCCAGAAACTTCAACGAACTGCTTGCGGCCAAAGCGGCCCAAGGCAAATTCGTCTGTGGCGGGCTCGATAGCGAGCTCAGCAAGATTCCAGAAAGTCTGAGGGTCCTGAGCGACAACAACAAGGAAGATGTCATCTTCGTGTTCAACCGCAGGATCGTCGAAGCGACGCATGATGTCGTCAATGCGTACAAACCGAACCTCGCGTTTTACCTCGCACACGGCTCTGCCGGCATGCGGGCGCTCGAACGGAGCATCAAAGACATCCATCGCATCGCGCCGGATGTCCCCGTGATCCTCGACTGCAAAGACGCCGACATCGGCAACACCAATGCCGGCTATGTGAAGATGGTGTTCGAGCAGTGCCAAGCAGACGCAATGACGACGAACCCGTATCTCGGTGGCAAGGCGGTCGAACCGTTCTTGAACTGCAAAGACAAGGGCATCATCGTCATCTGCCGGACCAGCAATGAAGGCGCGGGCGAATTCCAAGACCGGCAAACCAACATCTCGCTCGCCGAAGCACACGACTTCCAAAAAGTCGGTGTCGAGCCTGAATGGAACGGAATGTTGGGTAGTGTCGCGCTGTACAAGCTCGTCGCATACCAGGTCAGCAAAGACTGGAACGCAAACGGCAACTGCAGTCTCGTTGTCGGCGCCACGTGCCCCGAAGAGCTTGCCGAAGTCCGGAAGATCGTCGGCGACATGCCGATTCTCATCCCGGGCATCGGCGCGCAAGGCGGCGACATCGAAGCCACCGTGAGCGCGGGCAAAAACAGTCGCAACCAAGGGATGATTATCAACCTGTCACGTAGCGCGATTTTCGCCTCAAAAGGGCCTGACTTCGCCGAAGCCGCGCGTACTGAAATAGTGCGCGTCCAAAATCTCGTCACCCAGTACCTCAACCAATGAAAGGAGCCGTCATGGCACAGAAAGTAACCAGTACCCCCGCCGAACAATTCGTCGAATACGCGCTGAAGATCGGCGCACTCGAGCTTGTTCCGGAAGGCCGGAAGTTAAAAAGTGGTCGCATCTCGCCTTACTTCTTCAATTCCGGTCTCTTCAACACCGGTGAAACGATCTCGAAACTTGCCGAAGCCTATTTCGCCGCGATGTATAACCCGTTCCTTCTGGATGTCATCTTCGGACCAGCATACAAGGGTATTCCTTTGGCCGTGGCAGTCGCCCAGATAATCGGCGGCGATGTCGGCTACGCCTTCAATCGCAAAGAGGCAAAAGATCATGGCGAAGGCGGCATCATTGTCGGAGCATCGATTCGAGGGAACAATGTCGTCATCGTCGATGATGTCATGACGACTGGAACTTCTTCCGGCGAAGCGGTCGAAATCATCCGAGCGAACGGCGGCACTCCTATCGGCTGTATAATTGCCTTTGACAGGCTCGAGCGCGGAAAAGAAACCGATCTCTCGGCTGTTCAGGAGTTTCAAAGGAATTACGGGATTCCTGTCCGTGCCGCAGCGACACTCGCCGACCTCATCTCGGTTCTTGAAAAATCCGAAAAGGCCAGCGACGCCGTCGCGCTCGGTATGATTCTCAAGTACCGGGACGAGTACGGCGTTTCCTGAATCTGGCAGTACCTTCAAATCAAATGGGTCGCAACCTCGCGGTTGCGACCCATTCTTTTTTTATACAAACTTAACGACGAGCTTTTGCGCGGTCGTTTTCGGTGAGGTACTGCTTGCGCAAACGGACGCTCTGCGGAGTGATTTCGAGATACTCGTCTTCGTTCATGATCTCCATGCCGCGCTCAATCGAGAGGTCAAAGATAGGCACGAGCGTGAGCGCCTCGTCCATACCCGAAGAGCGGACGTTCGACTGGTTCTTGCCCTTGGTCGGGTTCGCCTGCATCTCTTCACCCTTAGAGGTGTTGCCGATGACCATACCCTCGTACACTTCAGTCGCTGGCTTGATGTAGAGCTGGCCGCGATCCTGGAGGTACCAGAGCGAGTAGCCGAGCGCCTTGCCCGAAGCCATCGAGATCATCGAGCCGACCTGGCGTCGCTTGATCTCGCCTGCGTACGGCTTGAACTCGACGAAGCGCGAGGAGAGGATGCCTTCGCCTTTCGTATCAACCACGAAAATGTTTTTGTACCCGAGGAGTCCGCGAGTCGGACCGAGCATCGTGAGGCGCACGAGGTTCTCGTGCTGGGTGAGGTTCTGGAGTACGAACGCGCGCATCCCGAGTTTCTCGATGATTGCTCCCTGGAACTCTGATGGGGTGTCGATGATGACTTCTTCGTACGGCTCCATCTTCACGCCGTTCTCCTCGCGGATGATGACCTGGGGCTGAGAGACCTGAAGCTCGTAGCCCTCGCGGCGCATGTTCTCGATGAGCACCGCGATGTGGAGCTCCCCGCGACCAGAGACCTTGAAGGACTCGTTGCCGGAGAAGTCGACTTTGAGGCCGACGTTCACCTCGAGCTCTTTCTCGAGACGGTCGCGTATCTGGCGACTCGTCACGTACTTGCCCTCGCGCCCGGCAAAGGGCGAGTTGTTCACGAGGAAGTTGAGCGAGATTGTCGGCTCGTCCACGGCAATAGCCGGGAGCGGCGTCGCCGATTCGTCAGACGTGATCGTCTCGCCAATATAGGTATCAGGAAGACCGGCGATGAGCACGATGTCGCCCGCTTTCGCTTCAGCCGTCTCGACGCGCTCGAGACCCTTGAAGGTGAACATCTTGGTAATCTTGCCCGGGACGGTCTCGCCATTCGTCTTCTTCTCGAAGACGTTCTGACCCGTCTTTACCGTACCTGCGTAGATGCGGCAAACTGCGAGACGACCCATGAAGTTGTCATAGGCGAGATTGAACGGCTGCATCATAAGCGTCGCTTCTGCGTCCGCACCAATGTTTGCCGCCGGTACCTTCTCAAGAATCATGTCGAGAAGCGGGGTGAGGTCCACACGAGGGTCCGAGAGGTTCTTCATCGCGAGACCCTCGCGGCCAATAGAGTAGATGACTGGGAAATCGCACTGCTCGTCTGACGCACCAAGCTCCATGAAGAGCTCGAGCACCTGGTCATGCGCGCGAGCCGGGTCGGCAGCCGGCTTGTCTATCTTGTTCAAAACGACGATAGGCTTGAGGCCGAGGTCGAGCGACTTTTTGAGCACGAAGCGGGTCTGAGGCATCGGACCCTCTTGGGCGTCGACGACGAGGAGCACCGAGTCTATCGAGCGGAGCACGCGCTCCACCTCAGAACCGAAGTCGGCGTGGCCGGGGGTGTCCACAATGTTGATCTTGGTACCCTTGTACTCGACCGCGGCGTTCTTGGCGTAGATGGTGATGCCGCGCTCGCGTTCGATACTATTTGTGTCCATCGTGGTTCCTTCAGGCGAGGCGCCAGTCTGCTTGAGTATGGCGTCAGTAAGAGCCGTCTTCCCGTGGTCGACGTGCGCGATGATAGCGATATTGCGTATTTCCATATAATAAGTAAGCTTCCTCCCTTCGCTCGTTCGGGAAAATGAGATAAGAATCTCTTTTCCACTCACTTCGCTTGGTAGTAAAAAATGCCCTAGGGCAATAGATTCAGTATACAATATCGTTACTTTTACGCAAGCAGGGTGCCTCCGTCGACCACTACCTGCGAACCGGTCATATAGGAAGAGAGGTCTGACGCGAGGAAGAGCGCAACCTTGCCCACCTCATCGGCATCGGCCATGCGGTGCATAGGGATCTTCGCGAGGAAAGCGTCCATGAACTTCTGCTCTTCGGGGTTGTCTGATTCACCGAAATTATTGCCCGGGGTCGCGACGACGCCAGGAGCAATCGCATTCACCCAGATCTTGTGCGGAGCGAGCTCAAGAGCAAGGCTCTGCGTAAAGCCCCAGAGACCGTGCTTGCTCGCATCATAAAACGCGAAACCTGCACTCAAGGGCTTGATGGCGTCGATTGAGGTAATGTTGATGATTTTTCCTCCCCGCTTCTGCGCGATCATCTGCTTAGCCGACGCCTTCGCCGCAAAGAACGCCCCGAGAAGATTCGTATGAACGATCTTTTCAAAATCCTCCCTGGTCGAATCCATGACAAGTTTCTGGGGGTAGATGCCGGCATTGTTTACGAGAATATCCACGCCGCCAAATTCACTCACCGCCTTCGCGATCATCGCTTCGACTTGCGCCTCGTCAGATACGTCTGCGGCGACAGAAGAAACATTCAGCCCGCGATCCACGAGCAGTGCCGCGGCGGCGGCAGACTTCTCCGCGTCGAGATTTGCAATGAGCACCGACGCGCCCGCCTCAGCGAGGCGCGTCGCAATAGCGTAGCCGATGCCCACTGCTCCGCCCGTGACGATAGCGACCTTCCCTTTGAGATCTATGAGTTCTGCAATCGGCTTCTGTTCCATACCTACCAGTGTATCGCATTTCGTAACGCGGATGAGATGCACTGCACAGGGCGCAAAACGTGTCTACTGAAATGTTATGATAATCCGATATGAACATGAACTGGCATCAGAGAGATATCGTGAACCGTTCGTTTGGCGACCGATTCGCAGACACTGTCGCGGACTTCGTCGGATCATGGCCTTTTGTCCTTATCCACGTGTTCTGGTTTTCGTTCTGGATTCTTTGGCCTATTGAAGCGTTTCCTTACGGCCTTCTCACGATGACCGTCTCGCTTGAAGCGATATTCCTCACCACACTCGTTCTGATGAGCGAAAACCGCCAAGAAGAACGCGATCGCACACAAGCTGAAGCTGACTACGATACCAACCTGAAAGCGAAGGAAGAAATCGAAGAAATCCAGGAACGTCTCACACGGATCGAGGACCAGAAACTCGACAAGATACTCGCGATACTCGAAGAGCGCCGCTAGCGACTCTACTTCTCCAAATCGAGGATGTCGTCGATGCGGATTTGAGAGACAAACTCGGGAACGTGCGAAACGAGAATCATCGCGCCCTCGAACTGGTCGAGTGCCTTCGCGATGGCGGGAAGGTGACGGAAGTTGATATGGTTCGTCGGTTCGTCGAGAATAAGGAGTCCCGGGCGTTCAAGCACGAGTGAAGCAAAGGCGACCAAGCCCTTCTGCCCTTCCGAGAGACTGCCGACCTTGGTATAGACCGTATCGCCGGTGATGAGGAAGCTCGCCGCGACCGAGCGCATACGCTTCTCGTCCGGCTGTCCCATCGCTCCGATGAGCGTATCAAAGACCGTCTTATCGAAATCGAGCGTTGAGAAGTCCTGGCGGTAGTAGCCGACCTTCACACCCTCGGTAATAATTGCGCCCTCGGCGACGCCTTTTGCGATTGCTTCTAGCAGGGTGCTCTTGCCGATGCCGTTTGGTCCGCGCAGGAGCAAGTGGTTATTCTTGCGGAGCGAGATGTTCGACTTCTTCGTGACTGATTTTCCTTTTGCACCGAGCACAGAATACGAAGTGAGCGAGAACACGACACCGCTCAGCTCAGGCTGTGCGGGAATGATGAACGGCCGAATCGTGCGGTCCTCTTTGCGCACGTCGACTTTCTCTTCTTCCATCTCTTCGACTTCGGTACGCATCTTCTTGGCGACGAGACGCATCTTGCCTCCCTTCTGCGCAAAGAAGTTTGCTTTGTCTTTGTTCTCCTGGATCTTCTTCTCGAGTTGCGCGTTCTTACGGTTCTCCTTCTCGATACGGATGAGGATATCTCTCTGCACATCGTGATAGTTGCCTGGGTATTGCTCTATTTTGCGCGTGAAGACATCGAGGTAGAGCACGCCGGTGGTAAAAGCGTTCAAGAACTCAGCATCGTGCGAGATGACGACACAGGTCTTGTCGTACTCGACGAGAAATGAAGTTAGGTGCTCAATGCCGGCCTTGTCGAGATTGTTCGTCGGCTCGTCGAGGAGCAAGAGATCAGGCTCCTGAATGAGCGCTGAAGCGAGCAGGAGCCGCGCCTGCTGGCCACCAGAAAAACTCTTCACGATTCTCTCGTGGAGCTTCTCGTGACCCTTCAAATTAACAATCTCGAGTACTTCGTCGATCTTGGGATCGATGTCATACACTTTTGTATGAAAATAGGACTGGAAGAACTCGCGAATCGTGAGTTCCATCTTCTCGCGCGGTATCACCTGCGACGCTATCGCTACCTTCATGCCGTGTGAAAACTGTATCTCGCCATTCTCGGGCTTGAGCGCACCAGTCATAAGCGCGAAGAGCGTCGACTTGCCCGCACCGTTCTGTCCCATGACCGCCATCTTCATCCCGCGGCGCAGGGTGAAGCTCACCTCTTCGAGGATCGGCTTGTTGTGCCCGTATTCGAACGAAACCTCTTCAAAGCGTATAACGCTCTCTTCCTTAGCCATAAGTATCTACCATACCGCACTTCACGAGAAAATGGAAACAAAATATGTCCAATTACTCGACTTTCCTTCACTACAATGATATATTTGAGATATGTCAAAGACTCCCCCAGAGCCCAAAGACGGCTACCCGATGCGGCTCAATAAATACCTCGCCCACCAAGGCATCGCGACCAGGCGTGCGGCAGACGACCTCATCGCCAAGAAAAAGGTCCTCGTGAACGGCCGCGTCGCCGTGCTCGGCGACAAAGTCGAGGAGACCGACAAAGTCGAGCTCGCGGGCACCATTCCCAATCAACACCTCCTCTACTTCGCGTACAACAAGCCCGTCGGTGTCATCACGCATTCACCGCAGGTCGGCGAGAAAGACATCAAGCAAAGTGTCGCGAAGAACCGCGACATGGAGGGCGTCTTCCCTATCGGCCGTCTCGACAAGGATTCGAGCGGGCTCATCATCCTGACCAACGACGGTCGCGTGACCGATCGCCTCCTTAACCCCGACTACGACCACGACAAAGAGTACCGAGTGCGCACGCTCGAACCGCTCCGCGAGAGCTTCAAGAAAGCGATGGAAGGCGGGGTAAACATCGAAGGCTACCTGACTGCGCCCTGCAAAGTGCGCAAGACCGGACCGAAGAGTTTCAATATCACACTCACCGAGGGCAAGAAGCACCAGATCCGCCGCATGGTTGCCGCACTGCACAACCAGGTCGTCGAGCTCGAGCGCGTGCGCATCCTCAACATCCGCCTCGAAGATTTGAAGCCGAACGCATCGCGTCCTATCACTGGCACCGAGCTCGCCACCTTCCTCGCCGAAATCGGAATGAAATAATCAGCAATTTTTGATACAATAGACACACTCGTTACGAGTAAGAAAGATACCCTGCAAGGTTCCGTCCTTGCAGGGTCTTTCCTTATCCCATCCGCAACACCATCACGCCTTCGTGACCGTAGGGGTCGTTCCAGATTTCATACTTCCAGTCAGTTGCGGCGAGGAGTTTTTTAATCTCGTCGGCCTGCGTCATATCGAATTCACCATAGAGTACGCCGCGATCAGTGAGGAACTCGCGCCCACGCGCGATGAGCTCCCGGTGGTGCCCGTAACCATCCGAAGAACCGAAGAAGGCGATGTGCGGCTCGTACTTCATTTCAGGATCCATGTCAGCCTCGCCTGCGGGGTCGACGTAGGGAGGATTCGCGCAGATGATGTCGAACTTCCCCGTGACCTTCTCGAGACTGTCGCCCGCGATGAGTGTCGCACGGCTCACGTCGATGTCATTCAGAGCGAGCGACTTCGCAATCTGCGGCATCAAATTTGCATCCAATTCATTAAACGTGACGTGCGCCTCCGGCAAATGCTGGGCGAGCGCAACGCCGATATTGCCTGAGCCGGCGTACGCGTCGAGCGCGGTGAGCGTTCCGGCGTCTTTCCATTCTTCAATCACGCGCGAGACCCAGAAAGCGGTTTCGTCGCGCGGGATCATCGGCTTATAGGAGAGGTCAATTCGACAACCGAGGAAATCGGCATAGCCGAGGATGTATTCAAATGGCTCATGTGCGTCGATGCGTGCGCAGTCGGCACGGTAGTCATCACTCTCTACGCCATTATATTTCTCTGCGAGCACCTTCTGCTTCGCCGCCGCGTCCGACAGATACATACCCTAGTCTGCGAGCACCTGACGCAGGAGCGCATCGCGTTCCTTCGGTGTCGCAGTCGTGGCTGAGTACGGCACGACGATTCCTTCGTGCGCCAATTCTTTGATTGCGCGAAGCTGGGCTGACATCTCTTTCTGATTCAGCTTGTCCACCTTGTTTGCGACGATGATGAGCGGGTGCCCCTTCTCGCGGAGCACACGAATCATCTCTTCATCGAAAGCGGTGAGTCCTGCCTTGCTGTCGAGTATGAGCACAACTTTGAAAATCGTCGCTTCCGAATACATCAGATACCAGAGGATGAGCTTCTCGATACTCTCTTTCTCTTTCGGCGAACGCTTCGCATAACCGTATCCTGGGAGGTCCACGAAGTAGCACTTCTTGCCGTTGATGCCGAAGAAGTTAATCTCGGTCGTCTTACCCGGACGATTACCGACTTTCACCAAGTCTTTACGATTCAGGAGCGAGTTTATGACACTCGACTTCCCAACGTTCGAGCGACCCACGAAAGCAATCTCAGGCACGCCATCAGTGAGGATGATGTCCGTACCGACGATGCCCTTCAGGAATTCCGCCGAATCTATTTTAGTAACATTTGCCATATAACTAAACAGTACCCTAGTCCGCGATTTTTGCGAATGGCAGTCTTCAGAGCTTGCTGGAAAAGTCCCAGAGGCGAGGCACGGGAGAGCAATTTCTGTAGGCGTACTTTTGTGTACGACGGAAGAAATTGCTGGGACCCGTAACGAAGCATATGGGCTTTTCAACAAGCTCTACGCGTGAGAGCCGGCCACAAAGCCGGTCGTCCAGCAGAGCTGGAGTGAGTACCCGCCTGAAGGTCGCGTGATATGAAGCAGGTCGCCCGTTACAAAAAGGTTCTCGCATCGCGTGCTTCGCATCGTCTTTGTATCGACTTCGGTGAGCGGCAAGCCGCCATCAGCGACCACTGCTCGGTCAAACCCCATAAGCCCCGTGATAGTGAACGGTACGCGCTTCAAAAGCTCGACGATTTTTTTGCGATTCTCTTTCGTAACGCTATGTACTTTTGTCTCAGGGTCGATACTCGGCAACAGCGAAAGCAGAGTTTCAGACATGCCGGGCGGCACAACTTCTTTCAAAACGTTCCTGAGCAATTTGTTCTTATTCGCATCAAACACTTCAGTCATCTTCTTATCGAGCGCGCCCTGGTCTACCCCGGGAAAGAGGTCTATGCCCGCCGTCACCACTCCTTCATGCAGAAGGTCGGAAACCTTTCCTGCACTATTTAGTATCGTCGGGCCGGAGACGCCAAAGTGCGTGAAAAGAAGAGGGCCTGATTTTGAAAACTTCTTCACGCCGTCGACGAAAAACGTAACTTTCATCATCGGGAGCGATGTGCCGGACAGCTTCTTCACCCACCCCTCTTTCACTTTGAGCGGCACGATGGTCGGCGAAGGCGTGACGACCGTGTGCCCCAGCTCGGTGAGCCAGGCGAAGCCGTCGCCAGTCGAACCGGTCTCGGGGTGCGACATGCCGCCCGTTGCAAGTATGTATGCGTTCGCAGAAAAATCCCCGACACTCGTTTGCACTTTTTCTATACGCCCGTCCGTCGCGATAATTTTCTTCACCGCCACGCCCGTGCGTACTTCGACCTTCCCTTTCGCGAGATACCGCTCGAGCACCTCGACCACGTCCAGTGCGCGTTCAGTCACCGGAAATGCTCGCTTCTGCGCTTCTACTTTTATCGCCAAGCCTTTTGATTCGAAAAAAGTGAACGTGTCCCGCACGCCAAACTGCGAAAATGTTGTATGCAAAAATTTGTCGGCCGCACCGTACTTAGACAGGAAGAGTCGTTCGTCTTCTTCGGCATTGGTAATGTTGCACCGGCCGCCGCCCGTGATTGCAAGCTTCGTACCAAGCACAGCGTTCTTCTCAAGAAGCAGCACGCGCTTCCCGAGTTCAGCGGCACGCCCAGCCGCCATCATGCCCGAAGCTCCTCCGCCGATCACAAGTACGTCGTAGTCGGCAGTTAACGTCATTGGTTCTATATCTCGCTCGTTGTGTCGTACCCGAGATCCTTTGCGCGAGCGACGCACTTGTTTAGGAAATACACCCAGTGATCAGCGCCTCGACCGTGCTGTTGCCAGTTCTCGAGCATCTCTTTTGCTGTCACCCACACCAACGTGAACTTCTCGTGTTCTTCGAGCTGTGTCGGCACTACATCAGCACTTTTCAAAATGACGAGAAAGCAGGTCGCATGCGCGATGCGATTGACCTGGCGCAGGTCATTGCGGTAGTGCGCCATCGCCTCGGCGATTTTCTCTACATGCAGGAAATCATGCAGCCCGCCCTCCTCGGTCACTTCGCGAAGCACTCCCTGCTCGATATCCTCGCCCTCATCGACACCTCCAGAAAAAAGTCTGAGGAATCCGTCTTCCGTGTGCTCCCCCACTGCATACTTTTGCGTCGCAGGATCAAACACAATACCGCACCCGCCGTCTCGACGCTCTTCGTTTTCCCGTATTGTCCCGAACTCGGGAATAGATTCTGAAACTTCCATAGCTTCGGATTCTACCATGCAGATGTATCTTATTCTTTAATTGAGATTGCGCGCGTCTGAGCCTCGATAGCCGAGATGAGCCGGTCGAGCTTCGTGTTGAGGATGGTGAACTGCTTCTTCAGGTCGCTTCCACCGGCGTCTTCGTGAGAAGACTCGGTCGGACGGGAGAATGGCTGGCCGGTAAACGAGGTCGTCGTCTCTTTGCCTTTGTAGCAGTTGCGGCAGTAGACCGGCTTCTTGCCATTAGGTTTGAACGGTACTTCGCACATAGCATGACACTCGTTACAGGTCGTCTTGTGCGTCTCGTCAGAGTGACCGCCGAAGCTCGGGCGGGCGCCGAAACTCTTCTGTCCGAAGCTGTGTGATTTCTTAAAGTCTTTCATAGGGTATAGGTTGTGAGTAACCTGCAAAATAACATACTTTTTGCAAATAGGCAACCTCCCCTGCCCTTGTGCACAGCTCCATAAAGTGGGATAAAAATGTGCTATATTTTGGCTAGATAGGGACGCCTGATTTCTAGGGAACCCTACCTCTTGTACAGTGAGGTCTTTGACATGAAAGGAGATAATCATCATGAAACCCTCTCTCTTCGCAGTATTGCTGTTGTGCGCCCCTCTGGCATCACCAGAGGCCCTTCCACCACCATCAGACACCCCTCAACAGGATGATACTTCATCATCCATCACCCAGACCTTTCAAGGGAAATGCTTGTGGATGATGACAACGTACGACTGTATAGTCGTCTCCCGGCACAACCAGATTTTCTGGATTTACCGCGACAAGAAAGGAACTGCATACAAATGGAAGATCCTTCCCGACGGGACAAGAGTCCTCGAGTGGGCCAGGGATGACCTCTCGACATAACCCCAACCATCAAAAAGGAGAACAATCATGTCAAAGAAGAAAGGCCGAAGGAAGATTGCCGCACAGCAAGAAGCCGCGGCTCGCGCGATGGTTTCTGTCGACGAGGTACTCAAAAGGTCACCTGCCACAGTCACCCAAATTGCGGCGAAATCCCCACAGGAATGGCGGCGCGTACTTGGCGCAAATCTGAAGAACTAGAACAAAAAGATGTACTGGGAATGAATAGTTAGATACCCGAACAAACGGGCACGGAAGCTATGGACAACATTGTTCACAGCTTCCTATCATTTTATACAAGTGCCTCGGCACAAGTGCTACGCTTTACGTATATGAACAAAACAACCATAAGCATCATCGCAGTAATAGCCGTGATAGTCGCAGGGTGGTTCTGGTATTCTTCGCAGTCGAAAGAGCCCGTCGTGGACACCACTCCCGTGAGTCTCTACGAGACCAAGACTGATACGACCAAGGGCACGTACATGAGCAATGCCGCAGGTATGACGGTCTACACGTTCGACAACGATCAGCCTGGGGTGAGCAATTGTAGCGGAACCTGTGCGACCAACTGGCCGCCGTATATCTCTAGCTCAGCCGCAGGAACACAGCTCCCTGCTGACATCTCAGTCATCACACGCGCTGACGGTTCGTCGCAGTACGCGTGGCAGGGCAAGCCGCTCTACTACTACATCCGCGATGTACAGGCCGGCGACATCAATGGCGACGGCGTGGGCGGTGTCTGGCACATCGTGAAGCTTTAAGACTTACTAGCGTGCAATACAAAAGCCGGGTGTTCCCCGGCTTTTGTATTGCAAGCGATGCTTAGTAGGTGTTCGAGAACGATACTCCTGTCGGCGGGGTAAAGACGCTTGCGTCTGCCACCCACGGATTGCACGAGTACGAGACTGGCGTTGCCGGGTCGAACCCGCCAGCCGCCGCGATAGCACTCCCGCTCGCGCTCGTCGCCGCGAGAAGCTTCAGGCCTGTCGAGGCTCCCTGCGCCCAAGCGTACAAGTACATACCGTCAGCTATCATCGCCGAGCTTCCGAGATTGGCGCGCATCTTCCCGTTTGCGATATACATCGTGCCTGCGCGAGCATAGCCAGACGTCGTCTTCATCGAGCAGACGAGGGGTTCCTTCAGGCTGTAGAGATACGCGATAGGGTTCAGTCCGGTAACCTTCGCGGGTGCGACCTTCTGGGTCGTACCAGCCTTCTTCACGGGAGACGTAGCTGATGGCTGGCCTGTCTCAGACTGAGCCGAGGTGTCGACTGTCGTTGTCGCAGTCGACCACATGCCGCCCTTCCACACTCCCGAACCCGAGTAGAAGTACCAAGCGCCCGCGAGCACGACTATCGCGACCACTGCCCACACCTTGTTGTTATTCATGTTCATATGGAAACATCCTAGCACTGAAGTGCTCAGTCTCGTGCGCTCGTTCTCATTACAGGGGATAAAGTTATCGGTCAGCCCTTATCTCATCTTCTCTCGGCTTCTGCTTCCCTTCTGTGAGAAGAGCGAGCGCAAGCGTTGCGAGCGTAAGGCCGAAATCTCGCACACCGATTGCAGTGAGTCCGATGTCAAAGGCAATGACCACGAGATGGAGAGCGAGAACGAACGCGGCGAAGCGAGTCCACAAACCAAGCGCGAGCAGAGTCCCGAATATGACTTCAAACAGCCCGTTCGCAAGTACGATCATCGCTGGCGGCAAGTGTATGACATTGACCGCCCACTCGGGCACCCACGACACCCAGCTGATGCCGTCTATGAGCTGTGAGAACCCGAACCACAGGAAAACTCCTGCGAGCCCGAGTCGTAGCACCAGAAGGCCTGCTTGTGGTCGTGTCATACCAAGTTACTCCGCCGCCAAACCAATCTTGAAGCCCGAGAGGACTGCGGCTTGTTTCGGTGCTCCGCCGTGCTGTCCGTTGTATGTGTCAGAGCCGTCAGTGCCGCAGAGCTGGAGTATCGCCTGCTCGCCGCCCGGATGCTGTGGAATCCAGCTCGTGAGGTCGTAGACATTTCCGTTTATGGTCGACCAACAGCTCGTACGCGAATTATGGAGCGCGACAGTAGCGCTCGTGATGCCGCTCACAATCGGAGCAGACGGGGTCTCGGCGGGAATAACGGTCGTTGTGGTGGTTGTGGTCGTAGTTGTCGTTGTGTCTGTATTCTGTGGGGTCCCTACTATCCCATCTTGTCTCTGTCTATAGGTCTCGCTCTTCTGCCACAAGACCAGACCTGCTACAGCGACAACAAGGATGATTCCGATACTGATTTTAGTCAGTTTGTTTTCCATGATTGAAATGATAGCACGCACTTTTTAGGCACAAGTATGGAGGATATAAAAAGGAAAACAGACAGCCGTTTGGAGGGGCTGCCTGCTGATTGTTTGGATGAGTATTGCTACCCGTTATTTTGTTGCGGCTTGTACCGCCGGCGCCGAACTAGATCTGCGGCTTCTGGACCGTGAAGCCCTGCTGTTGCAGGGTTTGCGTCGCGAAGACTTCCAGGTCTTTGTTCAGGAACGAAACCGCCGGTGCGCCGTCGCTCGGCCACACAACGGTCGATTCGCCGACAACGCAGGACTGGGCACTGTTCACCTTGGTACCGTCAGCGGTCTGGCCGTGGTGCATCGTGCGGTCGCTCTTCTGGATACTGTTGGCGTCGATCTGCAGTTTCTTGCCAGCGATCATCACGGGAACCAGTTTTGCGCCGTAGGTACGCGATTTGCTTTTCATCTGAAAGGACTCCTTCTGTTTGGTTGATTATGTTTTCGCCGGGTCTCTAGGGACACGGCTAAAACGCGAAATCGGCCCAGGTGGGTCGACTGGAGATACCCTACATCCTTACGAAACCGCTGTCAAGAATCATGCCGCCCGCGCCAGGCGGTCATAGAAAAGCCGGGTAGAAGACGTGAAATTATGGGTGCGTACTGCGGTACTTCACTCCGAGGTAATACGGCCAGATGAGAAGCGCAAGGACGCCCTTCCAGAACGTTAGTTGTAAATAACCGATGGTGAAAATCCATCCGATAAACCAAAGTCCCCCGAGTGCATCCGGCTGGCTTATTATTATTTTGTCCATGAGATTATGTTAGCACGACACTTTTGAACGCAACCAATTCCCCACCAGCAAACGAAACCACATAGACCCAAAGAGAGTTACTACTACTATGATCGAGAAAATAACCGTACGCATATTCCTCATCTGTCTTGCGAGTTGCGCGAGCTTGGTGCTCGGTATTATTTGGACAGGCGGACCGGACAACCCTGCTTCAGAAGTATATTTCAAAACTGCGGCGACTCTGTTTATCGTGGGGCTCAGCTCGTTCTTGTGCTGGTTTGTGACTATGCTCTACAGTCTGCGCGACTTCCTGCGCACTATCGCGCCTCACCTTCAAAATCGGGTATGACAATTCCCCACTGCATAGTTATAGGGTCAATCTTCAGATAGGCGCTTTTGCCGAAAGATGGCCGCGCTGTCATGGGTTCTCCCGGCGCGCGCTCGGCATAATTGAAAACAACAACGTACTTGTGGCGAGGATTAGAACTTACATTCGTGCTCTGCGGCGCAATCCGGTCGCCGAGTAGGTACCCGTCCGAGCCTCTATAGCCCCGATCGGTATTGAGAGCCGCGACCGCGTAAAAGAAAGTCCCCGAACCACCGCGCTCCTGAGTAAGCAGGAAGGCTACGTCTTCTCTGCCGTCGCCATCAAGGTCGGTCTTTAATTCATTGCCAAAATAACGTGTGATGACCTTTGCGGCAGAACCGGGAGTTCCTTCCGTTTCAGCGACTCCGTTTTCAAGCTTTACTTTCTGACCCTCTATCAGAAACTCAGCGTCTTTGTAGTCAGAGGTAGCAGTATAGGTATCGGAACGAAACACAAAAAAGCCCGCGATGACCACACCCAGAGCGACAAGACCGCCGATGAGTAATTTATTCATACAGCAAGTATACCAGTCTTCCGCTGAGAGTGTGGTACGTGGGAACTATGTTACGAGACCCTTTTTCGGGACACCGAAATAAATGGTGATAGGGTTCCGCCCACTTATAGCGAGAGCGATTGATCGCATGCAACCGTCATCAATATCTCCTTTCATCTTTCTCTTTAATCTCCTTCTCCCACCAGTCCCAGTATCGGTCTTGAAAACAATCGGGTAGAGATATTTCTCTTTCTGATCAAGGTGAGCCTTAATTTTTAAGATGTTTGGAATGCTATGCATCGGCCGCCTTTTGATTAATTTTGATTTCTTTTCAAAACCATTTTTTACTTTCTGCGCGGTCTCGAGCAAAGAACCGTTTGTCCACGTGAGAGGTAGCTCCCCTGCTCTTCTCCACACACCCAGTTCCTTCGGACTGGCTTCTGCTAAGAACCATGTGACTGAGTCATAAGCCTTGAGTCTTTTCGGCCACTTGGGCGTAATCAAAGCATCTAACTCTTTTTGAGGTAATTTGAGAATCACCTTCTTTGCACCGTGCAATTTCTTATCGAATTCTTCCTCAGAAAGGTCTTTTAAGAACTTGCGATTGTTGCCGAGATTTTTTCTCTGAGTGATATGGTCGGCTATAACAAAAGTCCTTTTGACGTCGATAGTCCTTACTTCCTTCAGAATCTTCATTCTCTTAAGTATACCCCGCGGAGCGACATCCCATTTACAAGCTAGCCGTCTGGTACGATGCGGGAACCCATCTGTGCTTTGGGAGTTCGGATTAACCTCAAAAAGAGTGAGTGGTTACCTAACTGGGGATATCTTGCCCAACACTTAGTAAATGCTATAATGGCAAAGTATCAACACGAAGATGGACCCAAACGGCGCAATGCCTAAGGGGTTCTTTTCATTTATGGGCTAGGACCGGCGCGAGCAAGGGCTACCCTTGCTACTCCATTCTCAGCCTGTAGACGCACTAAGTTGCACCGACTGTCTGACATGATAGGATTTTCTTAATATGAAATTGGCGGAGAGAAACATATTCATCTTGGCGGGTGTTGTTATGGTTCTGTCCGCGCTTATTCGATATTTTCGAATAGATGTAATGATTGCAATGAAAATCTACGGGGCGTCTTTTTACGGAGAAGATTGCGGGATTGTTTGCATTGGTCCTGGTGGGACATCGATATTACTATTCTGGTTTATTATTGTTCCGTTTGTCAGCGCTATTTTTACATCCTTCTTGGCAGATGAGCACAGGTGGCGCGCGGCATTTCTTGCTCTTGGTTCCACGTTTGCTGCAGTGTTTTTTGCATTCTAATCCGAATTGCTCCTCGAGGAGGAGTCTTTCTGTCGGGTTGTCGCCGGCTTAGAAGGAATTGACGGCGCGAGCAAGGGCTACCCTTGCTACTCCAGGGCTAGAATTTACGATTATTGCCGAGGTTTTTTCTCTGAGTGATATGGTCGGCTATAACAAAAGTCCTTTTTACCTCAATGGGACTAACCTCCCTAAGTAACTTCATGTCCCTATAGTACCCTAGATTTGCTTGCCGTCTGGTACGACATGGAAATCTTTTTGAAACGAGAATCAGCCCCTGACAAGCAGGATTAATTCTTTGAGTTTTTCGTTCATCCCTTCGCTGATTTGGAGCCGTTTTGGTGACATACTGTCCATTTCAATATCAGTGCTTTGAGCTGGCAAAACATACACACTGCCGCTCTGTGGATTTTTCCCGAGAACAATTTTTATCCCTTCATGTTTCATTCTTTCAATAATTTCATCTGTGGGAGTGGTGTAACCAGGCGCCTCTTCATCTCCGGCTTTCATTTCCAAATACCCTTCTGGATCGACACCCAGGAAAGGAAAAACCTCCTGACTTTCAAAGAGTTCTTTTGCTAGAGAAATTGTTTTCTCTTTTCTTGTCGGCTCTTTTTCTGAACGTGTTGGGACACCTTCGGACATGAGTGAAGTATACACCGAGGATTTGCTGGCCGTTTGAGATGCAGTTGGGCAGCGCGAGCAAGGGCTACCCTTGCTACTCCTAGTCTGGTACGACGCGGAATCTATTTTGAAATCCAGTAGTCCCCTCCCCCGACTATTTCTATATTCTCTCCATCTATCGCTATCGCCGTTTCGTCATCTGTCGAGTACACAGGTGCTGTGAACTCGTGTTTAAGAGCTTCTAATTTCTCTTTTCTTACTTGCGAGAAAAACGAGCTGTTGAGGTGTGGAATAAAACAAAATGAGTATAGCTCCATAGGCGCTGTCGTTGTAGCTCCGAAGTCTTCTTCGGGGAAAATTTCTGGGTAGAGCTTCTCTGGCATGAACATTCCGGCGACCATGCTTCCTGCACTGATGCCCATATATACTTTGTCTTTAGACATCGTCGAGAAATACTCTTTCATGCCCATTTTCTTGAGCAATTCAGCAAGATACTTTTCGTTCCCTCCTCCAAAACAAATCACGTCGGCTTCTTCGAAACGTTTTTTCCAGTTTTCTTCCGGTGTCCCGGCAATATCAGAAATATCTACTGCTTTAAAATTCTGTCTCTGAAAATCAACAAGATTGCTGACGAGCCAGCCTTTATCACCACCCTCAGTATTCGCCGCACTCGGGATAAAAATGACTGTCGTTTCTGATAAGGGCTTGCCCACGAGTTTTTGCAGTGCATCAACAATCTTTTCGTTTCGCAACCCCGCAGAAGTGAGAAGGAATTTCATAACGGGAGTATACCAAACCTTATGAGCTGAAGTCGTCGGATTCGGCGAAGTTAAAGGGAATGGTGGCTGGCCCCATTTTCACTAAAAACCTGGTCGAACCTCTAGATGATTTGAAGCTTGAGTGACAATTTAGGACTAAAGACTTCGTAGTTTGCCGTGGTAAAATGACTTATGCCCTTTCGGGCATTTTTTATGGCAAAAGAAAAGCACTATCTTTATGTAGATGATTCCGGATGGCGTTATCCGGATCAAGATCAGTCTGCCCGTAATGACGGTATGGACTATTTTGCTCTTGGAGGGATTTTGATAAGGGATCTCGATCGAGACAAGGTGAGCTCAATGCATTCAGATTTTTGTGATTCATGGAACATAAAATATCCATTGCATTCTTCTGAAATTCGAGGACGGCGTAATAACTTCGGGTGGCTCAAAGACGATATTGTGAACGAACGTTTCAATACCGATCTTATGGATTTTCTCTGCGAACTTCCTGTTATGGGTTTCGCAGTTGTTGTAGATAGGAAAGGCTATAACAAGCGTTACAAGGAGAAATATTCAGGACAGCCTTGGTGGATGTGTAAAACTGCCTTCAGTATTTTGATAGAACGTGTATCAAAACATATTATGAACATTGATCGCCGTTTTAAAATTGTTTGTGAACAATGCGGTAAAAAGGAAGATCGGGCAATTGCTCAATACTTTAAAGATTTGCGGAAAGACGGTCATCCTTTTAACCCCGATACCTCTGCCAAGTATGGGACGAGTGGATCAGAGCTCTTTCAGCAAATTCCCTATGGTGATCCTGAGTTTCATAAAAAGAAGTCTCCTTTTCTCCAGATTGCCGATCTCTATTTATACCCAATGGTCAAGGGCGGATATGATCAGGACTATATTCCATACACTGTTCTAAAAAACCGAGGGAAATTAATTGATTCACTTCTTGATGAAAAAGATATTCCAAACCTTGGAATAAAATACAGTTGCTTTAACGACAGTAACGATATATAGCAAAACACCCAGATTTTACCTGGGTGTTTTGCCGGTCCGCTCCGCGGACCCCTGGGCGCAATGCCCTTGCTGCCTATTATACATAAGATTTATGAATTTTTGAAGAAGATGGGTATAACGACTTCCATCTGCGTTAGATTGAGAGATTACAGTTCAACCTCCCATTGGGTTTTTCGGCGACTTCTTGAAAACAAAAAGACCCTCTTCGGACAGACGTTTCCCTGCGGCTTTTGACCAAAATATATTGTTACGCTTTCTTGCGCGCCTCTGTTACAGCAGGCAAAACCAAGCCAGCCGTCAAAAGTGCCTGGAGAACCATTCCAACGGTCAGAGCAAGCTGGAGTCCCTCACTTAAGAAATACGATGCGGCTAGACCGATGTAAAGTACCGCTCCTGACACAAAAAGACTGAGGAGGATAGAAATAAAAGCTGTGGGATTTTCTTGGTTTGCTTTGGTGTTCCCCGTTCTTTTTTCCGACAAGCTTACGGGATAAGCGAAAAGTATGGTATTGAATATAAAAAATGGGGCTATTATCGCCACCGATAGTGTAAGTATTTTGATGGTCTCCAACTGAATGAATAACGCCCTCTCAAAGAAAAAGAGATAGGACAGTCCTGGTGCAAAAATAAGCAATCCTCCCAAGAGGGCGGCACCAAACATGGGATGCCGTATGTTCTGTAGTTCTTCTATCCACGCCATAGCATTATTGATATGTTACTCGAACTCCGAACCTATCTCAAGTTAGCTGCGGGTCAGGGACCATGAGTGCATTTCTCGTTCCTTGCAGGATCAGGCCGCTTCCTTCAGAACGGCACTTGGATTTTAATAGTCGCTTCGCTCTTTTAAAATCTCGGCGTACATCTTGTGGATTTTCTGTTCGCTTCGCTTCTGAAAAATACTCGCAAGGTCTTCGAGTCCTTGACCCGCTAACAACGGCAAAACAAGAAATCCCATGAACGGGGATTTCTTGTGCCGATTGCTGGCTGTCTGGTACGACATGGGAACTTATTTCAAAAATGTTCAGGATTCTCGAGATGGATAAGTGCCATCAAAACGGCGTCTTTGTTATATTCCGTTCGAGTCATGCGACCTTTTGTAAGGACACCAATGACCCCTTCATGCTCCCCCACTTTCTCGTGTGAACTCAAGCCTGCAACTTTTACTGCCTGGCTACCATCTAAACCCTTATTCAAAATTGCATCAATAACTTGCATTGGCCACTCAAATCCTGGTGATAGGCCCATATGGATCCTGGTGCCGTCATAGATAGCGCAGGCTGTCACTTCCATATAGCCCGACTTCGTTTGTGGGACACTCATGAGCCCGCCCTCGATACCAAAACCATAGTCGCATCCGGGATATGCCTGCTTCGCGCGATATACCGCACCCTCGACGGTCTCCTCAAGAGACTTGGGGTGACCGAACTGTTCAAGCACCACATCAACACCGACAATCTCTGCTCCGACAAACATTGGGTAGTCCAGGAGTACATCTGCGACCGCGTTTACCTTTGTTTTATTTTTTGAACCGACGCCAATTTTCATGATGGGAGTATACCAAACCTTATGAGCTGGCCGTGTGGTACGACGCAAGGACCTTTCCGATTCTATCCCTGCAACTTCTCAAATTTAGCGACAAGCACTTGATATAAACTACCCTCCCTTTCCTGCCACGCTTGATTTGCCGCATCTAGAAATGCTTGCCGAGCCACGTCCGTCAATCCAGCGTCTCTGTAGATTTCTGCAATTTCTACGTTCAGATGTAACGTGTCTTTACTATTCCTCACCTCCTTTTCTCTTCGATCAAGGAAGACATGCAGAGGCGAGAGATCTTCCGGATGTTTGCGCAGCAACAGAGATACTTCTTCTTTGGAGATATCTCCTCCGTTTTCTTTACTTCTAAATCCTTCTGTCATACCACAAGACTATCACGAGCTGTGGGTCAGGAACCCGGTCACGCATAATTTTCTGCTGAAAATTTCCCCTCCTTACAGGAGCAGTACACCTTATGGCTCTTTTGTTTCGCTTCACTCACAAAATAGCTCACAAGGTCTTGCGAAAGCTCCAAGTGTTCGTTTTCTCACCCCGCCTCGCGCCGTCGCGCTCCGGCCTTCGAGTCCCTGACCCTGCTAGCAAAATATAGTCGCACGAAGCTTCGC
>JBAQEU010000019.1:0-41323 GCA_049286905.1 Minisyncoccia bacterium
GGCGAAGCCAGCGCGGGGTTTGACTTTATATAAACATAGTTTACTATGATTTTTGGGTGATGGTTCCTGCCCTTAATCAATTGATTTGAGGAGAAACAAATGTGCATGGGTCATAGTCGCATGGGTCCCCATGGGGTCCCGCTGGACGAGGAAACCTTGTCCCAAATGGAAGCGGAAGAACGTGCGTTCTGGGAAAGCTTCCTGTATCGCGTTCAGGTTGTCCTCGACGCGGAAATAGCGAAGGGAGAATCTCAACCCTATGACTTTCCGGAAGAACTCGAAGATGACTTCCATAAGGCGACTACCGTCTATGCCGGCGATCAGTACTGCCAAATTAATCAGATACGCGAAATTTTCGCCATCGAGTCCGCGGTCCCGACTTGATATCGCCGCCTGATATTCGAAATACCCGCCCCTACCCATGGGGCGGTTTTGTTTTTGCTCTTACCCCAATTCAAGAGGAATGCTAGAGTAACTATATGCAAACAGAGCCACGAACGATATTTTTCATAGGGAAGCCCGGATGCGGGAAGGGGACTCAGGCGAAGCTCCTCGCACAGACCACCGGCTGGCAGGTCATGTCGGCGGGGAATCAGTTCCGTGCTATCGCGACCGAGGATACTCCGGTTGGGCACAAGATTAAGTCGACCATAGACGGCGGCGATCTCGCTCCGCACTGGTTCGCGATGTACCTCTACTTGAAAGCACTTTTCGGCGTGAACGAGACCACGAGCGTCATCTTCGACGGGTTCAACCGTAAGGTGCCCGAAGCTGAGCTCGCTATCGACTCGCTCAAATGGCTCGGACGTAATTTCACTGTCTTGAATATCAACGTGTCTGACGAGGAGGTCGAGAAGCGCCTCGCGCTCCGCAAAGAAGCCGAAGGTCGTGTCGACGATAACGTTGTTGAGGAACGATTGAAGGAGTACCACGAGCACACCGATCCGGCTATCGAGCTATTCCGCAAGGCTGGCGAACTTATCGACATAGACGGCGAGCGGACGGTGGAAGAGATTGCCGCTGACATCCGAGCAAAGCTCGGCGTGTAATATGACCATTACGAACGATACTGAGCGAGAGAACCTTATTGAAGGTGGGCGGCGGCTCGCCGCAGTGCTTGAGGCGCTTCGCGCAAAGGTTGCGCCCGGTGTCGCTACGGATGTGCTCGACGACCTCGCAGAGCAGATGATACGCGACGGCGGGGACGAGCCGTGCTTCCTCGGGTACACACCCGAAGGCGCTCACCGCCCTTACCCGGCGACGCTCTGCGTCTCGATAAACGACGAGGTGGTGCACGGCATCCCGAATGAGACCGTGAAGGTGTTGAAGGAGGGCGACATCGTCGGGCTCGACCTCGGCCTTCGGCACGGCGGTATCATCGTGGATGCGGCTATCACCGTGCCGGTGGGTAAGGTAAACGACGAGACGAAGAAACTTCTGTACGCGACTGAGGCCGCGCTTGCCGCAGGCATAGCGGCCGCATCGCCCGGGAATCACGTGGGCGACATCGGAGCGGCGATACAGAAAGAGATCGAGGACGCCGGTTTTACAGTTGTGAAAGAGCTCGGCGGACATGGTGTGGGCGACCTGGTGCATGAAGAGCCGTTCATCCCGAACTTCGGCCGCCCGGGTCGCGGAGCGCTCCTCGAGGAGGGTATGGTGCTCGCACTTGAACCCATCTCAAGCGCCGGGAAAGCCGCGGTCATGATTGCTCCAGACGGGTACACCTTCCGCACGAAGGACGGTTCTCGTTCGGCACACTTCGAGCACACTATCTTGATAGAAAAGACCGGAGCGCGTATTATTACCAGTATCAGCTAACAACCTGCTAGAAGCAGGATTTTTTAAACTTATGGCACTACATCCTAAAACCGAAAGAACGCTCGTCATCGTAAAGCCGGACGGCATTCAGCGCACGCTCATTGGCGAAATCATCAAGCGGTATGAACGCACGGGATTGAAGCTCGTCGCGCTTAAGATGCTCGTCCCGACCGAGAAAATGGTGGAGGAACACTACCTCCTCGATCCGAGCTGGAAGAAGAATGTCGGCGAGAAAGCTATTGCGAGCTACCTCAAGAAAGGGGAGACTCCGCCCTCGACTGACCCGATAGAAGTTGCGGACAGCGTCGTGGTGAGCCTGAAGAAGTACATGACGAGCGGGCCAGTCATTGCGATGATTTGGGAAGGCGGTCATGCCGTCGAGCTCGTGCGCAAGATTACGGGCGGTACGGAGCCACGAAGCGCAGGTGTCGGCACGATTCGCGGTGATTTCGTGCTCGACTCCTACCAGATGGCAGATACAGACACTCGTGCGATTCGCAACCTCATTCACGCGTCCGGTACGGTGCCCGAAGCCGAGATGGAGATTCCGCACTGGTTCAAGGATGAAGAGATTATCAAGTATCGTACAGTGCACGAGGCAACGCTCTACGATGTCGACGTAAAAACAATTCTCTAACACATCCTGAAAAGCCCCGCGATACGCGGGGCTTCGATTCAGCAGAATCGCCTACTGGGTGTAGTTTTCCACAGGCCACCTTTCAGGAGCGTGTATACTAGAAGATGGAGCTGTTCACTGAATCAACTTGCTACATTCCCGGGAGTTCGGCATTCAGACATGCTTGGCGATCCATCAGCTGACGGACCCGATAGCTGTCATTGCTTTTCCCACTTGGCACATAAAGTTGCCAACAGAGGACAGCCCACGAAAAACCCCGTCTCAAAGAGACGGGGTTTTTCGTGCTCGTGCTAAAGTATTCGCATGTCAATGAAATTGAGTTTCTATGGTGGCGCCGGAAAAGTGACCGGTTCAAATTTTTTAGTGGAGGGTGCACGCGGGAAAGTAATCGTGGATTGCGGCATTGAGCAGGGAGCCGATGTCGTCCAGGCAGACGTGTACGGGCCATTTCCGTATAACCCAGCGACGGTTGATGCGATGGTGCTGACCCACGCGCATCTCGACCATGTGGGGCGCATCCCCAAGCTCGTGAAGGACGGATTTCGCGGAAAGATATACATGACCCCGCCCACCAAAGATCTCGCTATGCTCATCATGCAGGACTCGGTCGGCATCCTCGGTCAGGAGGCGGCTCGCCAGGGTATCGGTGCGCTCTACGAGCAACAAGACGTCGACCTGGCATTCACGCTCATCGAGGCGCTCGACTATCACACCGAGAAAGAGGTCGCGCCCGGGCTCTCCGCCTATTTGCGCAACACCGGCCACATTCTCGGCTCGGCGAGTGTGCGCATCACTGACGAAGAGGGCACGACGCTCGTGCTCACCGGGGACATCGGCGGGTCGCCCTCGCCGCTCCTCCCAGACTGGGAGCCAGTGCCCGACGCTGACGCGATAGTTATGGAGAGTGTGTACGGCGATCGCTTGCACCCGCCGCACACTGAGCGCGTCTCGAAGCTCCGCGATACACTCAAGACCGCGATACAACGAGGCGGTGCTATCCTCATACCCGCGTTCTCGCTTGAGCGCACCCAGCTCATGCTCTATGAGCTCTCAAACTTCTTTGCCGAGAAGTCTCTTCCAGAGGTGCCGGTCTATCTCGACTCGCCGCTCGCGATACACGTGACCGCAGTCTACGAGAAGTGGGGGGCTACCTACTTCAAACCAGAGGCAGAAGCAGAGATGAAGCGCGAGAAAAGCCTGTTCGAATTCCCGTTTTTGAAGCAGACGCTCTCCCGCGATCAATCTTCAGAAATAGAGGCGATACCGAACCCGAAAATAATCATCGCCGGGGCAGGGATGAGCCACGGGGGGCGCATAGGCGGCTGGGAGACCCGCTACCTGCCCGACCCAGCTACGACGCTCATCATGGTCGGGTATCAGGCTCCTGGGACTCCCGGGCGGCGCATGATGGAGGGCGCAAAATCAGTCCGTATCGCGGGGAACGAAGTAAAGATTAAAGCGAAAGTAGAAAACCTTGAGGGTTGGTCAGCCCACGCCGACCGCGATGAACTGATGAAATACGCCGAAGCCGCGCTCGCAGAGAAGCGCCCGAAGGCTATCTTTACTGCTCTTGGCGAGCCGTCCGCCGAACGGTTCCTCGCACAGCGCATTCACGACTATCTCGGCGGTAACGCCATCGTTCCCGAGTATGGCGAGACGTGGGAGATTACCAAAACTTCAGTAAAGAGAATTTAACTATGAAAAAGACCGCAGAGATTTTCCTAAACGCGATTCCGATTCTAGTAATGATTGGTCTGATTCCGTTTGTACAAGACGATTACCTGCTCGCAGGTTTGTATATTGGCATCATCGGTGTTTCGCTCGTCATTAAATATGCGAAGCATGACGCTCTGATTCTTCTCTTTGGCGCATTCTTCATGGCTGTCTCCGAGTATCTTTTCATCAGCACGGGAGTGGAAACATTCATTCGGAACTCTCTCTTCGGCCTCATGCCGCTCTGGCTCCCGATTCTCTGGGGCTACGGTTTCGTCGTCATCAAACGTTCGGTCTCGCTCCTGGGGACGATATAACCCCACTAGAAAACGAAAACCGCCCCATGAGGGGCGGTTTCGTTTCATTGTGAAAAGGTTTAGACGACTTGCTTGGCGATGCGGGCGAAGATCTCAGGCTTCTCAGAAGCGAATTCAGCGAGGACCTTGCGGTCGAGCTCGAAGCCGGTCTTCTTGAGCTTGTCGATGAACGAGCTGTACGACTTGTGGCCGTTCTCGCGAACTGCGGCGTTCAGGCGGACGATCCAGAGCTGGCGGAACGCGGTCTTCTTGTCGCGTCGGTGAGCGAACGCGTAGCGGCCGGCGCGCATGAGCGCTTCATGAGCGAAGTTGAGCTTCTTGGAACGGATGCCGCGGTAGCCCTTGGCTCGTTCGAGAATATTTCGGCGGCGCTTCAGCGCCATCATTCCTCCTTTGATTCTTGCCATACGAAAAGTATTAAGTTAATTACATCCCCGGAAGGAAGCGACGCATCACTTTGTTGGTGAGCGAGAGGGTGATAGCGCGGCGCTTGCCGCTACGCTTTGAACCGCTCTGCTTGGCATTGAAATGGTTCTGGCCTGCCTTGCGTGCAATAAGCTTGCCCGTGCGGGTCACGCGGATTCGTTTCAGATAAGATTTGTTTGTTTTCATTTTGTGGTTGGGGCTTCTTTTTCGCGTTTCGCTTGGGCTATGAGGTCTCGCTCAATGACTCCTGCAAACCCTTTCGGGCTGCGGGTAATCGGCTCGGCGACCTTGTAGGCGTAGGGGATACGGGCGAGGAACTTCTCGAGGCGTACCTTGAGGAATTCTTCGCTCATACCCTTGTAGCGGCCTTTCAGGAAGAGCTCGGCGCGTACTCGGTGGCCTTCGGCGAGCCACTCGGCTGCCTTTTTGGCCTTCAGCGCCATGTCGTTGTCTCCGGTGCCCACTTTTATCTGGACTTCCTTCGTTTCGGACACCTTTACCTTGGCTTTTGCTACCTTTTCCTTCTTGCTTCGCTCGTACTCAAACTTACCATAATCCATAATCTTCGCAACGGGCGGGACCGCCGAGGGCGAAATCTCGATAAGATCCTTCCCGACGGCCTTTGCGGCCGCGAGAGCGGCTTCGAGTGTGAGTACTCCCAGGTTTTCGCCTTCTACACCAAGCACACGCAGCTCAGGCGCGTGTATCTCGTTATTGATGCGAATTCGGTCGGTAGCCACTGGAAGTACTGGGATAATAGCATAAAAAGGGCATAGTGCGCAAGGGAAAAGAAAACCGCCGCACCGGGGAAGCGCCAAGGGGCGGCTTCCTGGTGCGGCGGGTGATTGGCGACATTATGGCCTTTTGATTGCCAACAGCCAATCTTTGATGTCGGGAATCGGTTTGTTTCCATCGCCGCTGGCTGGGACGTACGTCATGCACAAGCCTGCGGGATGCAGGAGTGCTGAAAGCAATAAATCAATGCCGTAACGCGTATGTCCCATGCCTTGATTCACTTGGAGTTTGCCAACCACCAGCTCGCTAAGCTCGGCCACTCGTGCCTCTTCTTCTTTCGAGAAGACCAAGCATGTCGAGTCGCCGCGGCCGATATCTGCGGCGTTGGACACAATCTGCGCAAGGAGCGACGCTTCGGAAAATGGCTGCAGAGCGTCACAGTCTTTAAAGCTCTGGTATTTCCCCCCGACCAACTGAAAGATTTTCATGACTTCTCCTCATGTAGTGTTGCCAGAACGGAATTGTTCTGACAGGAAATTAACACGAAGTGTCGTATGCGTCAATTCGAGAGCTGACTCGGATCAGAGAGAATGATTTCGGCTTTGCCCTGGTACGAGGCGATTTTGCCGGTGAGGGTGATGGTGGTGCCGGAATAACGAGAGAGGTCGCCGAACTTCTTTGCGTCGTCGGCGAAGATGACGCCTGAGAAGGGGCAGGTCTTGTAGTTGGCGCAGAAGTCGAGGAAGACGGTGCCAGTGGCGGAGGTGTGCGCTTTCACGAGCATCCCGCGCACGGAGGCTACTTGGCCTACGTGCTTCATGGCGTCGGTGTAGGGAATCGTGCCGATAGAAACAGGCGCGGCCGCTCCCGCGGCCGCGTTGCCTTTGTAGGCTTCGAAGAGTTTCTTCAGGATGGTTTCATAGGTCTGCCGGAGTCCCGGATCAGTGCCTATCTCGAGTATCTCGTCGTTAATGGTCGTTGCAGAACGGGTCCAGTTGTAACTGCCGAAGGCATACGCCTGTTCAGTCACGAGCAGTTTGATATGCATGATGCCGTTCCCGCTCGCATGCCGCTCTTTCACGAGAGGAATGCCGGCGGCACGGAGCTTCTCGGTGATGGGCGCGCCGTAGCTGTTGCTACTCTGCTCGGAGTCCATAATTCCTCGCACGTCGACGCCGCGTTTCTTTGCTTCGACAAGGGCATCGGCAATGGAGGGGAGGGTGAAGGTGTAAATCGCGAAGTAGATGTGGTCCTCTGTTTCGTTGATAAGCGAGATAATCTCCTGATCGTTCTGCTTCTGGTCGAGGCTGTATATGACGCGTGTCGATCCGGCTTTTGGGGCGAGCACCGTTGCCGCGGGGATGCTCACGCTCGTCACCTGTGCTCCGTCACCGCCCGCAGAATACCCGACACTCCCTGCCGCGATAGCAAGCACGGCCGCGACTACCGCGCGGATGAGTTTCTGATTCATGCGCCTAGTATACTGTGTGTATGACAAACGAAGAAAAACAACACCTTACTCCAGAAAAGCTTGATGTAGAGAAAACAAACCCAAACAGTATTGGTGAAATTTTAAGTATTGGAAAAGATTTGCCAACATCTCCCGACAAAGTGTATCGAAGTGTGAGAACCGATGAAGCTATAGATGATTTAATCATTAGTGACATTGTGAGAAACAAACAATCTGCTGGATTGGTAGAAAAAAACAGATGGGGCGAGAAAGTTTTTTGGAGCAGGGGTGCAGAAGGGAAGTATCACGCTATACCTGAAGGGTCATATGTAATCGAAGCACCTTTAGAGGTGGCGGCAGACAGGATAGTCAGAAAAGCAGATGTGACGGCTATTTATACGAGAGATGAAAATGGCAAAGTCGTAGATATATTGAAGGAAAAGAGAGGAAAAGAGGAACAAGAAGAAGTGAGCAGAAGAAGTACAGATGAGGAAGCGCTGGCGAAAGTGAAAAGAGATTTGGGAATTGAGGAGTAATGAATCTTCAGTTCGATTCGACAAGATGTTTGAGCTTTACAGACGACAGCAAGACACGTCCCGTTGGGTTATCCCCACTCTGCTACGCTTTCCAGTAGGGTAGGCTTCGTTAGTCAGCTAATTTTAGACACTATGAACATCGTCGCTATTTCAGGGAGTTTGAGGAGGGATTCGTTTAATACCGCGCTTCTGCGCAATCTGCAGGCGCTCGCGCCTGAGGGCATGCAGATCACTATCCAGGACATCAGCGCCATTCCGCTCTTCAATCAAGACAACGAAGCAGAATTCCCCAAGGAGGCACAAGCATTGAAAGATGCAGTTGAGGGAGCTGACGGTATCATCATCGCGACGCCGGAATACAACCGCTCCATCCCGGGTGTCTTGAACAATGCAATCGACTGGGCTAGCCGCCCGTGGGGGAAGAATTCCTTTACCGGCAAGACCGTGCTCACGATGGGTGTCTCGGTGGGGAACATCGGCACAGCTGTCGCGCAGAGCCACTTGCGACACATTCTCCTCTACCTGAACGCAACCGTTATAGGCCAGCCGGAACTCTACCTCGGTCCCGGACACGATATTTTTGACGCGGAAGGGAATCTCACTGACACCGCGACGAAAGAGCATCTGACGAAGGCGCTCGCGGTGCTCGCGAAACGCGTCGCGTAGCGCAATCGTGATAGTCTACGCTGATGGACGCGCCGTCAGCACCAAGCACTGCGAAAGTTGAGCGAGATATTCTCTGGCTCTTCGACATCGCACTCATACTGAAGGTAGTGAATGGAGCGCTCGAGATACTCGCAGCGCTCCTGGTGTTATTTGTGCCGCCTTCTTTTGTGCTCAAGCTTGCTGAGCTTGCTACGAGCGGGGAACTCGCCCAGGACTCCGACGATCTTGTGGCAATTGCCATCCAGCAGGCCGCACAGGCATTTGCAGTGAACACGCATTACTTCTTTGCACTCTATCTCGCGCTTCACGGAACCATAAAAGTCCTGCTTATCATAGGTATCTTCGCCAAGAAGCGCGCGGCATACCCGCTCTTCATGCTTGCGCTCGCTATCTTTGGTTCATACGAGATGTATCGCGGCTTCATGCGGCACGAGCTTCTGCTCCAAGCACTGGCAGTATTTGATTTCGCACTTCTCCTGCTTACTGCGCACGAGTATCGGCGACGGTATCCGACCGAGAAGAGTCGGTTTCTTCCTTTTTAGTGCGGTAGGCGAGGACATTGTGTCGCGCGACAAAGAAGAGTGCGAGAAGGAACGCGATAGCGATACCCCAGCGGGCAGGTCCCATCCATCCTGAGGTGGCGCTCCCGAACCAATAAGAAATGAAGAAAAGGAATGTTGTCCAGATGGACGTTGCTCCGGTTGAAGTAACTATGAAGACCGAGAGAGGGGAGCGGAAGAATCCGCTCGCGGTGTAGGTCGGGAGTCGGGCTCCGGGGATGAAGCGAGCGGTGAATACCGTGAGGACGAAACGGGTCTCGAGCCACGCACGGAAAGGTGCGACGAAGTCGTGGTCGACGTACCGCGCGAGCCGCGGGTGCGTGCTTGCGAGGTAGCCGAGGCAGTAGAGTCCGATGTCGCCGATTATGATGCCCGCGTAGAGCGAGAGGAGTCCGTGGGGAGTCGTTATGAGGGCGTCAGCGGCGAGCATACCGACGATGACCGTGGTCGTGTCTTCGAGGAAAATGACACCGAGGATGATTGCGAGCGACGGCAGGGCGCCGCTACTAATAGAGCCGACGATGAGGCTAGAAAAAAAAGAGAGCGAGGGCATGAAGAGCCTTAGTCTAGCAGATTTCCCGGGTCAGGAAATGTGCCAGAATCTCATTTGCACAGAGGCGGCAAGGCGCGTATTCTAGAAGGTATGAAACGACTGGGGGTAGTGTTCATACTGATACTGGCATTTGCCGGGCTCGCCGACTCCGCATACCTCGCAGAGCACGAGATAAACGGTACGCCGCTTATCTGCAATATCCAGAATTTCGACGGCTGTAACATCGTCGCCAACAGCCAGTACTCTCAGCTCTTCGGCATACCTCTCGCCGAGTATGGCGTGCTGTTCTACGGGATACTGTTCGTGCTTGCTGCGCTTGAGCTCGTGCTTTTCGATCGTCTGCTCCGACGCGTGCTTCAGGGAGTTTCGCTTCTCGGTGTCGTGTTCTCACTGTATTTCACCTCTCTTCAGGTGTTCGTGATAGGCGCATTCTGCGTTTATTGTGTAGTGTCGGCACTCATCACGTTCCTGGTGCTCATACTCGCGAGCTTTATCGAGCCTATCCGTAAACGAGCGAAACAAATACCGGTTGCCCCTGCTTCGCCTGAGGTTCCGCAGAGCACACCGCACCTCCCAATGCCGCCCTCGGCATAATCCAATATGCGGCGCTTCTTGTTCACTCTCCTCGTTGTGTGCCTTCTGTCAACGAGCGTTTTTGCAGTACGTACGGCAGTCGCGGCCGCTCCCGCATCGTTCTCAGCAGGGCAGTCGCTCGTCGCGGCGAGTTCATCACCCGGGAACTCTTACGCTGTCGGCGCTTCAGTCGTCGTGACTGCTCCGGTAAATGGCGACTTCGCGGCGCTCGGCGGGTCGGTGATTACCGCCGCGCCTGTGGCAGGGGATGATTTCATCGTCGCCGGTTCGGTCAGCTCTCGTGCGAGCGTCGCAGGCGACTTGCGAGCTATCGGGGGTAGTATCGATGTGAGCGAACCGGTCATGGGTGATATCGTCGCACTCGGGTACTCGGTGCGCGACTCAGGTCGTGCGAAGGGAAGTGTGTTCATCATCGCCGCAAATGCCACTGTGAGTAATGGTGCGTCCGGTCCGGTCATAATCTACGGAAATAACATCATGCTCGGCGGTGATTTCGCAGGAGATGTGTCGATTATCGCGGGGGGCCGGCTCGCACTCGCCGCGAGCACGACGATTCGCGGGAAGCTCTCCTACGAAGCGCCTGATCTTGCGGTGATTCCGCCGTCGGCGACAATAGACGGCGGTGTTTCCTATACGAATGCGTCCTACTTGCCTGATATTGGCACATCGAGAACGCTCGCATTCCTCAGTGTCGGGCTC
The DNA here is from genome assembly GCA_049286905.1 of Minisyncoccia bacterium. GTDB lineage: Bacteria > Patescibacteriota > Minisyncoccia > Phycocordibacterales > Phycocordibacteraceae > C7867-001. The sequence continues at coordinate 10,708 of JBAQEU010000019.1, forward strand.
TTCCTCGTCGCGCGCATCATCGGGGCGCTCATACTCGCGGGCCTTCTCGCGGGCCTCTTCCCGAAGTTTGCAGGTACGATCATCGGCTCTGTCCGCGGGATGCGTCTGCGCGACATGTTGCTCGCGCTCCTGCTCGGGTTCGCGATATTCGTCGCGACTCCAATCGTCATCGTGCTCTTGTCGCTCACGTTCGTCGGCATCGGTCTCGCGCTCCTTCTTTCCATCCTCTATGCGCTCCTCATCCTCCTCGCACTTGCCTACGCCGGTATTACGACCGGCGGAGTGCTCGCACAGCGCTTCATGAAGCGTGAACAAGTACTGTGGCACGATGGTGTGACAGGCATGGCCGCACTCTCGCTTCTCGCTCTCGTGCCGTTCGTCGGTATGCCGATTGTCCTACTACTGATGCTCTTCTCTATAGGCATTCTTTTGCAGATGTTCTTTCATTTCGCATTCCCGCACGAGGAGTACACCTCTGAATTGCTTTAGACCGATGGCTACTTCGACTCACACTGAGCGAGTTTTGCGTGCGGGCGAGATTGTCGCCTATCTCAAAAAAGCGTATCCGAAACCTGCGAGCGAGCTCGTACACAACACCCCGTTTCAATTTCTTGTCGCAGTTATGCTCTCGGCGCAGTGCACCGATAAGATGGTCAATAAAGTCACCGAGACGCTCTTCAAGAAATACGTTACACCGCAGGACTTTGCAGAGGCAGATCTGCCCACGTTTACCAAAGAAATTTCCTCAGTCACTTTTTTCAGGAACAAAGCGAAAGCAGTTATCGCCGCCGCGAATCTGGTCGTGAAGCAGTTCGGGGGCAACGTTCCGAAGACCGAAACTGACCTGGTTCAACTGCCAGGAGTGGGCTACAAGACCGCCCATGTCGTGCTCGGCGAACTCTACGACATCTGGGAAGGCATCGCCACTGACACGCATGTGAAGCGTTTCGCGAAGCGTTTCGACCTGACCGACAACGACGATCCCACGAAGATTTCAAAAGACCTCGAGGAGCTTATTCCGAAAAAAGATTGGAAATACGCGAACAACGGCCTCGTGCTCTACGGACGCTACGTGTGCCCGGCGCGTCCGCATGACTGCGCCGACCATCCGCTCACCAAGATATGGCCGCGTGCCGCCCTCCGCTGGCCGAAAGCGAAATGACAACAGCAGGGTTCAGAAAAGCTGTTTGGGCGTTTTATAAGAAACATGGGAGGCATGATTTGCCGTGGCGTCCCCCTTCGCTGAAGCTACGGAGGGATAAAGCTCTCAATCTATACTCGGTACTAGTCTCTGAGGTGATGTTGCAACAGACACAGGTGGAGCGCGTCATTCCGCTGTATAAAAATTTCCTCAAGAAGTTTCCGACGGCATCGAGACTTGCGTCTGCGCCGCTCGCTGACGTCCTGAAAATCTGGCAGGGACTCGGCTACAATCGCCGCGCGAAAATGTTGCATGCGGCGGCACAACAGCTCGTACGTACGCCACGGTTTGGAACAAGGTCGAACCTTGTAGAAGAGTTGGAGGAGTTGCCGGGCGTCGGACCATACACAGCGCGAGCGGTTGCGGCGTTTGCCTACAATCAGGATGTCATTGTCATCGAGACGAATATCCGCACAGCAGTCATACACCATTTCTTTCCGAATAAAAAGAAAATCTCTGATGCAGAAATTGAAAAGATTTTGACGCAGGTGTTGCCGAAAGGGAAGTCGCGCGAATGGTACAGCGCGCTCATGGACTACGGCGCGCACTTGAAGCGTTCGGGCATTTCGCACAACGCTCGGAGCACAACGCACACGAAGCAGTCGAAGTTTGCCGGATCGCTTCGTGAGGCTCGCGGAGCTCTCTTGCGTTCTCTTGTAAACGGAAGCGCTTCTCGTACGCGTCTCTTGCTGGTGCTTGGTGCAGAGCGAAAAGAACAAATGATGCGTGCGCTCGAAGCACTTGTTGCAGAGGAGATGGTGCTCAGAGTGAAAGGGAAATATCGTCTTGCTGATTAAATAGTGGTGCTCGCAATACGAGAATCTTTGATGAAGAGTGTTGAGAGTGCGCCTCCGATAGCGATGAATCCGCCGGTGATGATGAAAAGGAGTTGGTAGTCGCCGAAGAAGAGGATGATACTGCCTATGAGCGGCGCCACGACAAAAGAGAGCGGCCACGCGGCGCGGAAAATACTTACCGAGTTTATGTCGCGCTCGCTCACGCGTCGGAAGAAGTGCCCTTCAGTCATGCTCTCGATGAGCGCCGCGCCCAAACGCGAGACCAAGAGGATGCCGAGGATGGAAAGAGAAGACGACTCTGAAGTGATGAGGCTGACCGTTGCGAGCGCTCCGCCGGCGATGATGAATCCGGCGAACATGAGGTTCTTTTCTTCGGTGAACCGGTCAGCGAGCCAGCGCGCCGGGTACTCGATGACTATGTAGGGGATAAGCATGACCGCGAATATCCAGCCGAGACTCGACCACGGAATGCCGAGCACATTGTGCAGATAGATAGGCACATAGAGTGGAGCCCATACATAGAACAACCAAAGGATGATATGTCCGAACGTGACTGCCGCAATGTCGCGGTTGCGCAGGATGCAGGCGAGCGAATCCTGCATCGGAGAAATCTCAGGATTGGCACCTATCGGGAGGCGACGGGCGGCGAAGAGGAGGACAAAGGGAACGAGCGCTCCAGTCGCGGCGATGAAGACCAGAGCATACTCATTTGTGCCATTCATGAGCACGCCGAGAAGAAGAGGAGCGACGAATGAACCGGTACTCCACGCGGTGAGGAAGAGTGCTCGCACTCGTCCGGTCATGTCGGCTGTCGTACCGGCCGCCTCAAGCAGAATATCGAGCCCATAGGCGATGAATGGCTGAACAGCTACGAAGAGGATGATAAGCGTGACGCTCATGGCTATGCTCGGTCCCGTCGCGAGCATGAGAAGCACGATCATCTCTATGAGTCCGAGAACGAGCGTTATCTGCTGGGCGCCCCAGCGAGCAATGATGCGCGGCAGGAAAGGGAAGAAGAGAAGCGCCGCGAGACCTCCTCCTGCGACGACGACTCCGGTATACGATACGGGCATGAGCGTGGAGAGGTACGGGAGCAGGATGTATCCGGCAAGCGCCGACAGCATCGAGAAAAAGAAGTTTGCAAAGAAGAGTATGGAGCGAGGAGACATTTCTAGAGAGGATACCATACGAAAAATCACGGCGCGCCAAAGGCGCGCCGTGATTTTAATCTTTTTCTCGCTAGTTAGAGACCTATCAACACCGGAATCACCATCGGAGCCTTGTTGGTGCGCTGGAAGAGGAATCCGGCCATGACGTCGGTGAGGTTGTTCTTCACGTAGTCGAGGTCGATAGGGTTCATGTTGTGCGTCGAGTCCTCGATCGTCTTCTTGATGAGGATGCGCGCCTCGTTCAGGAGCGGTTGGGATTCGCGCAGGTACACGAAGCCACGACTGATGATGTCCGGGGATTTGCGCAACTTGCCGGTCTTAAGAGCGACGCTCGCGATGATGACGAACATGCCGTCCTTGGCGAGCGACTGGCGATCACGAATGACGACTTCCTGGATGTCGCCGATGGTGAATCCATCGACAACCATCGGAGAGTTCGGCACGCGGTTTTTGTGGACATTAAGTTTCGTACCGTTTTCGATGTCGATGACCGTGCCGTTATCGGCAAGGATGATGTTCTCGCGGGGGAAGCCTGACTGTTCAACAGCCTTCGCGTGACAGGTCGTCATCGAGCGGTAGCCATAGCCCGGCATGAAGAAGTTCGGGTGAACCTGTTTGTTAATCCAGACGAGCTCGCCGGTGTTGCCGTGGCCGGTCGAGTGCACGTCAGACGAGCGATAGTGGATAAGCGTGACACCGTGACGGTACAAGTTGTCTTTCAGTTTTTGCACAGCAATCTCATTACCTGGAATGACCGAGGAAGAGAGCACGATGGTGTCGCGCTCGTTCAACGTGACGTATTTGTGCTGTTTCGTCGAAATGCGCATCAGTCCACCGAACTCCTCGCCCTGAGCACCAGTCGAGAGGATGACAATCTTGTCAGGTGGGTACTTGTCGAGGTCCTGGTCGGGAATGAAGGTGTCCTTTTCGATTTTCAGAAGACCGGTCTTCTCAGCAATTTCGAGGTTCGTCTTTATCGAACGTCCGACAAGAAGGATTTTCTTGTTGTGTTTCTGTGCAGTCTCCATGATATGGATCATGCGCTCGAACTGTGACGCGAAGGTGCCGATGATAAGGCGTCCTGAGACCGTCTTGATGATGTCTTCGAGCGTCTGGATGACACGAATCTCTGGAATGGAGAAGCCGTCCTTCTCGGCGTTGGTGGAATCGGCGACCATGAAGATGTTGTTGTCCTTGCCGATATCGCCCCAGGTCTTCTGCTCGCGCTCAGACGGGATGCCGTCGTCATGGTCGAGCTTCAAGTCGCCCGAGATCACGACATTACCCTGCGGGGTTTCCACCGAGGCGCCCATAGAATCAGGGATTGAGTGGGTGACCGGGAAGAACTTCACCTTCGTCGAGCCGATAGTGACGGTCTGTCCGACTTCGACCACGATCATTTCAGATTTCGGTACATCCGGATATTCCTCTTGGCGTCGCGCAATCATCACCGAGGTGAGATTCTGCGTATAGATAGGCGGGGTGCCGAAACGGGGGAGGATGAACGGGATGCCGCCGATATGGTCGAGGTGTCCGTGCGTGATGACGACGCCTTTCACACGATGCGCGTTCTTCTCGAGATATTTTGTATTCGGAAGGATGTAGTCAACGCCTGGTGCGGACTCTTCAGAGACGAACTGGAAGCCCGCGTCGAAGACTATGATGTCGCCGGTCGCGCCCACCTCGACAGCAATCATGTTACGACCGACTTCTTCGACACCGCCGAGCGGGATGATGCGAACCGTTGTTGGGCTCGGTTGTTCTGGATAATAATCTGCCGTGACGTGTGCGCGCGTCGGCGACGACGGGCGGCGCAGGATGCGCTGGATGCGTCTCGTCGCGCCGCCTGGGCGTGAAGAAGACCCGCCGCTTCGCGGGCCACTGCGACGCGGGCCACGGTTTGATGGTCGTGCGGGGTGTTCGCCCGCTGCGGTGGCGGGTGCTCGGTGCGGACTCGGATTTGATGGAGTCGGTGCAGGAGCTGGTGCTGGTGCTGGATTCATAACGATAAGTTAGTTAATCGGGCTTATAAGGTTGTTAAATTGAAACTGAAACCCGTACGAAAATACTTATTTCCTCTTTGCGAAGAACGGCCAGACGGCGTCGGTATAGCGGTACCAATCTGCGGCTGTCGCGAAACGGTCAGACGGCGTGATGATCTGCGGAAGCCCTACTCCCCGCAGGTCCTGCGGCAGGGCATAGATGAAGCTTGGCGCGTAGATGAATGCGGCGGGGTAATCTCCCGCGACGATGTCTTCTATCTTCTGCAGATCATTTGCTTGGGTCGCTCGGTCTGCCGTGGTTCGCGCTTCTTCAAGCAGAGCATCGACGGTTTTGTTCGCATACATTGCGATGTTGAGACCCGGGTCATTGCGCTCTTGTGAGTCCCAGAAAGCATAGAGGTCTTGGTCGCGACCGATGACCATGCCGTACAGGAGCGCTTCGTATTTGCGAGGTCGGATGACGTTCTGGGAGAGATCCCCCGGCTCGTAGAGCTCAATGTCCACGACGATACCGAGCTTCTCCCAATCCGCTTTCGCCGCACTTGCGACGTTCTTCAGCTCGGGCACGTTCGATGTGCGGATAGTGACAGAGCTGAATGTCTGTTTCGTCCCAGCGTTCTTCCAGGCACGTGCTTGTCCGTCGTAGACCCATCCTGCTGTCTCGAGTACGCGGGCGGCCGCTCCCGGATTGTCGAGCTGAGGAATCACCACTTGCTTCACACCCTGTCCCGGCGGGACAGGACCCATGATAGGAGTTGCATAGCCGCCGAGCACATCCGCGACAATCCCTCTCCGGTCGAGTGCGAGCGAGAGTGCCTTGCGGACCTCTGTTCGGGCATAGACCTGGTTCTCGTTCGGATTGAAGAATATACCGAAGACTCGAGCATAGGGGGCGGTGAGAGTCGTTTTGCCCGGGATGCCGTACGCACTTTCTATCTCGCCGGTCGCAAGCGCTCGTGAGCGGTCTTCGGCGTTCGAGTAGAAGTTGAAACGGATACCGTCGAGATACGGTCGACCGAGTACATACTGTTTGTTTGCGACAAGCGACACGCTCTCTATGAGCCCGGATGCATCCCGCGAGACGCTTGCGACCTTGAACGGGCCGTTGCCGACAGGATTTGTCTCGAGCGCCGAGAATGGGAACTCCGTATCCGAGATGTTTTGCCAGAGACGTGATGGCAGGATGCCGAGTGTTGTGAGTTCAAGGAATGGCGCATACGCTTTCGTGAGCGTGAAGCGGACGGTTTCGGCGTCGACTGCGACGACGTTTACTCCCGACCAGTTCGCGTATTCCGGACTCTTCAGCGCCGGGTCCTGTGCTTTCTTCACCGTGAAGACGACATCGGCAGAGGTGATAGGCGTGCCATCGGTGAACTTCGCGCCCTCACGCAGGATGAAGGCGTATGATTTGCCGTCTTCGCTCATCAAGTAGCTCTCGGCAAGTACTGGCACGAGTGTCCCGTTGCTTCCGAGGCCCATAAGACCCGCGTAGGTGAGGGTCGAGAGATCGCGATCAGCGTCACTGATGGCAAGGAGCGGATTGATGAACTGCGGGCTTCCTATCTCGCCTTCGACGAGGAATCCTCCGTAGGAAGGTACTTTCTCAAGAATGGACTGTTGGAGCACAAAGAGGCTTACGATAGAGACGATACTGAAAATACCTGCGAGGATATAGAAGACGACACGATCTCCGGATGAAAGCCCTTGTACGAAAGCTCCGAAGCGTTCAAGCATCGGGATGCTTCTCGTTTGAGCGAGCTGTTCTCTCCAGTGAGAACGTACTTCGTCGGTCATGACCCTGCCAGAAGGAAGTTCGCTATCGCTGTAAGCACGAGGAGAATAGCGGTGAGGATTGTCGCATTGAATAGGAACTTCTCGGCGCCCCTGCGCTTGTAGAATGTCGATGCGAAATTATCACCTCCGAAGGCTCCTCCGAGAGTCGCGCCGCGTCGCTGTAGGACGATGCCGACTATGAGGAGTATTGAGAGGGTTATTTCCGCGTACGGTAGTGCCGATACGAGTGCCTCCATCTGTACCTGGAAGGATAGCACGGACGGGGAATAGGGTGCAAGTTGCAAAGGGTCGTCATGTTCCTCTATACTCCCTCTACGAGAGTGAGGGCGCTTTATTCATTTATATATACTGTATGGCAAAGAAATTTTCGCTGAAGCCGCTTGGTGACCGAGTAGTCGTAAAACCTTCTGAAAAGGAAGGGGAGCGGAAGCTTGCTTCCGGCATCATCATCCCCGAGACGGTAGACAAAGAGAAACTCATGACCGGCACGGTCGTCGCTGTCGGTCCTGGCAGACACAACGATGCCGGCACTCGTATTCCGGTAGATGTGAAAGAGGGCGATGCAGTCATGTTCAAGAAACCGTGGGATGAACCGTTCAAACTTGATGGTGAGACGTTCTATGTGCTGAATGAATCCGATATCAGCCTTATTCAACTGTAATTTTCTATGGCGAAACACATTCTTTTTTCTGAGGACGCGCGCAAAGCTATTGCGAAGGGTATCGCGCAGGCGGCACATGCGGTGAAGATTACGCTCGGTCCGAAAGGCCGCAACGTTGTCATCGAGAAGTCGTATGGCGGTCCGCGCATCACGAACGATGGCGTCTCTATCGCCAAGGAAATCTCCTTTAAGGACAAGTTCGAGAACATGGGCGCGGAAATAGTGAAAGAGGTTGCGACAAAGACGAACGATACTGCCGGCGACGGGACAACGACTTCGGTGGTGCTTCTTGAAGCGCTCGTTGAAGAGGGTCTTCAGCACGTCACGAAGGGCGCGAATGCGATGTTGGTGCGGAAGGGGATGGAGAAAGCCAGGGATGCCGCACTCGTCGAACTCAAAAAGATGGCGAAGCCGGTCTCGGGGAAGGCGGAGGTGAAGCAGGTCGCGACTATTTCAGCAGAGTCTGAGGAGCTAGGCTCCATTATCGCTGAAGCCGTCGATAAGGTCGGCGCGTCCGGCGTGGTAACGGTCGAAGAGAGTCAGGGTATGGAGCTTTCCTACGACATCGTTGAAGGTCTCCAGATAGACAAGGGGTATGTCTCGGCGTACATGGTCACGAATCCGGAACGCATGGAAGCTGAGATGAAAGATGCCGCTATTCTCATCACGGACAAGAAGATAAACAGTGTGCAGGAGATTCTTCCGCTTCTTGAGAAAGTCGCGCAGTCCGGCAAAAGGGAACTCGTCATCATTGCGGACGATGTCGAGGGCGAAGCGCTGACGACATTCGTCCTGAACCGGCTCAAGGGCACCTTCAGCGTGCTCGCGGTAAAAGCTCCAGGCTACGGTGATCGCAAGAAAGATATGCTCGCCGACATTGCGACTGTGGTCGGCGGTCAGGTCATCAGTAATGAAGTCGGCATGACGTTCGAGAATGCGACGTTGTCGATGCTCGGAAAAGCGGCGCGCGTGGTAGCGACCAAAGATTCGACCACTATCGTCGGCGGGAAAGGGAAGAAAGCCGACATCACTGCGAGGGTCGCTCAGCTTACTGCGGTGATGAAGAATACCGACTCCAAGTTTGATAAAGAGAAGTTCGAAGAGCGTATCGCGAAGCTTTCGGGCGGAGTCGCTGTTATTTCTGTCGGAGCGGCGACGGAGACCGAGATGAAATATCTGAAAGACAAGATTGATGACGCCGTGAAAGCCACGAAGGCCTCAATCGAGGAGGGCATCGTCTCCGGTGGCGGTACGGCGCTTGCGAAGATAGCGAAGAAGCTCTCTGTACAGACAACGAAGATGTCTGCTGACGAGAAGACTGGGTTCGACATCGTCGTACGCGCGCTTGAGATGCCGCTTGCGCAGATAGCGATCAACGCCGGGAAGGATGATGCCGCAGTTATCGTGTCGAAGGTGCAGAGCGGCAAGGCGAATGCGGGCTACAACGCGCTCACCGACGAGATGGTGGACGACATGCTCGCCGCAGGCATCGTCGATCCGGTGAAGATGCCGCGCATGGCGCTCGAGAACGCGGTCTCGGCGGCGGCGATACTCCTCACGACTGAGGCGGCTATCGCCGAGATTCCTGAACCGAAAGCACCCGCACAGGGAGGGGGAGACATGGGCTACTAGTCACTTGGAGGCCCGGCCTCCAAGTGACACTATCGAAGTCAGACTTCGATACCTGTGAAGGTCAGACCTTCACAAAACACCCGCGGCGCCGCGGGTGTTTCTACTGGATTACTGTCCCGGCTGTTCGTTGAAGCTCACGACCTCCCAGCCGTGCGTTCCTGAGAACATCTTCCACGGGTGGAACTCGACTACCGTGATGCCGGCGTTGTCGGAGACGTTGAAATACGAGAGCTTGATGAAATCGGCGGCATGGAGGCGCTCGCGGTACAGGAGATACGCGATGAGCATTTTGAGGAAGTGGTGATGGGTGACGACGACGGTCTCGCGCGCGCTCTGGCGGGCGAGGAAGCGGAGCGCCTTCTTGCCGCGCACCTTCTCGTCGACGAAGTTCTCTTCGTCAGCGATTCGGTATTCGTCTTCGTGATAAGCAAGGTCCATTTGGTCGACGATGCGCTCAACTTCGGGATCGTGCGTGCTCTTGCCGATAATTGCACTCGGGTTGCGCCGTTCGGCAAAGAGCTCAGAAGTAGTGACAGGTACGCCGAGGTGCGCGTTGATAATCTGTGCTGTTTCTTGAGCTCGGGCGTAGGTGCTTGAGATAATCCTCCCGATAGGAAAGTTCTTGAGGTAGAGTCCGACCTGGTCAGCCTGAGCGCGACCCTTTTCAGAGAGCGCTCCTTCAGGGCCTTGGCGGACGTGCTTTGAGTTGAGAAGGGTCTCGCCGTGACGCACGAGGTAGAAACGCCGCGGGCGCATGAAGAGGAATATCGGTATGAGGACGATGATAGTGAGAAGTGGCGGCACAAGCGGTGAAAACACGGCAATGAGATCGTTTTGGTTTAGCATAATGCATCTAGTATAACCGAATGGTACACTCACCCTATATGCACTTACCTTTCGAACTTTCCACGTTTCCGCGATGGATACTGGTGTCTGCCGTTGTTGTCGTCATTGTTTCTGCATATCTGATTCTCGGCAAGGGAAGCGACCTCGGAGCTACGCTCGTCATCCATCCTGCCGAATTCAGGAAACAGGTCAGCGTGTCGGGAACAGTAACCGCTACGCGAGATGCCGCGCTCGGATTCGCCGCAAGCGGCCGGATACTCGGTACGTACGCATCTGTCGGTCAGCATGTCGGAGCCGGGACGATTCTTGCTGAGATTGAGAACGGCGACCTCGTTGCAATCCTTGCGCAGAAGGAGTCGGCACTTGCTGAAGCCGAGGCGAACCTCGCGTCGCTTCGAGCTGGTACGCGGACTGAAGAGATTGCTGTTGCGGCTATCGCCGTGACGAATGCACAAGCGGCGCTCATGAACGCTGTCCAGAGTGCGTATACCGCAAGCGACGATGCTGTTCACAACAAGACCGATACGTTCTTCACGAATCCGCGCACAAGCCCGCAGTTGTCGTTCTCTGTCGCAAACGCAAATCTCAAGACAATAGTCGAGCGTGACCGTGCCGACATAGAACCGGTGCTTGCGAGCTGGGCGCTCCTCGTGACGAAGCTCTCGTCGGCCACTATCGCTGACTCGGCGAAGCAGTCGCAGGTGTACCTCGCAAAAGTCACGATGCTTCTCGCAGACGAGAACATCGCGCTCAACCAGGCGCTTCCGGACCAGACGACGTCAAGCGCGACACTTTCTTCATACGGCACGACGCTCTCCTCTGCTCGCATCAGCGTAAACTCTGCGGCAACGACGCTCACGACAAACGCCGCCGCTCTCGATACTGCAGAAAGCTCGCTTGCTCTGAAGCGAGCTGGCGCGACAGTCGAGGCGATTGCCGCACAGGAAGCCTCAGTCGCTTCTGCTCGAGCCGACGTCCGCTCTGCTGCCGCATCGCTCGCGAAGACTCGCGTCACGGCACCATTTAGCGGTACCGTCACGCGCATGGAAGCGAAGACCGGAGAGATCGTATCACCGACGACCTCAGGCATCGGCATGCAGAGCGATGGTGTCTTCGAGATTGAGACCTATGTCCCCGAGACGGTCATCGTGAACATTGCCGTCGGGAACTCGGCAACCACAACGCTCGATGCGTACGGTTCGTCGATCTCGTTCCCGTCGCGCGTCATCCTAGTCGACCCTGCGGAGACCGTGAAGGACGGTGTGCCGACCTACAAGACGACACTCGCGTTTCTTGAGAAAGATTCGCGCATCAGAAGCGGTATGACAGCAAACGTCCTTATGGAGACCGGTATCCTGCCACATGCGATCGTCATCCCTGCTGGCGCAGTCGGCACGAAAGACGGGGTGTCGTATGTGTCGGTCGTGACCGATGGCGGAGCATCACCACGCACCGTAAAAACTGGTTCCTCTCCTATGCTCGGACAGATAGAGATACTCTCCGGTCTTGAGGATGGCGACGTCATCCTCCTTGCGCCACAGCCCTAGCGACTGAATCTCGTCTGATTCGTGTATGTTCTCCCTCCTCAACATCCGCGTCGGTTTCTACCTCGCCCTGCGTCAGCTCCGGCGCGCGAGCCTGTGGACGACCGGGCTCATCGTCTTTGTGATGTTGCTCACGTTCCTCAATCTCGTCGTCGTCACGGGCGTGCTCGTGGGACTCATCGCGGGTATCAACGAAAGCTATCGTACGCAGTACACGGGCGACGTCATCCTCTCGGCCCTCTCGACAAAGGACTATATCGAAGACACACCGAACGTCGTCGCCTTTCTGAAGACGCTCCCGCAGGTCTCGCTTCTGACCGAGCGCTATCAGACGGGCGGCGTCATCGAGGCGAACTATCTTACGCGCACCGGAACGTCAGAGAAACCGAATGCGACAAGCGCGCAGATTATCGGCATCGATCCTGTGGATGAGAGTGCCTTCACCGGGCTCTCGAAGCGGATCATCGAAGGGCAGTATTTTGCAGAAAATGACTATGATCAGATTCTGATCGGCAACTATCTGCTCGAACAGTATGCGTTCGGCGAGTTGCCAGGTCTCACACCCCTGAAGAATGTGTCGCCGGGTACGAAGGTGCGCATCACGATAAACGGCGCGACGCGGGAATTCATCGTGAAGGGTTTCGTGAAGACCAAGATTGACGCGCTCGCGACGAGTATCTTCATGCCGGCTTCCGAACTCCGCACAATCATGGGCCGCACCGATCAGAATGTCGGGCAGATAGCGATACGTCTCGTTCCGGGGAGCGACCCGGTCGCATTCAAGAAGCTCTTGCTTGATAGCGGCATCGGCGAGAAAGCGAAGGTGCAGACCTTTGCTGACTCGATTCCAAACGGCGTCGCCGATATCAAGAAGACGTTTGCGATGCTTGGAGACGGCTTTAGCTCAATCGGTCTCGTGGTGGCGGCGATCACGATATTCATCGTCATCTTCATCAACGCGATTACGCGCCGGAAGTTCATCGGCATCTTGAAGGGCATCGGCATCTCGGGCGAAGCTATCGAGGTTTCCTACATATTCCAGTCGCTCTTCTATGCGGTCATCGGTTCGGCACTCGGTGTGCTCGTACTCTATGGATTTCTCGTGCCGACGCTCGCGGCGCATCCTATTAACTTCCCATTCAGCGACGGCATTCTCGTCGCGCCCTTGTTCGATACCTCGATACGTATCCTGCTTCTTGTCGGCACGACCGTCATCGCCGGGTATCTCCCGTCGCGTATGATCGTGCGCAAGAACACACTCGACTCTATTCTCGGGCGTAATTAATATACCTATGGCAAGCATTGAAGTCATCGATCTCATAAAATCATTTAAAGACGGTCCCGTCGAAACGCGGGTGTTGAAGGGTATTAACCTGTGGATTGAAAGCGGCGAATTCGTCGCGATCATGGGTCGCTCGGGAGCAGGGAAGAGTACGCTCCTCTACCAGATGTCCCTTCTCGACGACCCGACATCGGGGCACATACACATAAATAAAGAAGAGGTGCATGAAATGAGCGAGCACCAGAAGATGCTCTTCCGTCTCACCGAGCTCGGGTACGTCTTCCAGGACTATGCGCTTCTGCCGGAGCTTACAGCACTTGAGAACGTCGCCCTGCCGCTCTACATGCAGGGAGTCTCGCTCGCGGCGGCGGAGGAGAAGGCGACGACCGCGCTCGAACGGGTTGGGCTCGGCAAACGTTTGGGGAATCGCCCCGGTCAGCTCTCGGGAGGGGAACAACAGCGCGTCTCCATTTCGCGGGCTATCGCGCACAGCCCAGGCATCCTTTTCGCTGACGAACCGACTGCGAATCTCGACAAAGAATCGTCGGCCGTGGTCATGGCTATATTTAAAGAGCTTCACAAGAGCGGACAGACCATTATCATGGTGACGCACGAAGAAGAATTTTCGAAATTCGCTGAGCGCATCTTGAAGCTGGACGACGGCAAGATAGTGTCTGACGAGCGCACGCCCCGGTAGAGTTTTGCACAGGGGGTCTCCCAACTCGCACAAAGAGAGTCATACTAGTGAGAGCGGAGCACTAACCCGCCTTACTCATCACTCATTATCCTACTCGCATGAAATCAATGCACTATATCGCGTTCATCCTCGTGGTCATCGGTGGTCTCAACTGGGGTCTCATCGGACTTGGGGGCTTCATGAATGCTGATTGGAACGTCGTGAACATGATCCTCGGCTCATGGCCGACGGTCGAATGGCTCGTCTATGTGCTTGTGGGTCTCTCAGCACTTAATCTCGCGTTCACGCACATGAAGGACTGCCGCACGTGCAATATGTCGGGATCGATGTAAGTTCGCTTGGTAGTACATCCGTTCAGGTAAAACAAAAAACCGCCGGCGCTTTGCGCCGGCGGTTTCGTTTCCCCTACATCCCGAGCAAACCGAGCGTTTCGTAGATGAGTATCGCCGGCCACACGAGGGCTTTGGCTACTCCGATTGCACCTACCCAGAACGTGGGCGCGTTCTGTATGAAATAGAAAGCGGCACCGATGACTCCAAGACCGTACACCGCACAAGATGTTCCGTTGTTGTTCATAGATATAGGATACCTTATTTTGCGGAGGGGGGATTCGGTCACGCATAATTTTGCGGAGACGGAGGGATTCTTTCCCTACGGGAACGGTACACCTTGCGGATTTTCTTTCAGAAAATACTCGCAAGGTCTTCGAATCCCTCACGGACGCGCCCCGCGCGTCCTCGTCTCCGCTTTCGCGGACTCAAGCGGAGAGGGAGGGATTCGAACCCTCGAGACTCTTTCGAGCCTGGCACATTAGCAGCGTGCTGGTTTCAACCACTCACCCACCTCTCCAATATTGCTATCCTACCGTACTTTCATATCTTCTCAAATGCTTCGGATTATGAGTCCCGATGAGTAAAAAGTATCGTTTCATATCTGCGGTGCTGTCGAGACGAATGTCCTCACCTGCTATTCTCGGATTGAACTCTAGCTTTTGAAGAAGTACATGCACGGACTTCCGCAATGGATCCGAGGCACTGGTAAAAGAAAGTTTTTTGTAGGTGTATATCTTACCTTTTGCTGTATAGCGATGAGTGAAGACGCATCCATCAGTATCAACGAGCCCTCGTAAACAAGCCATTGAAAATCTTTTATCTTTTTTGATCCATTCAGGAATATCGATTTGTTGCTTTACTTTATTTCCGACAGGCAATCCTAATTCGTGTAAGTAGTCGACTAATTCTTTTCGGGAAACGACAATGTTATTTACAGATTTTTCAGGGAAGTGATAGATTTTTGGCTCTTCTTTGAAGAGCTTTTTAATGAGAGTTGCTACGTATGAGGCATATTCCAAGTCATCGATATGGTGAAGAGTAACGGTGACTTGATACGTACTGATGCCTCCATCACCCATCATAATGCCGATGAATTCGGCAAGTTCGACGCTTCGTTTCGGCTTATGCACGGTTCTTGCCTCAAGAATCGGATTCTTTTCATGTCTGCCTGTTGACTTCCACCATGCCCGCCACTGTTTCTTTCGGTATTCCTCGTCACGAGGAATACCCCCGTATTTTGCCGTAACTGCGGCGATACCAGCCTTCCCAGCTTCAGACGTATGCGCGTATGCGTCACGAATGCGTATGTTCTTAGGAACAGGTACTTTCGCCTGTTCGGCAAGCGCATGAACGGCGGCAAGTGACATAGAAAATTTTTCTCGCCGCCAGTCTCGAATCGCTCGTTCAGAACATTTCAAGATACGAGCTATATCGACAATCGTTAATTTTTGGCTGACTCGTTCCAAGAATGTTCGTTGTCTTCCGGAAGGGAATACAGCCCTCTTGTCTTTATACGTCTCAGTCATACACCCATTCTAACACCGAGATATTCAAGATTGTTTAGTGTGCGAGCGCGAGTGGGACGATATGCTCGACACCTGCGGACTTGAGTGCTTCGATGGCCGCCTGGAGCGTGGCTCCTGTGGTCGTCACATCGTCGATGAGTATGTAGGTGTATGCAGGGTTAGCAGGATGCGCGGCGCCAAAGGCGCCGCGCATGTTTTCCTCGCGTTTTCCTCGGGGGAGCGTTACTTGCGAGACGGTCTCGCGGGTGCGCTCGAGCAGTGTCGTGTCGACGGGAATGCCGAGATTCGCCGCCGCTCGCTTCGCTATCTCTTCGACTTGGTTGAACCCTCGCTCTTTGCGACGCATCTTGCCGAGCGGGACAGGGATGATGATTGTGTTGCGCGAAGCATCGTCCGCATCTCGCAGATATTCGGTCAGCGCGAGCGACAGGAGATCGAATGCTCGCTGACTTCCGCGATACTTCGCTTCATGAATGGTCGCCCGTACACTCTCCTCGGAGAAGGGGAATAGAACCGCTGTTCCGGGTCTGGTACAGGGCACGAGTTGGGGAGATATAAGCGCGAGAAACCCGTCGTCCGTGATACTACGGAGGATTTTTTCATCCACACGTGGCGGGAAGAGCACATCGAGAAGGCGCATCATGGTATTATTTTGTCATGGCATTCCTCGACTTTCTATCTCCAAAAAAGGAGAAGAGCGTTATCGGCGTTGATATCGGCTCGTCTTCGCTTAAGGTCGTGCAACTGCGCAAAGAAGGCGGGCGGGCGATACTCGAGACGTATGGCGAGCTCGCGCTCGGTCCGTACGGCGGCGGTGAAGTGGGTCAGGCGACCAATCTTTCTCCTGAACAGATCGCAGAGACACTGAAGGACCTCTTGCGCGAGGCAAAAGTGACTACGAAGAGTTGCGGCGTCTCTATACCGTTCTCCCGCTCCCTGCTCTCTCTCGTCGAATTGCCGTATCGCAAGAATCAGCAGGAACAGAAGACAGTTGTTGAGCTCGAAGCTCGGAAGTATATCCCGATGCCGATGAGTGAAGTTCAGCTCGACTGGTTCGTTGTGCCGCAACTCGACCCGGCGTCGCAGAAGGGTGGGGAGCAGGAAAAGAAAGTCGAAGTGCTCATCGTCGCGGTGCACAGCGACGAGCTCACGCTCCTTCAGAGTGTCGTCGCCGGAGCAGGACTCACGGCGAGTTTCTACGAAATCGAGATATTCAGCACCATACGCGCCGTGGTCGACGAGCCGGTGAAGCCGGTGCTCGTGCTCGATATCGGTGCCGCATCGACGAAGATCTACGTCGTCGAGCATGGAGTAGTGGCGCTTTCGCACTCCATCAGTACGGGGAGCCAGGACATCACGCGCGCCATCGCTGTCTCAAGCGGCGTCTCCATATCTCGCGCTGAAGCGGTGAAGAAAGAAGAGGGGCTTGAAGGGGGTACGGGGCAAGGGGGTCCTGAACTCGTGTTCTCACGCATCTTCTCCGAAGCGCGGCGCGTGCTTATGCAGTACGAAACGTCGCACAGCAAATCAATCGTCTCGATCGTGCTTACTGGCGGGGGCGGCGTCACGAGGTCGCTCGGTGCCTATGCGAAAAACATCTTCTCAATCGATGTGCGCGTTGCCGATCCGTTCGTGAAGACCGAGGCTCCGGCATTTATGCGCCCCATACTCCAAGAAATCGGTCCTGAATTTGCGGTCGCAGTCGGTCTCGCGCTTCGCAAGCTTGAAGAAATTTAAAGAAGGGGATGGGGTTTTGCACAGATACACCCATTGCGACCACCCTAGGTATAGGTGAGTAGCGTATACTTACAAACAAATGGCTCTTCCTACGATACCTACTTCGTTCGTCCCGCACGCGGCGCTTTCTAACCGTCGGAATGTGTATACGGATTTCGGGAACGCATTCGGACTTTTCGCGTACATCCTTCTCGCTGTTATCTTCGTTCTTGCCGCAGGAGTGTTTTTCTATGGGCGCATCCAGGCCGCAAATCTTGCCGCTACCAACAGTGCTCTCCAAAAAGAAGAAGAAGCAATCGACAAACCGACTGTGCAAGGTTTCGTACAGCTCCGGGACCGGCTCAATTCGGGAAGGACGCTTCTCTCGAGCCATACGGCAATATCTAACTTCTTCTCAGTGCTCCAATCCCTGCTTCCGTCGACCGTCCGTTTCACCTCGCTTCACCTCACCATCGATACTGCCGGTATCGCGAAGGCCGAGGGTACGGGCATCTCAAAGAGTTTCAATGCACTTTCAGTTGCTTCGGGCGCTTTTGCTTCCGATGGTCGTATCAAGGACGTGATTTTCTCCAAGATGAGCATCAACAGGGACAGTTCCATTTCATTCGGCTTCTCGGCCTCGATTGATCCGGCGCTTATCTCCTATACCGGGAGTGCGCCAGAGGTAACTGCTCCTGCGACCGAATCGTCATCCACAACAACACCATGAACAGCCGCATCCTCCCCATGCTCGCACTTATCCTCTCTCTCGGGATATTCTTTGCGTACGTAAATCCCACCTGGAGTGGTTCAATCGCCAGAGCAAAGTTGGCTATCGCGGCAAATAATGAGGCACTCGACGCGGCCAAACAGTACTCGACCCAGCAGAACGAGCTCGCGCAGGAGCGCGACGCTATCGACCCGGCGAGTCTCACCGCGCTTACGACGCTTCTTCCTGATTCGGTCGACAATGTGGGGCTCATCCTCGACCTCAACGCTCTTTCTGCACGCTCCGGACTTTCCGTTGCAAATATCGACGTCATCATGAGCAGTCCGGGAAGTGCCGCGAGCGCGAGTACCGGCGCCTTGCCGGCCGCCGCTCTCAATCCGGTCGGTTCCGTCGATCTCGCTTTCTCTGCGGTAGGTACATTTCCGGCATTGCAGACGTTCCTGACCGGTGTCGAGAGAAGTGCGCGAATCCTCGACGTTCGTGACCTTGTCGTGAAGGGTTCTGATACCGGGGTGTATCAGTATCAGATGATAATTCGTCTCTACTGGCTTCGATAAACACACTATGAAATCCAACTCCGTCATGCTCATTGTATTCACAATCGTCCTCGCTGGGGGTGCGTATTGGTATGTCTCCACAAGGACAGGGAACGAGCTACCTCTTACCGCGCTCACCGGACCAGAGAACGCCGCGCGGACGCAATTCCAGGCGCTCGTGAGCCAACTAAGGTCGATTTCTTTCGATACAGATATATTCTCTGATCCGAGGTTCACTTCGCTCGTCGATCTCTCGACACCCGTTACGCCTGAACCGCCGGGACGCCTCGATCCTTTCGGTCAGGTTTCGGGGGCGGCAGGAATATAATATAAGGGATGAATTTTCTCGCGCTTCTCGTCGATACAGGAGTCCTATCCGCAAAGGCTCGTGCGGCGGTCGAAGCAGACCTTGCCGAGAAGAAATCTCTCGCTGATGCGCTCACTACGCAGGGTGTCTCGCTCTCCGAAGCGCTCGCTGGTGTGGGAACCAGTTACGGCATTCCGTCTCGTTTGCTCGGCGATCCGCCTGCGAGCGAAGAGGTATTTAAATACATTCCAATCGAGTCGGTGCGTCACTACGGGTTTGTCCCGCTTGCCGAAGTAGATGGTGTCCTCGAGGTCGGGGTCACCGACCCGGACAACATCGAGGCAATCGATGCTCTGCAGTTCATCTCGGGGAAGATAGGCATTCCGTATAAGATTTTCCTCATTACAAAAGAAGACTTTGATCGAGTGGTGGAAGACTATCAGAACCTCTCGGGAGAGGTTGGCAGAGCGCTTTCCGAATACGAAACAGTGGGGGGACCTTCTGCTGGAGACAGAGGTACTGCATCGAACGCACAAAGAGGGGGAGAAGACGCGGCAGTAGAAGAAGAGCTGAATCTGACCGGCAAAAACGAGGTCTTGAAAGAGGATGCACCGGTAACGAAGATTGTTTCTACGGTACTTCGGTATGCCATCGAAGGGCATTCGTCTGACGTGCACATCGAGCCATCTGCGACAAAGACGCGGATTCGTTTCCGCATGGACGGCATTCTGCATACATCGCTCGAACTCCCGGGGAAAGTGCACGAGGCTGTCGTCGCGCGTATCAAGATTCTCGCGAAACTCCGCCTCGACGAGAAACGAAAGCCGCAAGACGGACGTTTCTCAGCCACGGTCGATAAACGCCGCATCGACTTCCGTATCTCGACATTCCCGACCGAGTTCGGCGAGAAGGTGGTGATGCGTATTCTCGATCAGTCCGAAACGACGACAACGCTCGATTCAGTCGGGTTCAGTGCAAGCGATCTCGCCTTGGTTCGCGACATGATGAAGACGCCATACGGCATCATCCTCATAGCTGGTCCGACCGGATCAGGGAAGTCGACGACGCTCTTTGCGATGCTCTCCGAGCTCGATCGTGAACGATTTAACGTTGTGTCGCTTGAAGACCCGGTTGAGTATCAGATTCCCGGAGTTGCGCAGAGCCAAGTGCGACCAGAGATTGGCTACACCTTTGCGAGCGGTCTGCGCTCGATACTGCGCCAAGACCCGGACATCATCATGGTCGGCGAAATCCGCGACAAAGAAACCGCCGTACTTGCCGTGCAGGCCGCGCTTACGGGACACCTCGTGCTCTCGACAGTACACACGAACACGGCGGCCGGGGCGATTCCGCGCTTGGTCGACATGGGTGTCGACCCGTTCCTCATCGCACCGACCCTCGTTTCCGTCATCGGGCAGAGATTGGTTCGCAAGCTGTGTGATGGCGCCGGTGTGCCATTCCCAGTTTCTCCGAGTCTGAAAGAGTTTATGGATCGAGAATTCGCTGACTTGCCAGACAAGCATCGCGCGAAACTGCCTCCGTTCAAGGAGTTCTATCACGCAACTCCGACTTCGACCTGCCCGGACGGTACGCGCGGTCGTACAGCCGTTTTCGAGATATTGAAGATGAACAACGACCTCGAACAGATTGTGCTCAAAGACCCAATCGAGGAGAAAATCTACGCCGCCGCGCGTGCCGACGGTATGATTACGATGCGCGAGAACGCCATCCTGAAGGGGCTCGCGGGGGAAATACCTTTCGAAGATATCAATACGCTTGGCGGGGAGCTTTTCCCCGAAGAAGAACAGCCTTGACCCGCGGGCGTTGTATACTATCAGCATGTCTTACCACGTATACCTTGTCGACGACGATAGATTCCTGCTCGATCTCTATGCGGTGAAGTTTAAGAATGCCGGTCACGAAGTAACGATATTTGGCGGGGGTGAAGAGTTGCTCACTGCTCTTCGGAAAGAAGGATCCTCTCAACCGGACGTCATTCTGCTTGACGTCATCATGCCGGGCATGACCGGGTTTGAGACACTCGAAGCTCTGCACAAAGAAAACCTTGCGAAGGGGGCGAAAATCGTCTTCCTCTCGAACCAGGGTCAGGATTCCGATATTGAGAAAGCGAAACAGCTCTCTGCCGATGGCTACATCATAAAAGCATCAGCGATACCTTCCGAAGTATTCGCAGAGACGATGCGCATCATGGAATCGAAATAATATGGCTACCGACAAACGTCTCGAAGAATTGCTCGACCTCACCGTGAGCCAGGGAGGTTCAGACCTCCATATTTTCGTAGGAGGGTCGCCAATGGTGCGCGTGTCG
Organism: Minisyncoccia bacterium; assembly: GCA_049286905.1. GTDB lineage: Bacteria > Patescibacteriota > Minisyncoccia > Phycocordibacterales > Phycocordibacteraceae > C7867-001. The sequence continues at coordinate 31,810 of JBAQEU010000019.1, forward strand.
GGGTCGCTCATCTCACTCACCAAGTATCCAGCGTTCACAAGTGAAGATACCGAGGCTATGTTGAAAAGTATCGTTCCTCCGGAACGCTGGGACTCGTTCAGGACGAATCAGTCTATCGACCTTTCCTATGCGCACGGCAAGGACGCGCGCTTCCGTGTGAACGGGTATCGCGTGCAGGGAACCGTCGCGCTCGCACTCCGGCTGATTCCGCATGCAGTGCGTACTTTTTCAGAACTGAATCTCCCTTCGACGCTCGAGGTCTTCACTCAGCGCAAGCAGGGGTTCTTTCTCGTCGTCGGGCCGGTGGGGCAGGGCAAGTCGACGACGCTCGCGGCCATGCTCGACCGTATCAACGAGACCCGGGCAGAACACATCCTCACCATCGAGGATCCGGTCGAATACCTCTTTACCCCGAAGAAGTCGCTCGTCCAACAGCGCGAAGTCTATGTGGACACTCCGGACTTCAAGGTGGCGCTCCAGAGCTCCTTCCGCGAAGATGTGGACGTGATTATGGTCGGGGAGATGCGCGATTACGAGACTATCTCAGCCGCAGTGACCGCCGCCGAGACCGGGCACCTCGTGTTCTCGACGCTCCACACAAACAACGCCGCACAGACGATAGACCGTATCATCGACATGTTCCCGGCAGAACAGCAGGGGCAGGTGCGTGTACAGCTCGCCGGTTCGCTCGCCGGGATATTCTCTCAGCGCCTCGTCCCGCGCATATCAGGCGGGCTCGTTCCGGCAGTCGAACTGCTCATAAACAACAACGCCATCAGCACGCTCATCCGCGAGGCGCGCACTCACGAGATAAGCGCTGTCATCCAGACGTCTTCGCAAGAAGGGATGATTGACCTCGACCGTTCGCTCGTCGACCTCGTGCGCCGAGGCGAGGTGACGGTGGAGCATGCCTACGAGCACGCGTCAGACCCGAAGACGTTTGAGAACTATCTATAATTCTCGGATATGCTTTTCACGTACCATGCGATAGACCAAGACGGGCACGAACGAGACGGAACCATTGAGGCTCCTTCAGAAGACATCGCCATTTCAGCGCTCCAGCGACGCAATCTGATCATCTCGTCAATTAAGTCGGGCGAGAAACAGTCGCCATTCAGCTTCGAACTGCCGTTCTCGAACCGAGTCAGTAACAAAGACATCGTCATCCTCTCGCGCCAGATAGCCACGCTGTTTGAAGCTCAGGTCTCTGCACTTCGTGTCTTCCGCCTTCTGGCGGCTGAAGTCGAGAATAAGAGCCTCGCCACTATACTTTCCGCAGTCGGAGATGACCTCCAGGGAGGTATTCCCATCAGCAAGGCGCTCTCCCGCCACCCGAAAGTCTTCTCGACGTTCTATGTGAACATGGTCTCAGCAGGCGAGGAATCGGGCAAGCTCTCCGAGACATTCGTCTATCTCGCTGACTATCTCGACCGTACGTACGACGTGGTGAGCAAGGCCGAGAACGCACTCATCTACCCAGTGTTCGTGATCGCGGTGTTCTTCGGCGTGATGGGGCTCATGCTCACGCTCGTCATTCCGAAGATTAGTTCTGTCCTCATCGACTCCGGTCAGGATATACCGCTCTATACGAGCATCATCATCGGTTTCTCCAACTTCCTCGTTCGGTATGGATTCTTCATCATCGTCGCGCTTGTGGCGGCTGGGCTCTACGTCTGGCAACTGAGCAAAACCGAGCAGGGCAAGCTGGTGCTCGACCAGCTCAAACTCTCAATCCCGTACGTGGGCGACCTCTATACCAAGCTCTACCTCGCTCGCATCTCGGACAACTTCGCTACCATGCTCATCTCCGGCATCTCGGTCGTGCAAGCGATAGACATCACCGCGTCAGTCGTGGGGAACGCGGCGTATGAGAAGATTCTCGCTGTGGTTGCGACCGATGTGAAGGGTGGTTCATCCATATCTGACGCACTCGCGAAGCATCCCGCCATCCCAGGCATTATGGTGGCGATGACAAAAGTGGGCGAGGAGACCGGAGAGCTCGGCAAGATCCTCTCGACGCTCGCCAAGTTCTATAACCGCGAGGTGACGAATGCTGTCGACACGCTCGTGGGGCTCATCGAGCCTATTATGATCGTCCTCCTCGGCGTCGGCGTCGGCATCCTGCTTGCCGCAGTGCTGATGCCAATTTATAACCTCGCAGGCTCTATTTAGGCGAGCAGAGGAGGGCTATCCACACCCTTGTTTTTTCTGGGTCGCGCATGGCGTACAATTCAGCTATTAACCGCATACAATATATTATGTACAAAAATCGTTCCCAGGGCTTCACGCTTATCGAATTGCTCGTCGTCATCGCTATTATCGGCATCCTCTCGGCTGTGGTGCTCGCCTCGCTCAACACTGCCCGTTCCAAGGGTAACGATGCGGCCATCCAGTCTGACCTCTCGACTATCCAGACTCAGGCAGAAATCTACTACGGTGGTACGGGTAACAACAGCTACGGTGCCGCTCAGGCGACTTGTACTGCCTCAGTTTTCTCTGACGCAGTGATTACGAAGGCGAGAACGGGAGCAGAGACGGCGAGCGCCACTTCGGCAACCTGCAACAACTCGTTGACTGCCTACGCGATCTCGATCAAGCTTTCATCCGACACGACCCGCTACTGGTGTGTGGACTCGACTGGTGGTGCTTCTAAGAGTACAACAGCACTCGGTGCAAACACTGTCTGCCCAGCAGCGAACTAGTCTTCTATGAAAACGAACTTCTCACGCGGCTTCACGCTTATCGAATTGCTTGTCGTCATCGCTATTATCGGCATCCTCTCGTCGGTCGTGCTCGCGTCCTTGAACACTGCCCGTTCCAAGGGTAACGATGCGGCGGTCATGTCTGACATCGGCGGTATCCGCACTCAGGCTCAGATCTACTACAACACAAACAACAATTACGGAACAAACGTAGCTGTTGAAAGCAGTTGTGCGGCAGTCGACAATATGTTCGCTGACGCAACGATTGCGAAGCAGGTCGCTGGAGCTGACGCGGCGAATGCCGGTGGTGCCGTCACCTGTAACGTCGAAGCCGCTGGCACCGCCTACGCGGTATCGGCGGAACTCGTCTCGCTCCCAGGGAAGTACTACTGTGTCGACAGCACAGGCGCAGGGACGACGACCTCTGCGGCACTTGGCGCAACTGCCACGAGCTGTTAAGCCGACTCGTCTCGGGAAGGCAAACGGCCTCGCCAAATGCGAGGCCGTTTCGCGTTATACTGTGCAGGTATGCCGCTTCTCACGCTCACTCTGCTCTTCATACTTGGAGCAATCATCGCGAGCTTCGTCGGAGTCGTCGTCGCTCGCATCCATACCGGTACGAGCTTCCTCACCGGGCGCTCGCGATGCGATGCGTGTGATGCAACTCTCCCGCCGCTCGCGCTCGTACCGATATTGTCTTGGACGGCGTCAAAAGGACGTGCTCAGTGTTGTGGCGCACGCATCTCGCTCCTGTCCCCGCTCACAGAAGCTCTCCTTGGAGGATTATTCATGTTCACCTATATCGCTGTCGGTCTCTCGACTGCGCTTCCGTTTATGCTCCTGTCGCTTTCTCTACTTCTCGCGCTCGTGCTCTATGACTTTTCTCACCAGATACTCCCGCCAGCACTCCTCTACACGTTCGTCGGAGTGAGCGCTCTCGCCGGATTTCTCGCATACCCTTCGGACTTCTCTTCGACACTTCTGTCGGCAACTCTTATCGGGGGAAGTCTCGCTGTTCTCCACTTCTTATCGCGCGGGCGCGCGATGGGGCTCGCGGATGCACCGCTCGCATTCGGGCTCTCGCTTCTTGTCGGTCCTGCCGCACTCTCCGGATTCATATTTTCATTCTGGATCGGGGCAGTTATCGGCATAGTGCTGTTGTTACAGAGGCCAGTCGGCTCTAGAATGGGAGTTGAGGTGCCGTTTGCGCCGTTTCTCGCCGCCGGCTTCCTCCTCGCGTACTTTACCCAATGGAACCCATTCACTTTCATCGCGGCTTTTCTCTGATTGAGCTCATGGTCGTGCTCGCGATTATCATCACCATAACGGGTGTTGTGCTCACGAATCAGAGCTCGTTCAACAAATCGCTCATCCTCGCGAACACCGCGTATGATGTCGCGCTGTCAGTTCGCAACGCTCAGACATTCGGCCTTTCAAGTCGTGTGATAAGCACTGCGACAAACGTGGGGTATGGGGTTAATTTCGACCGAGCGACGCCGAATAAATTCACACTCTTTACCGATACTTACCCGCTTCCGGGAGCTGTCTCCAATTGTCACCCGGTGTCCGACCCTACCGCTCCGAACGCGCGCCCCGGCGACTGTGCGTATGAGTCGAACCAGAGCGAGAAGGTTACGGAATATGTCCTTGGGAACAATATAACCATCACCGACATCTGCGCGTACTCATCCAGTAGCTGGTCGTGTTCCTCTTCGAACGGCGGGAATCTTTCTACGCTTGATATTGTGTTTGCGCGCCCGAACTCTGACGCGTTCATGAGCAAGAACGGAGTGTATTCGTCGTCGTTTCCGGTGACGGCGGCGTGCATCGTTCTCTCTTCTGCCCAGGGAGGCGCTCGCTACGTGGCGGTCGGTTTGTCGGGACAGATAACCGCAGACGCCGCTTCTTGCCCATGATGTACCTCACCAACCAAAAAGGAAGAAGTGTTGTGTCGAAGCCCCGTTTTGGTGCTGGGTATACGCTTGTCGAGCTCATCGTCGCTGTCGGGCTCTTCTCGCTTATCATGCTGCTTGCATCCGGTGCGTACCTCATGATGATTGCTCTGAACCGCCAGACACAGAGCATCTCGACCGGTATCAACAATCTTTCTTTTGCATTCGAGACCATGACGCGGAGCATACGCACCGGATCAGAGTACTCTTGCGGGGGGCTCGGGGACTGCGTCAATGGAGGAAACAGTTTCTCATTCAGAAGCGAAAGCGGAGCGGCGGTTACCTACTCTCTCTCGGGCTCTTCGATTCAGCAGACAACAGGGAGTGTGCAGAGCACGCTTACTGACCCATCGGTGACAGTAACGAATCTCAAGTTCTATGTGTTTGGCTCAAGCCCGGCTTCCTCGGGGGACCGCAATCAGGCGCACGTTACGATGGTCGTCTCTGGTACGGTCCCGACCGGGCCGGGGAAGCCACCCCAAGCCTTTACTGTAGAAACCGGGGCCACAATGCGCGGCTCTGATATATGATCATGAAAAACTCTTCCTCAGGGTTTACTACCAAGCGAGCCGAGCGACAAACGCGTGTCTTCACGTGTTTGTCCGAGGCGAGCGCAGGGAGGGAAGCCGTCCGCGGCTTCACACTGATAGAGACAATGATTGCGGTGACTATCCTCACGCTCTCGGTCTCGGGACCATTGTTTACGGCGAGCCGGGCTATTGTGGCCGCGCAGATCTCACGAGACCAGCTCACTGCTTCGTATCTCGCGCAGGAGGGTATCGAGTACATCCGTATGATGCGTGACGACGAGTATCTCGCGCTCTATCCTCCCGCCGCAGGAGCATCTGCCGCGGCATGGACTAGTTTCCTCACCGGCTCAGGCTCTGCGGCAATTACGCAGTGCCGAGCCCCCGCGACCTGTACACTCGACCCTGCGCGCTCCATGGGCACGGGGAGTGGGTTTGCGCTCCTGCCGTGTTCCGGTGCTTCGTGTACGCCACTCTATCTCGCAAACGGCATCTACACCGAGCAGAGCGGCATACTCGGTGCGGTACAGACCCCGTTCACGCGCGTTATCCAGACGACCCCTGTATCGGCGAACGACGAGCGTGTCGTCTCGACGGTTACATGGAGTTTCCACGGCACTCCCTACACTGTCTCTGTTATCGATCATCTCACTCCATGGCAATGACAAAAACACACAAAGGGTTCGCGCTTCTTATCGCCGTTGTCTTTATGTCGGTGATGCTTACGTTCGGTATCGGACTCGGTTCGCTCGCTTACAAGCAGGGGATACTCGCTTCGGGGGCAGTTGCGTCGCAATACGCATTTTATGCGGCTGACGCCGCGCTCGAGTGTGCGCTCTACGCCGACCAGCAACAAAACCTCTTTGCGTATACATCAAACCTGGTGGCTCCTGCGCCCCCCATGATGTGTGATGGTGCCGCGCCGGTTTCCGCTACCGTGCTTTCTCATACGGTCTCGCAGTGGGTCATTGCGACACGCCTCTCGCTTGATTCTGGGACTCGTTGTGCCGATGTGGTTGTGTATAAGTCAGAACCGACTGTCGGCACGACCTACCTGTTCTCCCAGGGATACAACACCTCCTGCACGACTGTTGCCACTCCAAATGAGGCACGTCTTGTGGCGCGCGGGCTCAGCGCCCACTACTAGACCAGTAGGCGATTCTTCTGAATCGGCTATACTTTAGGGCATGCAGGCTCCGAAAACGGCTCAGGACCGAGCGAAACAGTTACGCGATATCATCACGAAGTACCGTGCGCTCCAGCACGAGAAAGACCTGTCGCCAATATCGCCTGACGCGCTCGACTCCCTCAAATACGAGCTTGCGATGCTCGAAGAGCAGTACCCGGAACTCGTTACACCTGACTCACCGACACAGGTCGTTGCTGGTGCGCCCGTGCCATATCTCAAGAAGGTTCAGCATGCGGTCGCACAATGGTCCTTTAATGATGCGTTTACCGAAGATGACATCCGTGCGTTTGATGAACGGGTGCGTAAAGTAAGCGGTACCTCACCTACGTACGACCTCGAGCTCAAGATAGATGGTTTGAAGATAGTATTCACGTACGAGAAGGGTATGCTCACGACGGCCGCGACACGCGGCGATGGGGTCATCGGCGAAGATGTGACCCATAACATCCGCACCATTGCGTCAGTGCCGGTGCGCCTCGCGCGCCATGTCGACCTCGTTGCCGAAGGTGAGGTATATCTCACACGCTCGGGATTTGAGAAATTAAACAAAGCGCGATTGAAGTCAGGCGAGCCGACATTTGCGAACCCGCGCAATGCCGCTGCCGGTTCTATCCGCCAGCTCGACCCCGCCATCGCGGCAGAACGGCCACTTGGCGTGTTCATCTACGATGTCGCGCAGACTTCCGAAACAATGCCCGCGACGCAGAGCGAAGAGCTCGCGTATCTGGCGGGACTCGGCCTTCCGGTGAATCCTGAACATCGTCACGCTGATACGCTCGAAGAAGTGTTTTCCTATTGGGAAAAGTGGAAGGGGAGCGCACGAGACAATGTCGACTACCAGATTGACGGTGTCGTGCTCAAGGTCGAGTCGCATGCGGCGCAGGAGATACTCGGGTACACCGGGAAAGCGCCACGGTTCGGCATCGCCTATAAGTTCCCGCCAGAGCAAGTACAGACAGTGCTCGAAGACATCACGCTCCAGGTCGGTCGTACCGGCAAGCTGACCCCGGTCGCGCATCTGCGCCCTGTCGCGGTGGCTGGTTCGACAGTGGCCCGTGCGACGCTTCACAACGAGGATTTCATACAGGAGAAAGATATTCGCATCGGCGACACGGTCATCCTACAGAAAGCGGGTGATGTCATACCGGAGATATTTTCAGTCCTCAAAGAATTGCGCCCGAAGAACGCGAAGGAATGGAAGTTCCCGACACACTCGACGCTCTGCGGTGGTGACGGTGCGATAGAGCGCGTCCCCGGCGAAGCGGCGCACCGCTGCTCGGTGTCGGGTTCGTTTGAACAACAGGCGCGCAAGCTCATTCACTTCGCAGGCAAGAGTGCGCTCGACATCGACGGTATGGGTCGCGAGACGGTAAAGACGTTGATGGAACACGACCTCATCGCCGACTTCGACGATATATTTGAGTTGACCAAAGACGAGTTGCTCGAGCTCGAAGGGTTCGAAGAGCTGAAGGCAAACAACCTTGTCGAAGGGATTACTGCTTCGCAGAAAGTACCACTCGACCGGCTCCTTGTGGGACTTTCGATTCCGCATGTGGGCGAGGAAACCGCATTTCTTCTTGCAACGCATTTAGAAACGCTCGCAAAGCTTCGCAATGCTCGCGAAGAATCTCTTTCAGAGATTGAAGGCATCGGTCCCATCATTGGTGCGTCGGTTGCCGCGTGGTTTGCCGATAAGAATAATCATGCGCTTCTCGCGCGGCTCGAGAAGCATCTCAAAGTGCAAAAAGTTGTTGCGCCAACCAAAGGTCCACTCACTGGCCAGACGGTCGTCATCACCGGCACACTCCCCACGCTCTCGCGCGAAGACGCCGAGGCGCGCGTCCGTCGCGCGGGTGGCAAGGTCGCTTCGTCAGTTTCATCAAAGACTTCATTCATTGTGGCAGGGGAGAACCCGGGGTCAAAATATGAAAAAGCCCAGTCCCTCAACGTGCCCGTCATCGACGAAGCCGGGTTCCTCGACAGATTGGAAAAGTAGCGTAGTGTGAATTCTGCTGTGGCAACCCCTCAATCGAGGGAGCCCGCCAGCAACCGTATCCAAATGGAGGTACAGCCATGAAAAATCATGGAACAGCCTGCACTAATGGTCAGTTGGGCGAGATTGGTGGAAACATCATTCGCGCATTACCCAACGCACTGAAGACGCTAGAGGCACAAGGTGTTCTTTCTCCGAAACAAGTAGTCGCCTATTCTCAGGAGGGAAGACGCCTCAGTTGTGCGCTCGTAGCGATGTTCACAGCGATGTACAACGGCAACGCAGACATCCTCGCGTTACTCAACAAGCACTACGTCGACTGCAGTGTCAATCCTTACGAACCTGGTGGTTTCGAAATCGCAGAGCATCAAAAAGGAGGCTTCCTCAGCCTCGATGTTTCTCAGGCGCAAACGCTTTTCTTCCTGTCCGATGACGAGCAGTACTATTCTGCGTCTTATCTCGATGCAAATGCCAACGTCTTGGATTATGCGCTCGCCCACCAGGAACTCATTCCTGCGTCTTGCAAGGGCAGAGTCGTGGCTTTCCCAGGCACCACGTATCGCATTTGTCCGGGGGGTGCTCTGTATGTTCGTTGTTTGGTCTATCGCGACTGGGGATACATTTCAGGCACAGCACTTGCTTCGAGGGCTTTCGGTGCTGTAGAAGCCCGGGTGTGCCGTTCGCAAATCAGCATGTAGTCCTTCTTAGGACCTTTCGGCCCTGCATTCGTGCAGGGTCTTCGTTTTATACGTTCGGATTCCGAAATTAGGCCAAAAGTGATAGAGTTTCCGATATATGGCAACGACTGAGGAGGTACAGAAACTGGCGGCGCTCGCGCGCATCACGATAGACGACGCGGATCTCGAGAAATTCACGAGCGAATTCGACTCGATTCTCGCCTACGTCGGCCAGCTCGAGAAGCTCGATTTGCCCACTGACCTCGCGGGAGAGAAGATGCCACTTCGTAACGTCATGCGCGTCGAGGGTGAGCCGATTATGGCAGGTACGTTCACCGAGAAGATTGCCGGACAGTTCCCGAAGCGCGAGGGCGACTCGCTGGTAGTTAAGCAGATTGTCACGCATGAATAAGAAACCAAATGAGCTGACGATAGTAGAGGCCGCCCGCGCGCTCCGCGCGCGGGAGTTTACGG
>JBAQEU010000020.1:0-19861 GCA_049286905.1 Minisyncoccia bacterium
GAGCAGGTCGAGCCAGCAGGCGAGACAGCGAGCCGGGGTCGCGAAAATCCGTGAGCGACGGCGAACGGATTACTCGTGACCGAAAGCGGTAATCCGCGATTCCCTTTTCTTAATTTAGGCGAGAAAGCCTTACGATATAAACCTTTCTCATCTCGTCTCCCCGAGATTTCTCTCTAATTTCGTTCTCCCCACTTCTTTTCCTGACGCACAAGACGGGATGAGTCAGCAGGATCTGCAAGAAGCTCTTTGACGATACGCTCAGTCCGTATCGACTGCGAACCTTTGATGAGGACAACATCCCCTTCGCGAATCATGTCGAGAAGCGCAGACGCGGCAGTACGTGCGTTATCGAAGAGCATCGTCTCTGCTTTCCCTTCTCCCGAAGCAAACGCGCGCGCGCGAATACCGACTGCCACAATGACATCAGCGGTAGCGCGTGCGAGTACGCCGATGCGCTCATGTTCCGCCACTGAGTATCGTCCGAGTTCAAGCATATCGCCGAGCACCGCGATGCGACGTTTCGCATGAGGGAATGCTTTTAGAGTCTGCAGGGCATACTCAACCGCCACCGGCGATGCGTTATAAGAGTCGTCGATGATGATTGCGCCGTTCTTACCCGCGAGAAGTCGCCCGCGACCGGGCGGCGGTTCATACGCTTCGAGTGCCGTAAGCGCTTTCTGAAGTGGTATATCAAATGCAAATGCGACGCCGAGTGCGGCGGCCGCCGGGAAAATCTGTGTCGTACCGACTGAACCTTTCACGACGAGATCCGCCTGGTCCTTTTCCTGTATGGTAACTGTCGCACGCATACCATCCACCTTCCCTTCTGATGAAGAGAAACCGACGGCACCGATATGCACCGTCGCTTCTTCTGCCATACCAAACGATATGATGCGTGCTGATGTCTGTACTACGAGCTTCCGCACATACGGATCGTCCGCAGAGATGATAAGCGGTGCCGCGGCACGAAGCGCATACGCCGGAGAGAACTCCTCCTCTCGTACGGCTTCGGGAGAAGCATACGCCTCGACATGCACCGGCACCTCCGGCAAACGTGTTACGACAACCGCATCAGGCTTTACGATGCGGAGTATCCGAGCAAGATCGCCGGGTTTGTCGGCCCCCACTTCAAGCACAAGCATCTTCGGATAGTGATTCGGAAGCGCAAGAAGTTCGATAGTGCGCTTCACGAGAGAAAACCACGCGAAAGGATTGCTCCACGGATTGTCGACACCGAGAATCGTGAACGGCACGCCGAATTCGCTATTGAAACTCTTCTCGCTCTTCCGCACAAAGAAGCGCGTCGCGAGTACGGCCGCGACTGCGTCTTTCGTCGACGTCTTCCCGACTGAACCGGTCACCATCACGATATGCGGCTTGTAGCGACGTATCACGAGGCGTGCAAGGAACGCCAGGGCGAAAGAAATGGTGAGTTTACAGAGTTTTTTCATAGAGGGGTTGAGGTAGCGAATCCGCGATCAGGCGGTATCTGGTAATAGTCGATGAGAAAGTGCACGAGGTCAAGGAATGTCGAGTCGAGAGTCTCAGACGCATACTGGACGCCCTGGGGATCGTTCGTATAGAGCAGGATGATGAAGCGCGGACTATACGATGGGAAGAAACCTACAAACGAGTGAAAGAACCGGTCATCATAGTATCCACCACGTCCATCCGTGAGCTGTGCCGTCCCAGTCTTCGCCGCGACCGACATCGTCGGTATAATCGCTTTCCCATTTTCGAGCTTCTCATCAACAAGCGCAGTCATCATCTCGGTCGTCGCGCGCGACGCCGCCGGAGAAAATACGGGTGTCGTGCTCCCCCAGTCGAATTCACGCACAATGCCTGAGTCAAGCTGTGTCGCACGCGCAAGATGCGGCTCGACCATCGACCCGCCATTCGCGATAGCCCCAAGCGCGCGAATCATCTGCACGGGAGTGAGCGCGATACCCTGCCCGAACGACATGTTATCGAAGTTTACTTGCTGGGTCGTCGCGAGATTGCCGAGAAGCGCGCGACCTTCGTTCGGCAGATCGATACCCGTCTTCTGTCCGAACAGTTTGGTGAAGTAGCTCCGGAACTTTTCCTGTCCAAGTTCGGTTGCGATCCATGACGCGCCGACATTCAGGGACTGCATGATGACCTGCTTCATAGGAATCACTCCGCGCGCTTTGTGATCCCAGTTACAGATCTTCGCCCGATCGACCGTAATACACCCAGTATCGTTATAGGTCGTACTTGGTGTAATGACACCCGCATCGAGTCCCGAAGTCATAGTGAGCGGCTTCATGATAGAACCGAATTCGTGCACTGATTCGACAAGCGGATTCCCGAGGAGTTTCGGGGAGACATCTTGTCGGTTATTGCCGTCATAGGTCGGGTACGTCCCAAGTGCAATGATTGCTCCGGTCGCAGGATCCATAATGATGCCGCCCGACTCCTTGCTCGAATAACGCTTATTCACCGTAGCGAGATCGTGTGCAAGCCTGGTCTGCACTTCGGGCTCGATGGTTGTAAGGATGTCACCCTCGCGCGCATCGCGAGCATTCACGAGCAGGTTGCCGACATTCGAGAAAATCTCTGCGAAAAAGTTTTTATACAATGCATCACCGGAGCGTGCGAGCGTGCCGTCATATACCGACTCTAGACCCGTCTGGCCGATGAGCGAGTCGCCAGAGCCGTAGGAGACGATGCCGATTGTCTGCGATGCGAGCGGTCCGCCAGGGTAATATCGCCACCGCTCACGCAGTACTTGTACCCCGGGGATATTGAGCGCAGAGAGTTTTTGTCCAGCCGCGTCCGGCACGCGATGCGCGACCTCGATATGCACCTGCCCCTTCTTTGCGGCGGCGGCAAGGAACGCATCGTGTGAGATTGTCGTCGACGCGAGCCCTGCTATGGCGGTATAGGCAGATTCCGGATTTTCAAGCGTCTGAGGATTGATGGCCACAAGGAATCCAGTCGCAAGGGTCGCCGCGGAAATAGTCGCTCCATTTTTGTGCGTGAAATAGATGTTCCCCCGATCAAACAGCCCGGTTCCACTCGAAGCGAATTGTCGATCAGCTTTCTCGGCGTATTTGTCGCCATCCACTATCTGTACGAAGTACAGCCGGGCTATGACGATACAAGCAACGAGGACGATTCCTAAAAGAACAAGTCGGATACGGAAACGAAACTGAGCGCGCATAGTGAAGCTAGCGCATTGCAGTCATGCTCGCAGAAGGCACAAATCTCTTGGCGAGCGGTGCAGTATACCCGAGCGCGCGATAGTCCAGCGTCTCGATATGAGCGACACTTGAGAGATACTCTGACTCAAGCAGAGCGACCGCCGCTTCGTCGTTCTTCATAGACTGAGAGAACTCAACGGTAATCGTCGCGTAGCTCATGACGACCGCGATGAGGCCGATATAGGAGACCGCAAGCACCGCGACGATGCCGGTGCAGAGCGACACGACTGAGAATGGAAATGGGGCGCGAGTGTTATGCATAGGAAAATATAGGTTCTCCCGCTTCTATCGTTTCTGCTGGAGAGAGTGCCGCACTCTTCTCGAATACGCGCAATTTCGCACTCCGCGCACGACGATTCGCGAGAATCTCGGTTCGCGAAGGCGCGATTGGTTTCTTCGGCGTCATTGTGCCAAGACCCTCCTCTGCCGCTTCGCGGAACACGTTCTTCACAATACGGTCTTCGATGCTGTGGAACGAAATGACTGCAAGGCGGCCATTTGGAGCGAGGGCATGAAGGGCGGCGGCGAGCCCTTCGCGAAGCGCGCCTATTTCGTCGTTCACCGCGATACGAAGTGCTTGGAACGTCCTCGTTGCCGGATGAATCTTGCGCTCGTGATACCAGTGCGGCGTACCGGCCTTCACGGCCGCCACGAGTGCATCGGTCGTGAGAATGCGCTCTTTGGCACGCGCCGCCACAATCGCGCGGGCGATACCGCGCGCGAAGCGCTCTTCGCCGTAGACGAAGATAAGGTCAGCAAGGTCTTCCTCGGTCGAGCTGTTCACGATGTCAGCCGCCGTCTCGCCTCCCTCGCCATAGGTCATAAGGAGCGGTTCATCCGCTTGGAACGAGAAGCCGCGCGGAGCGGCAATCTGATACCCGCTCCAGCCAAGGTCGAAAAGTATCTTGTCAGCATGCCCGATACCAAGACGCTCGAGAATGCGTGAAAGATTACGGAAATTATCGTTCACGAGATGCGCAGTAGGGCGCTCGGGACGACGATCGAGCGTGTACGCGGCGCGTCCACGCTCTACCGCCGCCGGGTCAGCGTCGATACCGACGATGACCCCGCCCTCGCCAAGCGCTCCTAGCATCGAGGCGAAATGCCCCGCTCCGCCCAAGGTCGCGTCCACAACGGTGTCCTGCGGCGCCACGGAGAGTGCCTCGAGCACCTCCTTCATAAGAACGCTGTCGTGACGAGCTTCCATATCAGTTGGTGTCGACCTTCTCGGCAAAGGCATCAGCATCGCGCTCGATGTCGGCGGTGTACTTCTTCCACGCCTGCTCCTCCCAGATCTCGACCCGATCAGCGACACCGGCAATGACCGCCATCTCTTTGATTGAGGCAAAGGATTTCAAGTTCTCAGGAATGAGAATGCGACCCCCTTTGTCGACCTCGGCCTCGGCAGAGCCAGAAAGGAAGAGTCTCGCGAGCCCACGGCGCGCCGCACTACCATTTACCTCGGCGGCATAAGACTTCGCCTCCTTCTCCCACGCCTTGCGGGAATACACGTTCAAACAATGATCAAGGCCGCGCGTCACCACGACGACACGGCCCAGTTCCTTACGAAACTTCGAAGGAATCGAAATGCGGTTCTTGGTATCAAAGGTGTGTAGGTATTCTCCGAGGAACATACGTAGGGGCGGCGGATGCGCGAGAGGCGGTCATGGCTCCGCTTCCCACTTCATTCACCATTTCTGGATTATATCCCACTCTCCCCCACTACCCTAATTCCGTTATCCCCATATCTAAAAACCGGCGCAGGCAGAGCCTGCACCGGTCACGACAATCGAACAGTTGTCGCTATTTCGCCCCTTCGGTCAGCCGTTGTACGACAAAATCGTGCGGGAGACCGGCGAGGAACCACCCGGCCTTCGGGCCGGAGTCGCGATTGAGGAAAATACGATAGATTGCTTGGAACAGGTCTTTCGGCTGTATAGGGATCTCGGTCTTCATTTCGTGAAGCCGCGCGTGGAGTTCCTCACCGGAACGCTCGCCCGCCCGGAGGAACTCCGCAAGCGTGCCGAGCGCTTTCCTCTGTGTTTCGGTAAGCTCTGCCTCCGGCAGGTGGTCCTGGAGCACATATTTAAATTCTTCCGGTGCATACGTCGCGAGCCAGAACTTCGCGTACTGCGCTCGTTCGTCAAGAGCTCTGGTCTCGTCTTCGGTAAGCGCGCTTCCCTTCACTCGTTCTGCTTCCTCTTTGAGGGAGAGGTGCGCCATCTGCACGATGAACGCGACCTCGCGGAACCGCATCTGCCAGGGTGCGGTGAGTGCGGCACGACTCTCGGGCAATGCGCAGAGCGCATACAAACGTGAGCGGTCATCAGCCGCACCTGACTGCACGCTTTCGGCAAGCTCGTCATACCAGTCATAGAGACGCGGCACCGACTCTCCTAACGGGTCAATGTCAATCTGCTCGCGAATGTCCTTGCCGATAAGCGTGAGACGGAAGAGCTCCGACGGAAACAGGTCAGACATATCTTTCGCCGAACTCCCGCGCCCCTTCGATGAGGACATCTTCCTGCCGCCGACGAGGAAGAACTCATACGGTATGTCGTACGGCGGTTCAGACTCGAATACTTCGCGACAAATATGATTCGCCACATCGCGCGAGCCGCCCTTGGTCGAATGATCCTTCCCACCGCCTTCGATGTCGACACCCTGCGCGACCCATTTCGCCGCCCACTCGGCTTTCCAGAAGAGCTTCGCCGCACCCTTCCACGGCGCGACGCGACCAGTGTGCCCACAGCTCACTGCTTCATCCGGGTTCTTATCGCACGAATAGCCGATAGTCTCACCATCAAAGTCGTAGGCGCGGGTGGTCATTATCTTCCCGCAGTTCTCGCACACAACCGAGACCGGAAGCCAGGAAGCGTCTTTCTCTGACCCTGACACTTCTTTCAGGATGCGACGAATATCACCTGCACGCGTAAGTGCAGTCTTCATGAGCGAGTCCATCTTCCCCGACTGGTACATATCGGTCGCGCGATAGTAGTTCGGCGTGAAGCCCGCTTTCTTGTGCACGCCAACGAACTCATCGCCGAAGTATTCGGCATAATTCTTGAAGCCTGGTTCAGGGCTCGGGACGGCATACAGCGGCTTCCCCAAGTATTCTCGGAATCGTTCGACATCAAGATAACTCGGGATGGAATCGAACGGATCGAAATCGTTCAGCTCATAGCGGTACTCATTCGCAATGCCCTGCTCAGAAAGCAGTTCACTGATGAGCCCGTGTACGGCAACCCCGCGCATGCTCCCCACATGCACGCGACCGGAGAGCGTCTTTTCGTCGCGTATGAGAAAAATCTTCCCGTCTCTCGGCGTGCGCGTATCCCGTATCTCGCTCGTTATGCGGTCAGCCCACAACATAGGTGTACTCTAGCACGAGCCGGCAAACAGGAAAAAGGTCGACGCCCTAAGCGACCTTTTCGATGGTGTAGGTCTGCTTCCCCGACGGTGTCTCAAACGAGAAGACATCACCTTTCTTCTTGCCCATGAGCGCGCTCCCGAGCGGTGAGACGTGCGAGAGCTTCTTCACGCGCATGTCAGCTTCTTCGCTCCCGACGATTGTGTATTCGTGCACATCCGTACCTCCTTCTTTCTTGATGGAGACTTTGGAGCCGAAGCTTATCTCGCTCTTCTTCTTGCCGTCGGTAATAATCTTCGTATTTTTCACGAGCTCCTCGAGCTTCTTGATGCGCTCTTCAGTCGCGGCCTGCAGGTCGCGCGCTTCCTGATATTCCGCATTCTCTGAGAGATCGCCGAGCGAACGAGCGTACTCGAGATTCTTCGCAATCTCGGTGCGACGCACGGTCTTCAAATTCTCGAGCTCCTTGATCATCTCATCGAACTTCTCCTGCGAAACAACAGTCTCTTGTGTATCAATCATAGTGGATGCATTGTACGTGCCCCGCTCGAACTTGCAAGCGATTCGCAATCTGCACACCCGTCTGGTGAAAAGGGAAACCCCGCGCAAGCGGGGTTGTAAGAGCACATATACGTAAGTGCCGGTATCAGCCAGTGAACTTCCGCGACTGCTCAAGCACCTCGCGGATATTGCTGAATCGTATCGGTTGCACAAACCCCATCTCGGACAGCTTGTCGAGCACGACGCCGTTGGACTCGAGCGGGACGTCGACCATCTTTGAAAGCTGGACGATATGCGCGCACGGAATCAACCGATTCTTCTCGAGTGCTTCCGCCACGTAGGTCACGAGCGCTTTCGGATTCTCGTTGAATGTTTGCAAAGTGTCTTTTTCCGAAGCCTCGAGCACAGTCTTCCGCGAAAGGTAATATTTATTGTTCGCACAAGTCGCCATGATTTCTCCTTCTCTGGTCACGTTTATTAGGAAGGGCATCACCGAGATGCCCCCGAACCTCCGAGAGAGACTATATAGCTCTCCTTCAGATTTATCAATATGCGTTCGTTGAGGACGCGGTGCCGCCGACGTACGGCGAGTTGGCTGTATGGAGTGACTCAAAGAGCTGTTGCATCACATCCACCGCACGCTCGCCCTGCCCTTCGGGACCGCGTTCAAGCACGACCGCGAAAGCGTACTGCGGATGGTCATACGGAAAGAACCCTACCACCCAGGAATTATCGTACTGATTCCGAGTGCCGGTCTGGGCCGTGCCGGTCTTCGCGGCGACGCTCACATACGGGAGGTTCAGCGCGGCGGCGAGCGGCGATGCGGTAACGCTCTGACGCATGCCCTCACGCGCCACTTTGAGCGCCGCCGCGTCGACCGAAACGAGCGTCGCACTCGGCACCCGCCCCAGAACCAGGGTCGGCGTGAGAAGTCGCCCGCCGTTCGCGACGGCCGCAGTCGCCCGCGCCATCTGTATCGGCGTCACCTGCATCGAATACTGCCCAATTGCCGTAAAATAAGTATCACCCAAATACCACGGCTCGTTGAAGACAGATTCTTTCCATGCCGGATTCGGAATGAGCCCATCCGCTTCCCCGGGCAGATCAATAGCCGTCGTCGTGCCGAGTCCGTATTGGCGATACCAGTACTCGAGCCGGTCAATCCCCAGGCCCTTTTGACTCTTGAAACCGCCGCCGATAGTGTAGAAGAACACGTCAGACGACCACGCGATCGCTTTGCGCGCGTCGACACTCCCGAGTGCCTTCCATCCTTTATAGATGAACGTCTTGCCCGGATGATACGGGTCCGGCAGAGAAATGAACCCCGGGTCTTCGATGATGGTGTTTGGCGTGATGATGCCGTCGGTAAGCGCACCAGAGACGACGAACGGCTTCACAATGGACCCAGGCGCATAGACGCCTTGCACGGCATGGTCAAGGAACGGACGCCCCGAATCTCGGTTATATCCGGCAATCACGCTCGCCGGACCGCCGCTCGCCATCACGTTTGAATCGTAGGAAGGATAGGAGACGAGTGCGCGTACCGCACCCGTCTCCACATCCATGATGACCCCAGCCCCGGCGATGAACCCATAGGTTCTCGCGAGATCTTCTATCGCCCGATCAAAGAATATCTGTAGTCCTGCATCCACAGACAATTGGAGTGTCGACCCCTCTTCTGCGCGCACAATCGTGCCACCGGAGCGGACTCTTCCAACCGCATCGGTCTCGGTGAGCATCTGTCCATTCTTCCCGGTGAGAAGCGCATTATATTTTGCTTCAATGGCGGTGATACCTTTCTGTTCGGTATCGTAGTACACGCCCTTGCTGTCTTTCTTCGGATACGAGACATACCCTATCACCTGACTGAGCGAAGGCATCGCGTAATGCCGCTCGACTGTGCCGTCAGGTTTCTGAACGTTCTCGGCAAGGACGACACCGTGCATGTCGGTGATGATCCCGCGCGGTGCAAAGATGGTTGTAATCGAGAGCGAGTTATTCGCGCTCTCAGCCGCGTAGTCAGCGCCATGCGTGACTTCGATATACCACGCTCGTCCGATGAGCAGAAGAAAAAGCAGACCGAGCCCGGTCGCGAGCAGAAAGAAAGACGAGTTCGGGAGCGGCTTCTCAATTCGTCCTTCAAAGCGTTCCTGGTCGAAATCAGGCGCATTTGAAGCATCGAGGAATATCTCGTCAGGATCGATTTCCGGATCACGGTACTTCTTACTCCACCAGGTCATCACTCGATAATACTCGCTCGAAGCCGACTACGCACGAAAAAAGCTACCCCTGTCGCGAGTCCGCCCCAGAGAGTAAACATCGGCAAAGACGACACGGCGGGCGTGTAGTAGAGCGTGTCAGAAAACAGACCGACCGCGAGCGGTAAGAGCGGCTCAGAAAGCGCCATACTGAGTGCAAGAAGCGCGGTGAGCGGCCAGGGGAAACACAGGGCCGACAAGAATGCGATAACCGTGCCTACCCGACGCATCATGGTAAAGTCGAGGTCGCAAACGCCACCCCCGTGACCCCGGTCGCACGAAGCGCGACGAGCGACAATGAGAAAAGATTTGTCGCGAGCTGTATACGAAGTGTGACCCCGGGCGAGAGAGGATCACTATCAATGCGTACAACGCTTCCGAGAGGAAGTTGCCCCGGGCCGGGCACGAACACAACGTCACCAAGAGAGACTCCGGCCGCACGCGCAACAGAAGCACTCATCGCTCCCGCTCCTGCACCGACAAGCGCGAGTGGGATACTCTCCTGCCCGACCCAACCGCTCGTCACGACACCTGGAGCAGAAAAGAGTGTGACGCGAGAGAAGTCGTCTCCGACCGACGAGACAACGCCTATCGGCACGCCACCCTCACCAAACGCTTCCATACCAAGAGCAACGCCCTGGCTCATGCCAGCGGCAAGCACGAGTGTGTCATAAGGACTCACAGGAGGACGGACGACAACGTCTGCAAGAATACTCGACTCTGTTCGGGGACCGGAAGCTCCGACGAGCGAGGAGAGCGTTGCGACTTTCTGCGCGAGCGTCTGATTCTCTATTGCGAGCGCCGCGTTCTCAGAAACCAACGTCTCGTTTCGTTCGGCGAGAACGGCGACATCATTGAAACTAGAAAGAAAGGCATGACTCTTTGTCGCAACCACATCTGACACACGGGAGAACGGGGCAAACGATTGCCAGAAGATATCCGGAGCGATAAGTCGCACAAGCAATGCCAGTATGGAAAAAGCGAGCGCGAGCGCGCCCCACGAGAAGCTCCTGCCCGACAGGAGCGCGTTACGCTTCACTAAGAATGTCTTCTTCATCTACAAAAAAGTCTGCATACGGCTCGGGATTCTCAGTCACGATGCCGGCGCCGCGCACAACCGCAGTGAGCGGATCAGGCGCGACCCGTACCGGCACGCCGAGCATCTTCGCGAGTATCTGCGGCAGACCGCGCAGGAGTGCTCCGCCGCCGAAAACGGTGACACCATGCTCAAGCACGTCAGAGAGGAGTTCAGGCGGCGTCGCCTCAATGACTTCCTTCATCGTGTCCATGAGCGCTTCCAAGGATGGCGTAATCGCCTCGCGGATATGACTATCAGACAGGACTATCTCGCGCGGAAGTCCGGTCGCGAAGTCACGTCCGCGCACATTCCGAGAAAGTGCCTCGGAAAGCGGTATGACCGAGCCGATGCTTATCTTTACATCTTCGGCCGTGCGCTCGCCGATGCCGAGCTTGAACTCGCTTCGCACGTAGTCGATGATGTTCTCATTGAAGCGATCCCCGGCGACATGCGAGCTTTTCGACGCGACGACCCCGCGCAGAGCGATGACGGCGATGTCGGTCGTGCCGCCGCCGATGTCGAGCACCATCGTCCCGACCGCTTCGTGCACCGGCAGTTTCGCGCCGATAGCTCCCGCTACCGGCTCTTCGAGGATGATCGCCTCGCGCGCACCGGCATTCCGAGCTGCGTCGCGCACCGCACGGCTCTGCACGTTTGTCACACCGGTCGGCACGCCAATCACGACCCGCGGTCCGAAGAGCTTCACACGACCGTTCTGTGCTTTGTTGATGAGGTACGTCAGGAGCTCTTCGGTCACTTCGAAATCTGAGATGACGCCGTGCTCAAGCGGCCGCACGACGCGGATGTGCGCAGGAGTCTTGCCGAGCATCGTCTTCGCTTCCTTCCCTACCGCGACGACCTGATGCGTCTTGTCGTTCACGGCGACGACCGATGGCTCGTTGATGACGATGCCTTTCCCGCGCACGTACACGAGCGTATTTGCCGTACCGAGGTCAATCGCAATGTCGTTGCTGAAGAGAAGGCTTTTTGAGAACCGAGCCATATTTACACGGCGAGAATGTCTTCTCGCGACTTCTTCTCTACCACACCGGTCGCACGGTGCACGACTTCAAACTGCCCTGTCGCAACCGCATCCTTCCCCACCACGATACGAATCGGCATACCGAGGAGATCGCTGTCGGCGAATTTCTCGCCCGCACGCGCGTCGCGGTCGTCGTAGAGCACAGCGGCTCCCGCCTTCACGAGGTCGGCATAGAGCGCGTCGGCAGTCTGTGAAATCTCGTCACCCTCTTTCCCGAGTGATACGAGGTGGTACTTGAACGGCGCCACTGCCTCCGGCCACACCATGCCTTTGTCGTCGGCAAGCGTCTCGACGAGTACGCCCATGAGCCGCGTCGGGCCAATACCGTAGCAACCCATCACCACCGGCTTCTTCTCGCCTGCTTCGTCGGTATAGGAGAGACCGAGCGGCTCTGAGAAACGCGTACCTAGACTGAAAGTGTTGCCTACCTCAATTGCCTTCCGTTCGACGAGCTTTGCGCGGTCGAGGCCGAGTTTGACGAGCACCTCGTCGGTGAGCACTTCCTTATTGAGCGCAATCCCCTTTTCTTCTTCTATGTAGATCAAGTCCTCGCCAGCATCAGAGACCGTCTGGAACTCCTCGGAGAATTCGCTGAAGATGCCGCCTGAGGCGAATGTCACGTACGTACGGTCGCCGATACCAAAACGTGCAAACACCCTCTTGTATGCTTCGCGCGCTTTGTCATAAAACTCTTTGTGCTCAGCCTCATCTTTCGAGAACGAGTAGAGGTCTTTCATCATAAACTCCTTGCCGCGCATGACACCACTCTTCGCGCGCATCTCGTTGCGGAACTTGTTCTGGAACTGATACGCGTACACTGGTAGATCGCGGTAGGAAGATATGTGCGAGGTCATGATGCGCGTGAGCGGCTCTTCGTGCGTGATGCTGAGCCCCGTCTCGCCGCCGCTCTTGAAGGTGGTCTTGAACCAGTTATCTACCTTGTCATCGTCCCAGCGGTCAGTACGGCTCCAGAGCTCCTTGTCCTGCAGGGTGCTCATCACGAGCTCTTGCCCGCCGATGGCGTTCATCTCTTCGCGGATAATCTGAACGATATTATTGAGCGTCCGCAAACCGAGCGGCAGGTAGGAGTAGACACCCGCCATCTCTTTGTGCACGAAGCCCGCACGCACAAGCAGTTGTGCATTCTTGGAAACTTCGTCGGCAGGGGCGAGTTTGCGGGTCTTCGTGAAGAGCTGGGATTGTCTCATGGGGACAGTATACGCCCACATCCCTTTTGGAACAAAAGCGCCACATGGGCAATCCTATAAAACCTGAAAAACAAAAATCGGCTTGCGCGAGCGCAAGCCGACTAAAATGATACCGAGGTTACGAGTTGGAAGCTCTCGCTGCTTTCTCTTGCTCCTTTCGATAGGAGGCTTCTTCCATCGCCTCCCGCTCCCGCAAAAGGTCCTTCATTGAAGAGTTCTTCGGTGCGAGAATCATGTCGAACTGGTAGGTGGTCACTACCAAGATGTACCTAATTCGTTCGACCTCCCAATCGGCATCAAGTGCTTTCAGCACCTCTATGACTTTCTTGGGGGAAAACCAATCTCGGACATGACCATACCATCCTTTTCTGTGCACAGTCGCGTTACAAGCACCGTCCTGGTCACAAAGAAAGATTCTGACGAATCCGTCGAAGTCTCCAAACTCTGGACCATTGCCGGTATCCCCGGCCGAGATTTCAAGGGTGTTGATATCTGCACGCGAAACAGTCGCGTGATTTTTCTTTTTCAAGCCAGGGAATTCCTTGGAAAGCCAATGAAACTGCTCGAAGACTGCCCGTACCTGATGTTTTGACATGGTGTTGCTCCTATTGGTGAGAAAGCATCCCGCCTTCTCTATTGGATTTCCGACGATTCATCCCGAATGTCGGACCTCGGTTTCAAACAACAAACCGGTTTTATAATACTATACTATGTATATAAAGTCAATACCCCCTCATTGGAGGTCTTACCCGAGGATTTTGAATATGTCGTGGGCGGTGACCACCACCATGAGAAGAACGAGCAAAAGGAAGCCAATGGCATTCACCGTCTGTGCGACTCGCGGCTTTATCGGGCGGCGAGTGATGCTTTCGATTATCACAAAAAGGAGTCTCCCGCCGTCGAGCGCCGGTACCGGAATGAGATTGATGAGCGCAAGATTGATTGAAATGATTGCCATAATAGAGAGCAAATCGCCCATGCCCTGTGCAGAAGCACTACCGACCGCACCCGCGATGCCGATAGGCCCGGCGACCTGCGAGAGGTCTGCCGAGAACGTGAAGACGCCGTAGAAGAAATGCCAGAGCCCTTCTGCAGTGAGCACGGTAACCCCCCAGGTGAGCGATGCTCCCTCAGAGAGTGCTTTGCCGAACGGAAGCTGGACGACGCCGATAGTCGCTACTTCAACGCCGAGCGCAAAGCGTTTCGGGTCAGACGTCGCGACGCCGGTCGCTGGTGTCGCGAAGAGAGTCTGTGTCTTCCCGTTTCGCTTCACCTCAAGAGCGATCTCGTCGCCATCGCTCGCGGCGACAAACGCCGAGAAGCTCTTCGGGTCGGTAGAACTCCACTTCCCCATCCCATCTTCCGCCGCAATAATCGAATCACCAGGGAGAAGCCCCGCTTCGGCGGCAGGCGAACCGGGAAGTACATTCGCCACCGCAAGCTGTACGTCCTGTGCTACAGCAAGGTCGTCCTGCGAGAGAGCACGAGGTGTCCCGGTAACGAGCGCGCCGACGATGAGCACATAGGCGAAGAACATGTTCATCGCGATACCTGCGACAAGCACGATTGCTTGGAGAATGCGCGGGCGCGTCGTGAATGCCCGTGAGCCAGCACCTCCGTCCTCGCCAAATATCTTCACGAACCCGCCGAACGGCAACCAGTTCAGCGTATATGCAGTCTCGCCGACTTTCGCGATAGTGAGCGCGCGCGGCGGATAGCCGAGCCCGAATTCATCGACGCGCATGCCCGAGAGCTTCGCGGCGATGAAATGCCCGAGCTCATGCACCACGATGAGTGCAACGAGAACAAGGATGAAAATGAATGCGCTCATCCCGTTAGAAATAGGACACGAACGTATTTAATACGCCGCATCCTATCCGATTAGTTTTAATAAGTGAGCTTGTTTTTATCATATACGTTATGTGTCCGTGATTTCTAACGGGACTCATCTGGAGTTATTGGGAAATCTCCGTCTCTTTCTTCTCGAGATGCTTTGCGAGTGCATCGTTGCCCGCGTCAATCAGCTTCTGCACTTCGGCCTTGAGCCGTGCGACTTCATCCTTCCCCATACCACCCTCTTTCTCAGCAGAATCAAGCGCCTTCATAGCATCTGTGCGATGACCGCGCATCGTCACTTTCGCTTGCTCGGTCTTATCGCCGGCAATCTTGGAGAGCTGTGTGCGCCGCTCGCTCGTGAGCTCGGGGAACGAGACGCGCAGACCCTGGTCGTCAGTCGAGACGCCGACCCCGAGATCGGCATCGGTAATGCCCTTCTCGATGACCTTCAAGAGTTCCTTGTCCCACGGGATGATACGGAGCGTGCGCGCGTCTTCGACCGAAATATTCGCGAGTTCTTTAATCGGTGTGCGAGAACCATACGCCTCGGGCTTCACACCGTCGAGGAGCGTGGGTGTCGCGCGGCCAGTGCGCACACCCGAGAGCTCGCGCGAGAGCCACTCTTCGGTTTCAGTAATGCTTGTCTTCAGTTTTGAAAAGTCGTATGCCATATGTTCTGTATCATACCAAATCTTTTGGAATAACGAGGGCGAGATGTTCGAGAATCATTTTGACCGGAGCACTGCGGTCGTAGAGATGGGCGCGCAAGGTCGCAATATCAGAAAGTAGCGTGGCGGTCGGACCGCCACGCTTGAGATTCGCATACGCAATTACCTCGATACCGTTTACGATTGCAATCGCCTCGTCGCGCAGTTCGCGTTTCTTCTCGTCATCTTTCCCGCTCGTGAGACGCTTCACAATCGCACTCCGCTCCTCCTTCCCTCCCTTTAAGAACTCCTTCGCAATCTCCGGAATTAGGGACGTACGATGTTCATACTTCGACTCAAGCTCGACCACCCGCGAACGCAAAGTCGGGAGCAGACCACCCAAGGACGGCATGATGAGGAATAGGTACGTACCCTTCGGGGGCTCCTCAAATACTTTCAGAAGCGCGTTCTGCGCTTCGTGGTACGCGCGGCTCGCCGCGATAATGAGTACCTTTGACTCGCCCGCAAATGCCACCCCCGCGGCGAGTTCAGAAACTCGACGTGCATCCGCCACCGAGAACAGCCCGAATCGCAACACATTGATGTCGGGATTCCCTTGCACCGTCATCCCCAACTCCTTCTCCACCCACGCCTGCGCAACCGCTATGCCCTCCTCGGCTTCTGCCTCTATGACAAACGCGTGGTGCTTCATAGGTTGATTATAGCTTGTATGCCCTTGCCTCGACTGACTATTGACAAACATTTGCACTGTGCTAAGATACTTGCAGACCAAACTTCAAGAAGGAGAGAGTTATGAGTCGTTAAACAACTACATAGCGGTGCGCCTTACCGAGCAAAAGGCGGCAGGTACCAGTCGAGAGGCAGATCTGTTGATGGGGCTCACCATACCCCCTGACCGATTCAGTGTCACAGAAGGCACGAATTGGGTTATACGGAAAAACTTTTCCTGCGGCGAAAACGACTTAAAGGGAAGCTTCGGCTTCCCTTTTTCATTTCCATATAAACTACTGCTTCGCGAGGATGCTTTTCTGATACGTGTTCAAATGCTTTAGCGCTATGCCGGTGCCGCGCGCGACACAGTAGTACGGATCGGTCGCGAGCTTTGCGACCACACCCGTGCGGCGGTACACAAGCTCGGGCATCTGCCGGAGCTGAGAGGAACCGCCCGTGAGAATGATGCCGTTGTCGATGATGTCGGCGGCGAGTTCGGGCGGCGTATCCTGAAGTACCTTGCGTATCGCCTGCGACATCTCGCGGAGTTCGCGGGACATCGCCTGCACGATGTCGTTGGTCGAGATGTCGACCGTGCGCGGGAGTCCCGACACCATATCACTTCCCTTCACCGGCATCGTGAGCTCTTCGTTCATTGGCACTGCCGCACCGATACGAATCTTCACGTCTTCAGCGGTCTTGTCGCCGATAGAGAGGTTGTAGTGCTTCTTCACGTGGTCCACGATAGCGCGGTCAAGACGATTCCCCGCACACTTCACTGACGTCGACGCGACGATGCCGCCGAGCGAAATCACCGCCACATCAATCGTCCCGCCACCGATGTCGGCGACCATGCGCCCCATCGGCTCGTGAATCGGGATACCCGCGCCGATAGCGGCGAGAATCGGTTCCTTCACGACGTAGGCGCTTTTCGCTCCGGCTTTCATCGCCGCTTCAATCACTGCGCGCTTCTCGGTCGAGGTCACTCCCGCCGGAACCGATACGAGCACCGTTGGTCGAAATGGATTCCACCCGAGCGCTTTGCGCATGAAATAACGGAGCATCGCTTCGGTCACACGATAGTCCGCGATGACGCCGTCCTTCATCGGACGATACGCGATGATGTCGTCAGGCGTGCGGCCTATCATTTTCTTCGCTTCAATGCCAATAGCGAGAATCTTGTTCTTCCCGCCGAGCTTGGTGCGCTCTCTGCTCACGGCGACGACCGACGGCTCGTTGATAACGACGCCCTTGCTCGGAACAAAAACGAGGACATTTGTTGTCCCGAGGTCAATACCCAGTTTTGGGGAAAAGAAAGACATCGGTCATAATGGTACACTACCTGTCATGCAAGGAGAAATGAACTTCATTATCGAGGGCGGAAACAAGCTCAGCGGGACGGTCGAGACGAGTCGGTCGAAAAACGGTGCAGTTGCTCTCCTCGCCGCGTCCCTCCTCAATCGCGGCACGACAACGCTCGAGCACGTGCCGAAAATAGAAGAAGTGAACCGCCTCATCGAAGTACTCCGCTCTATAGGAGTCTCAGTCGAGTGGCAGGGTGCCGATGTCGTCATCACTCCGCCCGAGAAGATTTCGCTCGATACGATTGATCGCGTAGCCGCGATGAAGACGCGCAGTATTCTCATGTTCATTGGCCCGCTCATTCACTCGATGAAAGAGTTTGAGCTCCCGCAGTCGGGCGGCTGTACGCTCGGGAGCCGCACCGTGCGCCCGCACCTGATGGCGCTCGAGAAATTCGGCGTGAGCATCGACACCAGCTCCGAGGACTATCACATCACCCACACCGCCCTCACACCTGCCGAGGTCATTTTGTATGAGTCCGGCGACACTGCCACTATCAACGCGCTTTTCGCGGCGGCAGGCATCCCGGGAACTTCGATCATCAAATACGCTTCGGCAAATTACCAAGTGCAGGAGGTGTGCGGATTTCTCAAGAAGCTCGGTGTCGCTGTCGACGGCATCGGCACGACGACACTCACAGTACACGGCATTGCAGACATCAAAAAAGATATTTCCTACACCGTCGCTGAGGATCCGACCGACGCGATGTTCTTCAT
Source organism: Minisyncoccia bacterium (assembly GCA_049286905.1). Taxonomy (GTDB): domain Bacteria; phylum Patescibacteriota; class Minisyncoccia; order Phycocordibacterales; family Phycocordibacteraceae; genus C7867-001. The sequence continues at coordinate 17,975 of JBAQEU010000020.1, forward strand.
TTCGGCCGCAATCGTGACTGGCTCTGCCATCACGATTGCGTCCGCACCGATCGAGTTCCTCGAAGTCGAGCTCCTCATTCTCGAAAAGATGGGACTCAAGTTCTCCCTTTCGAACAAACGCGTTTCTGAAAACGGCATCACGAAGCTCGTCGACATTTCCATAGAGCCGTCAGAACTCACTGCCGTCCCCGAGAAGATTCACCCGCGCCCATACCCAGGTCTTAATATCGACAACCTTCCCTTCTTCGCAGTCATCGCGACGCAGGCCAAAGGCACGACGCTCATCCATGACTGGGTGTACGAGAAGCGCGCTATCTACTACACCGAGCTCGACCGACTTGGCGCTTCGACAAGCCTCCACGACCCGCACCGCATCTCAATCGAGGGTCCGACCCGGCTCAAAGCCACTGAAGTCGTCTGCCCGCCAGCTCTCCGCCCTGCGACTATCATCCTTGTCGCGATGCTCGGTGCGAAAGGCCGCTCGACCCTCCGCAACGTTTACTCAATCAACCGCGGCTACGAAGACATTGTCAACCGTCTCCAGAAACTCGGCGCCTCTATCGAAGCAAATTAAAAAGAACAAGCCATGCACGCATGCATGGCTTGAGGTACAAGAAACCGAATCAGATTCGGACGATGAGACGAGTATCGTCTACCTGGGTTTGACCCGAATCCCGAAAAGGATAACGAGAAACTGTCCATTGTCTCGGCTTCTTACGCTTAAAATAGATCATCTCGACAATGCCAGGCTGTACTTCAACAAAGGCGAGATTACTCGGATAAGAGCAAGGACCGCGAGGAGGGTGAGTAAGCCCCACATCAATTCCCTGCATCTGGAGGTCAATGACCCCTTCGATGGAAGGGAGCGTCAGCGTGTAGCCACGCTTAATCAAGAGTTGCTGGAGCCAAGATGCCGGAGTCTCATCGGATACCTTGAGCAATTCAGCCGCAAGCATCATATGATTCGCCATGCCGCTCATTTTGAATACGCGAACTATTCCCGCGCACTGTCCCTGCACGATGTCAGGCACTGAAACGCAATCCCTGACACTGCCGTAGTCAGCCTTGTAAGGATACCGCTTCTTGTTCTGAAAGCAGTCGGCCGAGAACTTCCTGTCGAACTCCGGGACTGCCGTATCGCGCAAAAACCTTAATACGTTCTTCGCGCCGACAGGACGTTCGAGCAGTTGCTGTAAATCTTCGGCAGTGTTGCGACCAAGGCGTAGCGTCCCGTCGTGCAGGTGCTGCAGTGCGTCCATCGTCTCGCCATACGGCAAGGATTTACCAAGTCGGTCTTCAATCGCCCTGAAGCGGCGATGAAACCTGCCGAGTTGATCGTCGGTAACACCCTTTTCGAGCGTCATAACAATCTCCTTCTAGAAAGAGCTGTCCTGAACATGACAGATGCCAGTTCATCAGCTGACTTTATTAAATCACGAATCAACACTTAAATCAAGGCGCGCTATACTTACCCTATGAAATCCCTCAGCGAGATGATGCCCGAATACGAGAAGCGAGCGGCGGCGGCACCCAAAGGAAGAAAGCGCCTCACCGAGCGCGGCGAGATGATGCGCTTCTTTCTCCGCCACCTGAACCACGCTCGCGCCCATGACGGGCTAGCGCCCATGACCATGGCGCATATGGGCGTTGTGCTTGAGAAGATTCCGACTGCTGATCTCTATTATTTAAAAAGTATCTGCAGTCAGGCAAAAAACTTCAGTAAAACTTTCTGGTGGGAACTCGACCCGGAAAAACACGAGAAGAAATAGGAGGTCGTGAAAGAGCATAGCGAATGCAGACAATAAGACCTGGCCAAGCACGAGCAGAGATAGCGTGCAGGCAAAGCAAATCTAGACGTAAGACTCGGCCAAGCGGCCAGCGCCAGTC
>JBAQEU010000021.1:0-14687 GCA_049286905.1 Minisyncoccia bacterium
GCCGGGCATTTCGCGCTTTTCCGTGTGGTATAGTTGCCCCATTATGAAATCCGAAAACACAGCAAAGACAATCGCTCGACTGGTGGCGCTCGCGGCCCTCTTCCTCATCCCGCTCACGCCGCTCATCGTTGCGAATCCGTTCTTCTTCCCGTTCATCACCGGCAAAGCATTCTATTTCAGGATTCTCATCGAGATTGCAGTGTGTGCGTGGGCGGTGCTCGCCTTCGCTGATAGGGAGTATCGTCCGCGCTTCTCGTGGATTGGTGTCGTGGTAATCGCGTTTGTCGTGTGGATGTTCGTCGCTGACCTCTTCGCGGTGAATGCTCTGAAAGCCTTCTGGAGCAACTTCGAGCGCATGGAAGGGTGGGTACTGCTCGTGCATCTCCTCGGGTTCTTCTTTGTCGCTGGTGTAGTGCTCCGTGTCGAGAAGAAGTGGCGTGCCTGGTTCCTGACGTCGCTTGGCGTCGCGCTCATCGTCTCCTTCTACGCGCTCTCTCAGCTTGCAGGAGCGTCTACGATACATCAGGGTTCGACGCGTATCGACTCAACGCTAGGCAACTCGGCATATCTCGCCATCTACTTCCTCTTCAATACGTTCATTGCGCTCTGGCTCGCGCTCACTGAGAAATACTCGTGGCTCACCTGGTCGCTCATCGGGCTCGCCGCGGTTGAAGGAGTGCTCATCTTCTATACCGAGACGCGCGGTACCATACTTGCGCTCGTTTTCGGACTCGCTCTTGCGGCAGGACTCACTCTGCTCACCGCAGGGAAGCGCGCTCGTCTCTGGGCAGGTGTTGCGCTCACGTGTGTCCTGCTTCTTGTCGGAAGCTTCTACCTCGCGCGGAACTCATCTTTCGTCCAAGAGAATCATGTCCTCCAGCGCATCGCGACAATCTCAGTGAAAGACGGCGGCACGCGCTTCACGCTCTGGAGCATGGCCCTCGAAGGTGTGCAGGCCCGTCCGATAGTCGGGTGGGGACAGGAGGGATTCAATTACATATTCAACACCTACTACAAGCCATCACTCTTTAATCAGGAACAGTGGTTCGATCGTGCGCACAACGCGTTTATAGACTGGCTCACCGCGGGCGGCATTCCGGCGTTCCTGCTCTATGTCTCGCTCTTCGTTTCGGCAGTCGTCCTCTTGTGGCGCAGTTCAGAGCTCTCGCGTCCGGAACGTATCGCACTCACCGCAGTGCTCGCTGGCTATGCAGTGCACAACCTCTTCGTCTTCGACAATTTGTATTCCTATATTTATTTCTTTGCGATTCTCGCACTCATCGACTCGCAGGTGGGGAAACCCTGCAAGAAAGTGGAAGACGCCCCGGTTCTCTCTGAAGAGGACAGTATGACGTACGCGCTCCCGATTGCTGCGGTCGCCGCGCTTGCACTCATCTGGGCAGTGAATGTGCCGGGTATGCAGGTTGCGTCCAGGCTCATTACGGCAATCTCCCCGTCGGCTGGGGGCGCAGGGGAGAACCTGGTTGTATTTGAAGACCTCTCTTCTCATCCAGCGTTCGCCGCTCAGGAGATACGTGAGCAGTTCGTGAGTTTCGCCGCGTCAGTCGCGCAAGATACGTCGAACTCGACTGACATAAAACAGAAAGTGGTTGTGTCTGCCGCACGCGAGATGCAGAAACAGGTCGACGCATATCCGCTTGATGCCCGCGGACATCTTGAGCTTGCCTATGCGTATCGAGCAGGAGGCGACCTGGTGAGCGCACTCAAGTCGATTCGAACGGCACTTGAACTCTCCCCGAAGAAAGTACAGGCATGGCTCGAAGCCGGCTCGGTCGAGTGGCAACAAGGGAATGCGAAGGGAGCGCTTGAGGATTTTAAGACCGCGTATGCGCTCGCACCACAGTTTACGCATCTCTCCACCTATGTCGCCGCCGGATATATTGCTATCGGCGACAAGGCGACTGCGAATAAGATACTTACCGATGTGTATGGCACGGCGACGATAGACAGCGACATCCTCGCCGTCGCGTATTACCGCACCAAGGACTGGCAGAGCCTTCTCACTATCTGGAAGATTCGAGCGAGCGCTCCTGATGCGGGTATTCAGACCTGGTTCGGGCTTGCCGCCGCGTATTACGCCGCCGGTGATTCCGCGAATGCGATAAAAACGATTAACCAAGTTGTCGCACTCCACCCGGAAGCGGCCGCCTCCGGCGAAGCGGCAATCGCTCAGATACGGGGAGGGGCAGTCAGCCAATGAACATACAAGAGCACATCTCGCTCGCTCCCTTCACTACCTTCCGTATCGGCGGTCCCGCTCGAGTATTCGTAGAGGCTCATTCTGAAGAAGATATTCAGGCCGCGATTGCGCTTGCACGCGATCGCGGTCTTCCGTTGTATGCGCTCGGCGCCGGAAGCAATGTGCTCGTGCCGGATGCTGGCGTCGAGGGAGTCGTTCTGCGCGTATGTGTTGATGGTCTCTTGTTTGAAGATGCTGGCGACAGTGAACTCCTCGTCGGTGGAGCGGGGACGCCTTGGGAAGAGGTAGTGGATGCCGTCGCCCTGCGTGGCGTCTTCGGTATCGAGAACCTCGCCGGCATTCCGGGGACGCTCGGCGGCGCGGCGGTGCAGAACATCGGTGCGTATGGCGTTGAACTCTCAAGCGTGTTCGCCTATGCCGATGTCGTCGATAGCAAGACCGGTGATGCGCGACGGGTTGATGCACGTGAAGCGGCCTTCGCCTATCGGACGAGTCTTTTCAAAGAGCATCGCACGCTCATCATTGTGCGTGTGGCGCTTCGTCTTGCGAAGAAAGGGCAGTTGAATACCGCGTACGCCGACCTCGCGCGTGTCCAGGCAGAGGGAACGTTTCTCGCGACGCTTGTTGATGTCGTCCGGGAAGTGCGCGTCATTCGCGCGGCGAAGTTTCCTTCGCTCCTCGAAGAGGGGACGGCGGGTTCGTTCTTCAAGAACCCCATTATTCCGAACGAACAAGCGCTCGAACTCGCACAGCGTTTCCCTGGTTTGCCGGTGTTCCCGCAGAAAGACGGTACGGCGAAAGTATCGCTCGCGTGGCTTCTCGATCATGCGCTTTCGCTCAAGGGTTATGCGAGCGGAAATGTGCGCCTCTACGAGAAACAGCCGCTCGTCATGGTTGCTCGCGACGGCGCGACAGGAGCAGAGGTGGATGCGTTTGCGATGTATGTGAGCGAGCGCGTGTTCGCTGAAACCGGCATCGTCATTGAACGCGAAGTAGAAACATTCGGTATGCGATGAGATACCTTTCGTGAAAATATTTTTTACAAAAAATATTTTCACGAAAGTTATCCACACATAAATATTTTTTCGCACACAAAAAGTTTTTTACGCGCAATAATATCTTGTAGAAACGTTTGTGCATGAAAATTTATTTTCGCGCACAGGCGGGTCGACTTACCAGCCACCATTTCTAATTTACGATCAACATGGCCGCAAAGAAACGAAAGACAGTAAAGAAGACCGCAAAGAAGGCAACGAAGAAAGTTGCTAAGAAGCGCAAAGCTGCTAAGAAGCGCGCATAGTTCCTATCTGCTTCGGCAGATTTGAAAAAGAAGAATCTCGCTTGGAGCGGGATTTTTCTTTTTTCGACCGAGGACACGCCTCGTGGTATAGTGCAGTGTCATGTTCAACCTCTCGTCATTTTTCTCGAAGAACCAATCCGCGACCTTCCTGAAGGCCGCTACGCCGGTCGTGACCGCGACAAACGCGCTGACGCACGAGCTTTCATCACTGTCCGACGAAGCGATCCGCGCTCGCGCTGAAGCGCTTCGCGCACGCGCTACGTCTGTGGGCGGAGCAGAGAAATCAGACATCCCACTCGTGTTCGCCCTTGTGCGCGAGGCGGCGCGCCGCATGCGGAGCGAACCTCATTTCGACGTGCAACTCATCGGCGGCCTGGCGCTCCTTGAAGGCAAGATTTCTGAGATGCGCACCGGCGAAGGGAAGACGCTCGTCGCGACGCTCCCAGCATCATTCCATGCGTTTGCCGGCAAGGGCGTGCATATCGTGACGGTGAACGATTATCTCGCCCGACGCGATACGTCGTGGATGGGACAGGTATATGACTTCCTCGGCTTTACGGTCGGTGTCGTGACGAGCACTGGTGCGTATCGCTACGATGCTTCGCATGTCGCAAAAGAAGAAGACGCCGAGCGCGATATCGAAGGCTCGTTCCGAGTGTTCTACGACTACCTCCGTCCTGTCACGAAGAAAGAAGCGTATGCGGCCGACATTACCTACATCACGAACAATGAGCTCGGTTTTGATTACCTGCGCGATAATACCGCCTATGATGCTTCGCAGATCATGCAGAGAGGTCACCACTACGCGATTATCGACGAAGTCGACTCTATCTTGATAGACGAAGCACGCACGCCGCTCATCATCAGCGGTCCGGCCGGTGACTCGCAGAAGCTCTATGAGCGTTTCGCTATCATCGTTGCGACCATGCACGAGGGCGCCGACTACACGATAGATGAGAAGCAGAAAGCCATCCAGATTACTGAAGAGGGTATTCGCTCAGCCGAAGCCGCACTCGGGATTGAGAACTTGTACGCCGAAGGTGGGATGAAATACGCGCACCACCTAGAGACGGCAGTGCGTGCTCAGGCGCTTTTCCATAAGGACAAGGAATATATAGTGCGCGACGGCGAAGTTGTCATCGTCGACGAATTCACCGGTCGTCTCCAGCCTGGCCGTCGCTGGTCAGAGGGCCTGCATCAGGCTATCGAGGCGAAGGAGGGCGTCATGGTCAAAGAAGAGACCCGCACCTATGCGACCGTTACATTCCAGAACCTCTTCCGTATGTATGATCGCCTTGCCGGGATGACCGGTACGGCACTCTCTTCAGAAGAGGAGTTTTATACCGTGTACGGGCTCGAAGTGGTCGTGGTGCCGACGAATAAGCCGGTTGCTCGCGAGGACCATAACGACCTTATTTATCAGACTGCCGCCGGCAAGTATCGCGCCGTCGCACGAGCAGTGAAAGAACGTTATACAAAAGGTCAGCCGGTGCTTGTAGGTACGGTCTCTATCGAGGACAACGAGATTGTGAGCACGTTCCTTACCAAAGAAGGCGTGCCGCACGAGGTGTTGAATGCGAAGAATCACGAACGTGAAGGAGAGATCATCGCCGGGGCGGGGCAGGAGGGCCGCGTGACCGTTGCGACGAACCTCGCGGGTCGCGGTGTCGACATTAAGCTCGGTGGTGCACTTGCGACTGCCGAAGAACGCGCCGCAGTTCTTGAACGGGGCGGTCTCTTCGTCATTGGCACCGAGCGGCACGACGCACGCCGCATCGACGACCAGCTTCGCGGCCGCTCCGGTCGCCAGGGTGATCCGGGAGATACGCGCTTCTACGTGTCGCTTGAAGACAAGCTCATGCGCGTCTTTGCCGCTGAGACTCTGAAGAACGTGATGGGTCGATTCGGCATCCCCGAGGACGAGCCTATCGAAAGCAGTATGATCACCAAATCGCTTGAGACAGCACAGAGTCGCATTGAGGGGTTCAACTTCGACGCACGCAAGCAGGTGCTCGCGTATGACGACGTGATGAACACCCAGCGCTTGGCTATTTACGCACGCAGACGTGCCGCGCTCCAGGGGAGCGATACCGAGATTGAAACGCTCATTCGGGCGCTTGTTGAGCACGATGAGAAGGCTCTCTCCGCGTATGAAGCGAAGAAGATTGAGCTCGGCGATGCGTTCATTCCGCTCATGCGTCGGCTCCTTTTGCAGGTCGTCGACATGTTCTGGCTTGAGCACCTCGAGACCATGGACTATCTGCGCCGTTCAGTATCGCTCCGCGCGTACGGACAGCGCGACCCGCTCATCGAATATCGTCGGGAAGGACTCGGGCGTTTCCGCCAGCTTGAGCGTGACATCCAGTCCGCATTCATCGAGGCTCTCCCGCGTCTTCAGAATCAGGACGATGCACGGATACGCGCAGAAGAGGAGAAGACCCGTGCCGCCCTTGTCGCCGCTGGGAAAGAGGAGGGAGCCGGCTCGACACCAATCGTATCTGCCTCTACATACGGTCGCAATGACTTCGTGACGCTCAAAAAAGGCGATCAGACACAGACGCTCAAGTTTAAAAAGGCCGAACCTTTGCTTGAGGAAGGCTGGGAAATCATAAGCCAAGACTAGACCAGTATCGGTTCGGTGCTCGAGCGCATTCTTGCGGTTTGGCTATTTTTGTTTTCTAGTGTAGAATGGGTGAATATATGGCATTTGTCGATGAAGCGAGAATATATGCAGAGTCCGGGAAAGGTGGCGATGGCGTCATCCGGTGGTTGCGTACCAAAGAGTCCGCACGCGGCGGCCCTGCCGGTGGTGACGGCGGTCGCGGCGGTGATGTCGTGCTCGTCGGAGTGCGCGATCTCGCGGCGCTCGCGAATTATCGCTACGAGAAAAAATTTCATGCAGAGAACGGCGAGGCCGGTAAGGGAGAGTTGAAGCACGGTGCAAACGGCGAAGACATGCTTTTGAAAGTCCCTGTGGGTACCGTGGCACACCTCGTCGAGACCAGTGAAGACTATGAGATTACGAAAGAGGACGAGAGGATTGTTCTATTCCGTGGCGGCAAGGGAGGTCTCGGCAATGCGCGCTTCAAGAGCTCAACCAACCAGAACCCGTTCGAACAGACGGCCGGCAAGAAGAGCCAGGGTGGGGATATCATCTTTACGCTCAAGATTATTGCCGATGCAGGGCTCATCGGCCTCCCGAATGCGGGGAAGTCGTCGCTCCTCAACTCGCTCACGCGAGCGAAGTCGAAGGTGGGCGACTACCCGTTTACCACACTCGGGCCGAACCTCGGCGAGTTCTATGGACGTATTCTTGCTGACATCCCTGGGCTTATCGAAGGTGCCTCGTCAGGACGCGGTCTCGGAATAAAATTTCTCAAGCACGTTGAACGTACAGGCATATTGCTACATCTCGTCTCGGCTAGCCAAGAAGACCCTGTCGCGGCCTATAGGGAAGTGCATACCGAGACAGAGACTTTCGGCCATGGCCTAGGAGAGAAGCGTGAGATAGTTGTCCTCTCCAAAACGGACCTTGTCTCTCCTGAAGAGGCTGAAACCAAGATGGCTCTTCTCGCCAAAGAGACCGGCAGGGAAGTGCTCTCGGTCTCTATTGCAGACGACGATGCCCTCAAAGCGTTTGCTGATCGGCTTACGGCTATCTTTGCCGAGAGCGATAAGGCCTAACGAGGTAGAGCGAGGGGCACTACCCAGCCGCTCGTATTTGCTATATCCTAGAGCTATACATGGAGTATCGCCCGACCATAGGACTCGAGATTCACGCTGAACTGAACACCAAGACCAAGATGTTCTGCGGTTCTGCAAATGACCCGGATGAGACGCGACCAAACGTGAATGTGTGTCCGGTCTGCATGGCACACCCAGGAACCCTTCCGGTCATCAATCATGCGGCAGTCGCGCACATGCTTCGCATCGGTCACGCGATAGGCGGGACGATTGCGGACTTCACCGAGTTCGATCGCAAAAGTTATTTTTATCCGGACATCCCGAAGGGATATCAGATCAGTCAGTACGAGCACCCTATCGTCATGGGCGGAGAGCTCGCTGGCGTCGCCATCACACGCGTGCATCTCGAAGAAGATACCGCACGCTCATCACACACAGGCGGGAAGAGTCTCGTCGACTTCAATCGTGCAGGTATGCCGCTTATGGAGCTTGTGACGGAGCCGGTCATTCATGATGCTGAGACCGCAGGGAAGTTCGCGCGCGAACTCCAACTCCTCCTGCGTACCCTCGGTGCAGGCGAGGCGAATCTTGAGAAAGGGGAGATGCGTATCGAAGCGAACATTTCCGTATCGAACGTCGAGGGTGTTTTTGGTACGAAGGTAGAGGTGAAAAACATAAACTCATTCCGTTCGGTCGAACGCGCTATCGCCTTTGAGGTGGCGCGACAGACGGCTCTTATCAAGAGCGGGGAGAAGGTGGTGCAGGCGACTCGCGGGTGGAACGAGACGAAGCAGGAGACCTTCCATCAAAGGCTTAAAGAGGGTAGTGCAGACTACCGGTATTTCCCAGAGCCAGACCTCCCGAAACTTTTTCTCTCGGAGATTCCAGAGTTCTCGGCGTCTAGGATACGCGCGTCACTGCCGGAACTTCCATGGGAGCGTCGTGCGCGATATGCGGAAAAATATGCGCTTAAAGAAAATGATGCCGCGTATCTTTGCGCGACGCTCGAACGCGCGAACTTTTTTGATGCGATGACAACTGCACTCGACGGAACAAAAGAACTCATCGCACTCGCCGCAAACTATGTCGTGTCGGATCTTGCCGGCATCTACGCGAAGAAAGGAACAGAAGACTATACATCGCTCGATCCGAAATCATTTGCAAAACTCATTCGTCTCGCAAGTGCAGGCGAGCTCTCTTCGCGCGGAGCGAAAGACACACTACTCATTCTGGTCGAGCACGGTGGAGACCCTGAAGTCATCGCAAAAGAGCAGGGGCTCATGCAGGTGCACGACACAAGTGTCCTCAAAGAGGCGGTCAAAGTGGTACTTACCGAGGAGGCAAAAGCTGTCGGGGAGTACCGGGCAGGGAAGGAAGCCTCTCTCCAGTACCTCATCGGCAAGAGCATGAAGGCCACCAAAGGTGCCGGCAATCCGGCTCTTCTCAAAGAGATTATCGTTCAGGAGCTCGCGTAGCCATAAAAAATCTCCAGGCCCGGGTGATACCCGGCCTTTTGTTATCTCGGAGTTGAAATCAGAGACACTGTGTACAACTCTTCTCCACAAGCCGAGATATGGGTATACTACAAGCATGGATGAGATTCTTATAGAAGAGAAACGATACGTATCGTCAAAACAAGCCGCAAAGATGACCGGATATGCAAAGGATTACATCGGTCAGCTCTGTCGAGAAGGTCGTGTGCCTGCACGACTTGTGGGGCGCAGCTGGTATGTTCTTGAGTCCGCTATTCAGGATCACCGGTTCGGGAGTCAGGACGTCGGGGTAGAGGAAGCAGTAGAGCCAAAAGAAATAAAGCTAAAATCGAAGATTTCTTCGGAAACATGGCAGTTTCCTAGATACGAGGCCTCGAATACGGAGGTGCTACCTTCGGTAAATCGTTTGCGCGATGCAGAATCACCCGCTGTTGGTGAGCGTACTGAGGAAGAAACGCCTGTGGAGGCCGTTCATGGCCTTCACGAGTCATGGCAGGAATGGTTCGACCAGGTTGCAGAAGTAGCACCTGTCGCTGGAGCACCTCATTTGCCCGATAGCGACGTTGCTTCATTTGTGGAAGAACAGGACGAGCCGGTTCGAGAAGCGAAAGAAGAAGTTGTCAGCATTCCTCTCCATGTAATGAACCAAAGTCTCCCTCGAAGAGAGCTCTTGCCGAGGAGCTCTCCAATTGAAGAAAAGCCGGTGCGTAGCTATGAAAGGGATTGTAAAGGGAACAAGCTATTTGTGGCACTTCGGGTCGCAGGAGTCTTTGCGGCAGTCGTGGCTCTCGTTCTTGCCGGTATTGGAACAGGATATTTTGATAAATACATAATCTCGAGCGGACAAGCTGAGATGATTTCAGGAGTAGTAATGTATAATAAATAGCTTAAAGTATTATTTTCTCGTCTCGTTTACGCAAGATTGCATAGAAACGACAATTAGAGATCATGAACATGTGGTGAATGGAAAAGAGTCAGTATCTTCAGAAAATGAGGGTGCTGACTCTTTTGTGTATGGAATACAAAATCGGTTGAGTACATCGGTTTACATGTCCATACCTTTACCTGTGGAAAATGAAACAACACATCCGGAATCAGCCTCAAGATGACACATACATTTATATAGGTTAGCTGGCGTACAAGCACCGAACGACCGAAATAAGTATGTAAACACTATGCAGTGCGTATATACGACATCGTTTCCGGATGATAGGGTTTTATATTTGTAAGTTATACAGCGGAAGATGTTTTTTAGTTACTAAAACGGAGTTTTTCGATTCAATCATGTGTTAGTGGTCGTTTCAGGGTGTTTTTGTGAATTTTTTCATCAAAGACGATCACATGATCAGATATTTTGAGTCATACATCGAGGCTTGTTTCAAGAAATGAAAATGAAAATCCCTAAAATATATTTGTTCGTATTTCTTATCCACTTTTATCCACACCGTTTTCCTAGGGACTGCCCAAATAGTAAGTTATTATTTAGTTAATTCGGCTATCCGACATGGATCCTTTCACTGAAAATCTAATAACAACAAAAGATGCTAGCGAGCTGTCTGGATACACTTCAGACTATCTCGCGCGTCTCGTGCGATCGGGAGAAATTTCAGGAAAAAGAATCGGGCACAACTGGCTTATCGACAACGCATCACTCGGACTCTTCCTACAAAAACAGAAGGGTCGAAAGATAGATCGTGCTCGCGAACTCGCCGAAGCTCGCGTGCAGGAATACCGCGCACGAACGCAGACTCAGTCTGCGAGCGATTTTTCAGACGAGAGTTTGACAATCGAATCCTTTGTGCCGGGAAATAGTATTGCTCCTGCTACGCTCAGCTCACAGGTGTTCGCGCTCGTTACGGCAATCGTCGTTGTTGTGTCGGGTGCGGCTCTTGCGCGCGCAAGTGTCCTTCCGGAGTTTGCACAACGCGCGAGCGCTCTCGTCTACGAAGCCTCTGTCGGGTTTACAGAAACATTTGGTAGTGGGCCATCACAGGTCGCGTTGGACATTACTGCTACGAGCGATGCAATGAGTGCACGTCTGGCGAGCGTCGCACATAACAATTTGCGTTCATCAGCACAGGTTACGACCCCGCTACTCGTTCATCCAGATCTCTCGTTTCTCCATTTGGTCACACAGTGCGTCAGCACTTCTTGCGATACACGAGACGTCATCGTGAACCGGCGAATTGTACTTGCACAGGAAGATGTTCCAGTTCGTGCGGAGATTACCCGCAAGCATCTTGAGGTGCTTGCGTCAGACGTGTTCAGTTTTGTCTCCTCGCCACAGGCAATTCTCGATGCGGGGATGGGGACATATGCCGGCGGAGGTGCAAAAATCTATGAAAGCATCGGCGCGTCTTTCATTGCTTATCGCAATCTTATCGAAGGTTTGGGGAGGGCATCGCTTGCGTCCGCAGGAATGGTGCGCGACTCGCTCAGTTCGGCTCCGCGTATTGTGGCAGGAGTCGGGCAAACGATTGTCGACGCGACGCATGCTGTCATACGAGCTGATGTAGCCGCAACGTACGGTCTCGCCGCCGCCGCGCCTGCGAGCGCTCGCGGCACTACTGAGTTCATGGGAACGACCGGTGTCGTTCTCGCGTATGGTGCGTCTCATATCCCGTCTCTCGCGGCATCGATCTTCAAGCGCGCGACCGAGGCTCCTGCAGTGCTTGCACCAGCACTCGCACAGGCAGTATTCGATGCGGAATATGCAGGTGCTAAGCATTTCGTTGCATTTACGAGTGGCATCTCTGAACGGTATCTCGCGCTCATCGACACCTCCGGACGCATTGCGTATGCGAGCGTTGCTGGTACGCAAACACTCGCTTCTGCTCTAGCGGATGCCCCGAGAGTCATTGAAGATGCTTATCTCGGGATGCTGGGTTCGACAGCGCTTGCTCTCGACACTGCGGCTCATGTGTCGCCAGTCGCCGCGGTGCTCGTGGCCGTCGCACCGGCACTCTCCGTGGGCGAACAGGCGGCACTCGCTGTCTACGAGACAATCCGTGATTTCTTCAGTTCGACCAGTCGCACGTTTGCAACCCTCTTTGCTCCGTCGCCTGCTACCGCGCCGCTCAACGTGCCGACGAAGAATATCCCCGTCGCAACTTCGACTCCAGTGCGTACCACGACTGTTGTTCGCGAAACGGTGAATTCGTATCCGACGTACACAACCCTGGTACAGGGTGTCTCGCAAGATTTCGTAAGAGAATCCCTTTCAACGCTCCGCGCGGACATCCTCGCGACGGCGGCCGGGATGATCCAGCCGGTCGCGGCGCAAGGGGTCACAAACATGAACACGATTCAATACGTAAACATGATTCAGGACCTCTCAAATCTCATCGTTCGCAATGGCGACTTCCGTGGGGGGACATTCGACAGTGGGAAGGTTACCAATGGTATTTCAGTTTCCGCGACGACAGGAAGCTTCACAAGTCTGACGAGTGGTGCGACATCACTTGGTGCAACGAGTGTCTCTGGAGACCTTTCCGTCTCTGGAACTATTTCTCCGGCAACAATTTCTGCAGGAACTTCTATTTCTGCTCCTTACTTCGTGGCAACCTCGACGGCGGCAACCTCGACATTTGCGGGCAGTCTCGGCATCGGCACCTCAACCCCTGGTTCGCTTCTCTCGATTGGTGGCTCGGGCACAGGCTGGAACTTCTTCGACAACGGCACGACCACGTCGTACGCAAAAGGAATCGACTTGAAGAATGGCGGATGCTTTGCAGTGAACGGGACATGCGTAGGCGGGAGTGCTTCGCTTACGGGCACGACCGGACAGATAGCGTACTTCAGCGGCACAGATACGGCGGTCGGCACGTCGACACTCTTTATTTCCGGGGCTGGCAACATCGGCATTGGTACCACCTCACCATTCGCGAAGTTCGCGCTCGCTGGTTCTGCCGGCGGGACATCGAACCTCTTCGCACTCTCTACGAGTACTGCCGCTTCGGCCACCACTACCGCTCTCACCATCGACAGCAATGGCAATTTCTCGCTTCTTAATGGTGCGAATCTTTCCGTCAGCGGTACGCTCTCAGTTACCGGCACGTCTGCCTATTCGAGCCTCGCTACCTTCTCGAACGGATTCCTCAGCAATGCCTCCTCCACTATCATGAGTGGGCTGTTCAGTATGAACGGAGGTGCAAGCACGACAGCGTTCACCAACTCTGGGGCTACTTGGCTCACCAGCCTCTCGGCAAGCTCGCTCCTCGCTACCGATGCAAACAAGATGCTCGTCTCCACCACCAGTATCGGCGCCAGCAATCTCGCCCTCGCCAAAGGCAACTTCCTGGTTGGCGACGACGCGGGTGTTGCGCAGGCGACCTCCTCTATTTTCATTTCTTCAACAGGCAATGTCGGCATCGGGAACGCCGCTCCAACATATAAGCTCGATGTGACGGGCGACGGTCACTTCTCGTCGCTCGTGGACGCTGATCACTTTGTCGCGACGTCCTCGAGCGCCGCAAGTATCTTTGGTGGTGGTTTCCTCTCCCTCGCGTCTTCGACCATCTCGAGTGGTCTTTTCTCGATGAATGGCGGCGCATCAACTACCGCTTTCACTAACAGCGGGAGCACCTGGCTCACCGGCCTCTCGGCAAGCTCGCTCCTCGCCACCGATGCAAACAAGATGCTCGTCTCCACCACAAGTATCGGCGCCAGCAATCTCGCCCTCGCCAAAGGCAACTTCCTGGTCGGCGACGATGCGGGTGTGGCGCAAGCGACCTCCTCTATTTTCGTTTCTTCGCTCGGCAACGTCGGGATTGGGACGACGACCCCGTGGGGCCTGCTCTCAGTAAACCCGAACGGCATCACGGGTCCTTCATTCGCAATCGGTTCCTCGACCGCTACAAACTTTGTCGTGACGAATGGCGGCAACGTCGGTGTCGGGACGGCTGTTCCTGGGAATCCTTTGTCTGTCAACGCTTTGACCACCGCGGCAAGTACTGCTCAGGCAGCTATTTCGACAGGAAGTGCCGCGAATAAAGGTTTGGTTATTCAGGGAGTTGCCTCGCAAACAGGGAACGTCTTTGAAATTCAGAGTTCGGACGGGACAGCTCGTTTTGGAATCAGCTTGGGATCAGCCACAGCTTCTGGTGCGAATAACACTAGCCTAGGACTCAATGCTGGAGATAGCCTGACAAGCGGAGCAAGAAATACTTCAGTTGGATATGATGCTGGAACAGCAATGACGACGTTGAGCGACAGTACTTTCATCGGGTATCAGGCGGGTCTCGTGACCACGGGCGAGGCGAACGTATTTGTCGGCAGTCAGGCAGGAAATAGCATCACTAGTGGTAATTACAATGTCATAGTAGGACATAATGCAGATGGGAGTGTTACTACGGGTGGTCACAACGTATTCATCGGATATTCTGCGGGAGGGGTGTCGGCAGATGTCGATACAGGAATCGCCATAGGCTCTACTGCTTCTGTGCATGATAACTCTATCGTCCTCGGATATCAGGCGGAAAGTACCGCAAGCAACCAGCTGGTTATCGGCTCCAACGCAGCCGCCGGTTTAGGTATCATAAGCGATATCTATTTTGGCGAGGGAGTGACGGATTCTTCTGCTACTGGCTTTACTTTGAATGCAACGGGTGGAAGCGGCACCAATAATGCGGGTGCGGGATTGACCTTGGCTGGCGGCAAAGGAACAGGTACTGCTAGCGGAGGCAATATTATTTTCCAAACATCTAATGCCGGGGTGAGCGGGACGACTCTCCAATCCCTCTCCACTAAGGCTATTCTTCTCGCTTCGGGTAATTTCGGCATCGGCACGACGACCCCGTGGGGCCTGCTCTCAGTAAACCCGAACGGCATCACGGGTCCTTCATTCGCAATCGGTTCCTCGACCTCGACGCACTTCGTCGTGACAAATGGTGGTAACGTCGGCATCGGCACCACCACCCCAGGCTCGCTCCTCTCAATCGGAGGGGACACGACCGGCTGGAACTTCTTCGACAACGGCACGACCACGTCC
>JBAQEU010000022.1:0-8244 GCA_049286905.1 Minisyncoccia bacterium
GGCGTGGCCTATGCCTATAGCGCCTCAAGCTACACCCCGAACGTCCAGTGTACGACTGGAACATCAAATAACACTGCGTTCCCGGCGGCGGGAAGCTCAACGTCGTGGACGTGTGTCGGTGCAAATGGCGGCTCAAACAGCCCTGTATGCTCGGCAAGCCGCAACGCCGCGGCCGCCTGTGCGCTCCCGTGGGGAGGGACTACAGCGAGTGGGACATCAGTCACTGCGTATCAGGCGTCGTCGGTCGTTGCTCCGGCCACCTGTACATCGCAGACGCGCACCTGTACCAATGGCTCGCTCAGTGGAAGTTATACCTACCAGAGCTGTTCGGTGAACCAGCCTGTCCCGACAGCCACACTCTCCGCTTCGCCGAGCACTATCAACATGGGACAGTCCTCTACTCTTACCTGGTCTTCGACCAACGCAACGTCGTGCGTGGCGGCAGGCGGCTTCTCGACTGGCAACGCGCCGTCGGGCAGTGTGTCAGTCGGCCCGCTCTCGGTTACTTCGGTGTACCAGCTCGCATCCTGTACCGGTCCCGGGGGTACGACGAATAATCCGGCGACAGCGACCGTAACAGTCGTTGAACCGCAGGTCTCCATATCAGCGACGCCAGTGCGAGTGCTCTCAGGCAACACCTCGACCATCACCTGGAGTACGGCGAACGTCGTGAGTTGTGAAGTCTCGGGTCCCAACCTCTCTTCGACGGATCTTACTGGCTCGCAAGATGTTGTGGTGAACACCCAGTCCACCTACTCTATTACTTGTGAGACGCTCGGTTCTCCGGTTCCGAAGTCAGCGACAGTGAACGTCGCGCCGAACTTCCAGGGGTTCTAGCACTTTCGTTCGTACACAAGGGAAGGGAATAGAGGTATTGAAAATACCCAGTGATTTGCTCGTTATACACAGGCTCTGTTCGTACCTATTGACAAATTAGTGCATGTCGTGTACTATATATCCCAGAAGTGAGCAAGCGTTTGTCTTGTTCTTCGAAACCGAGAGGGAGCATCATGTTTAAGAAAGCAATCACTGCTTTTGCAGTCTTCGCGTTTGTCGCGTTTACGGCACCAGTCGTAAACGCCGACACCGGCGAACCGCAGGTGACCCAACAGAAGGCAAAAGCGAAGGCCAAAAAGGCGACAAAGAAAGTCGCCAAGAAACCGGTGAAAAAGGTTCATCAGGCGGCAATTGTGCCAGCTGGCTACGACTGGGTGAAGTTCGCCCCGAAGTGCAAGCCGGGTCCGAAGACATGCGAGTCGGACGACCCGTGTAAGGCCGCCGACTGCCGGTCGCCGTGCCAAAAATATCCGGTGATATTCGTCGGCAACGTGCCGGACTGGGCTTGACCCATGACGGCGTCGTCGCGGAGGAAGGTCCGCAAAAAGAGGATGGCAACACAACGCCATCCTTTTTCATTTCCCGCATCATTTTGGAATTACGGACTGTGCGCGTGGTCTTTTTTATACTTTTGTCTTCTTCCTTTCGATGCAGTAGATCTCGTTCGCGACCGTCGGCACGAAGAATCGTTTTGTGCTCGGGTTATAGGCAATCTTATTCGTGATGCGTTCTGTTGCTTGGAAGAAATTTCGCAAAGTGCCTCGCACAGGATCGACTTCATACACGCGTCCGTCGTTCGACCCAATCCACACTGCGCCGTCGGCGAGCACTGGCGAGGAGAATATGCGTCCGCGTGTTTCAAATATCCATCGGTCTGCTCCGGTGTCGAGATCGATGGCGTAGAGACGTTTGTCGAGCGAGGCGACATACACGGTGTCTTCGTGCACGAGCGGAACTGAATAAATACCGCCTTCGGTCTGACGGGCGAAGACGGGTGAGCCGTCTTTTGCGGAGAGCGCGTAGCATTTCGCGTCCATAGAGCCGAAGAGCACCAAACGCCTTTTCGAGTCGTAGGCGAAACAGGTCTTCACATCGTCGCCGGTCTGGTAGCGCCAGAGGAGTTCGCCGGTTTTTGCTGTATAGGCGTAGACGACGCCGTCGTTGCTACCGACTACCACCATCTCTTCTTCGGGGATGTAGAGCGGGGAGCCGTGCGTGAGAGCCGGAGTGCGGTCTTCCCACACACGTTTGCCGGTCGCGAGGGAAAGTGCGACGATGCCCCCGCGTTTGTTGAAGAGGCCGAACTCAAGTCCAATGAAGAGCAGTCCGAGCTCAGGAGCGAGCGATGGCGACGAGCCCACCCAGTCCGCGTCTGCATATTTCCATAGCATATTTCCAGTTTCGGCATTGAGGACGTACACGTTGCCGTCGTATGCGCCGAAATACACGACTCCCTTATGGAGAGCCGGTGAGGAGAGGATGCCTTTCTCAACAGGGTGCCGCTCAATGCTGAATTCCCAAAGTACCTCTCCAGTCTCCTGGTCGAGTGCGCGGAATACTCCTTCATCGCTCCCGAAAAACAGTCGCGTATCATCGAGCACCGGAGCTGATTTCTGTACGACGAGCTGGAGGCTTGAGGTCGGTGCCGCGAAGTGCCAGAGCGTCTTGAACGATTCTTTCGGTATTTCGGGTGCGTCTGACGAGAGCATGCGGAGACCGAAGTCTTTGAGTGTGAATAGGAAGTCGAGTGCGACGTGGTCGGTCTCGGTAAACGCATACGCCTCTCGAGCGCGGTACACGAGCAGTACGAACACATCACTCACATGCTTCCCGATGGAGGAAATAATCTCTACCTGCTTGTGTATCGTCCCTCCGGAGTTCATCAGGTCGTCGACGAGGATCACAGGATCGTCGGTCGGTGTTCCCTCGATCATTTTCATGAGTCCTTGGCGTTTGCGGGATTTGCGTATGAAGAAGCCATTCACCGGCGTGCCGCGCTCGACGCCTTTCATCACTATGGCCGCGACGAGCGCGATACCCGCGGTCTCCATACCGGCGACCTGGAACGGATACTTTGATCCGTGTCGCTCCCAGAATATCTCGGCATACCGGTTCAGCCATTTCGGTTGGAGCATGAGTGCGCGGAAGTCGAAGAGCCAGTCGGCAGTCATCCCTTGGGATTCTTTCTGGATGATGTGTGCGCCGTCGGCTTTACGCTTCAGGACGTGTTCTTGTATTGCTTGTTGCAGATCGTCGTATGGGTTCATAGGGATTATTCAAAAACACCCTCATTCTTTCCTTTCTCGGGTGAAGGGCAGAGCAGGACGGAGTAAATCGGTTGTTCGTTTCGTTCGTCGAGGTCGAGCAGTGTCGCAAGCGTCCCGTCATCATATCCGGCGATAGGGCGCGTGCCCATAGAGAGTGCGGTTGCCGAGAGTAGGAGGTTCTCGGCCATATGACCGGCCTCGATGAGTGCGTGCGAGTAGGCGAGGTCGCCATATTTAACGCTTGAGCGATTCCATACGCTCGTGAACACGATAAGGAGCGGCGTGAGCGCGACTTGCGGGGAACGTATCACGTTCGACATCCTGAAGGATGACGGGGTTTCCCAGAGGAACTCAAGTGCATGCGCCTTTGGGTGGTAGTGGAATACGCCGGAGGGATGGGTGTCGAGCACCTTGCCGATGAGATACGTCTCGACCGGGTAGAGCGCACCGCCCGAAGGGTAGTGTCGCCGAGTCAGGTCGCGCATACCAAGCGCGTTCCCGAGTAACGTCCCGAGTTCACCAGCTCCAAGCGCGCGCTCGGTAGCACACGCTCCGCACGATGTACGAGTGCGAAGCGCCTCGCTAAGCGACATCGGTAGAGTCTCCGGCGCAGGGAGCAGTGTGCGCGACATACGCGGATACTCTTTGTGCGTACCATACGGAGCAGAACCAGGTTTCGCGAGAGCACCCTTGCGCGTGATGCGTGTGCTACGGATGTAGTTGTGCAGGCGTGTGGCGAATGTGGGGATGTGGTACATACGTCAGGCAAATGGATGAGGATCGTCGAGGTACGGGTGCTTGCGCGGCTCGTAGCCGAACTGCTTCGGAATTTCCTGGAGGCGCTTCCCGCCGAGGTGCGGGAGTTTCTCGTTGTAGTGAAGAGGTTGCATCTCGGGGATGACGACAAACTCAATGTGCCAGCGGGGAATGTTCGCAGGCGCGTTCGATAGGCTTACCGACACGAGCTCGTACTCTTTTTTCCGGCACCACTCAACGATGCGTTTGAAGTGTTCCTCGGGAGTGTCGGTCTCCCAGACCTCTTTCTTGAGCGAGCGAACGGGGCCTTTGGTGAGGAATGCGAGACGGTCACCACGACCTTCTTCGGTGTAGTACAGGAGCCGATCATACTGTTTGATGTCGATTGCTTCCCGTGCCGGATCCCAGTCGTTCCTCGGCGACTGCATTTGTTGGCGCGTCCCCTGATGCATGCGGAGAGCCTCGAGGAGAGCGCCCTCAATAGCGGTCGCGGGATTACCATTCGCTTTGAGACCAATCGAGAAGCGAGGGCGCGTGCCGGTCGCGTCCTCAAGCACGGCACAGACGGCATACGCGGGGGCGTCGGTCGGGAGGCGAACGGCAGAGGGTTCGAGCCGGTAGCGGCGACAGAGTGTGATCAGTCGAGCGAGAGATTCGCTCTGTGCTGATAGTTCGTCGAGATTCATGCGCGGTGCTGAAACCTGATTGAGCCAGGTGATGATGTACGCATCACGCTCGATGACTTCAAGCGCACCAGAAAGAAGCGCCTGTGTTCGGTCTGGGTGCGTCGCAAGTCCGGTCGTTATCGACGAACGAATCGCCGGTTCCTTTGAAGAAGGGCTGAATGCTTGCAGTCTCGTGTGCCCGCTTACGGTCTGAGAGGGAACCCATATCGGTTTCTTTTGTACCCACGAGTACCCTTCGACCCAGGAAAACGAATCGGTCGATTTGAACTCGAGTCGAGCATGTTTCGCTCGTTGTGCGTCGCTGTACCCCGCGAACCGCTCTGGGTTGAGAATCCTCGAACTCTTTTCCATCTCGATAGCAGTAGCGGAACGGAGTGGAGCGAACGTGTCGCAGGAAAACCATGCATTCCGTTCTATCGCCTCAGCAAGCGCTTTTGTGAGTGCGAGTGGTTGGTTATCGAGAGCATTTCCTCCCGAGCGTTCGTACTTCCCGTTCCCGAGAGCGTATTCGGCGCGCCAGTATGCGATACGAGGCTCGTCAGGGAGACGTGGGCCTCGCTCATACGAGCGGATTGTGCCATTTGCACGAAGGATTTCAGCAAGTTCGAGAAGAGTGGCTAATTCGAGAGGTTCGTAGCCGATGCGAGCTTTGTCATACACGAATTCTGCACCAAGTCGGCGTTCCAGAAAGCGGATAAATGAGGTGATGGCTCCTGCGGAACGGGAAGATCCGTGCATAGCGAGCCATACGCTTTCAAAAGATGCAGTGTCCTTTAGCATGGTCGATTTCGCCAGTATAACGCTTTTCTTTTTTATCCACACACCGCCGGTATTCATGCTCGCTCGATATCCCACCTGCTATACTGCTCTGTATATGGTCGCCGCTCGCTATGCGTACAGTAAAGGCAGGACCCTCGCGCGGAGAGTGTCCGGGGTGTTTGCCATAGCCTTCGGTCTCTTTGCAGTCCTCTTCACTGTCGCCCCGAAACTGTGGAGTTGGCGGAGTCCGGTTTCCAACCAACTCTTCTCGTTCGGCGAGATCCTCACTCAGAACGTTGCCTTCGCGGACACACCTCATACTGATGGATATGATGGGGGTGCCGATTCTTCTTCCGATGCAGGTTGTTCTTGCGCCGCTGATAGTATTGGCGATGCGGTAGGTGGTGGTATCGGTGACTCAAATGGCGATGGAAACGCATGATGATGCCGAATAAAAACATCCTCGTCTTGTTCCTGGGGGCTGTCGGATTTATCGCTATTGTTGCTGTGAGTTGGTATGTTTATACGACGATGTCAGCTCCTACATATTCAATCAAGAACACGCCGCGGTCCGTGTTGGCAGAGCAAAATCAGGATTACACAGCGGCAACAGCTTTCAAGAAGGAAGGGAAGTATGACCTCGCGCTTGAGTCCTATAAAAAAGCTCTGGCCTCTGCGGAAGACCAATTCCAGATTGCTCAGATTCGTTTCAATATTGCGGGGATGAACGAGGAGCTCGGTAACTACAAAGAGGCGATTGCAGAACTGAAAGAGATTGCCGCAGATACGACTAATCATCCTGTCGCGCGCGCGAACTCTGTCCAGGAGATGGGTCTTATGTATTATGTGAACACTGATACATCCGTTCGAGAAACGATTGTTGCGGAGACATTTAAAGATGAACCCTATTATTCCCTCAGGATCGGGAATAGTCTAAACATGGCGTATACGAAACTTTTTGAATATGCAGGGAATCTGTACCCAATCGGTCTCAGCGAGACTCGTATCGCTTATGGGTATACGAATGAACTCCTGAATACACTCAAGGGTGCTACTTCCACACCACAAGGAAAGGCGTATATCTCTATTATTATGCAGAGCTTACAGGCGGCAGATGCTGATATAGACAGGATGAAGAACATTCCAGGAGAAGCGGCGCTCATACCGGAGACTCTCATACGAGAAGGATCCATTCTCGGTCGCTTAGCGACCGCTGGGGTAGCTGATCCGAAGCAAGCCGAACCTTACTTTAAGGCGGGGCTCGCTTTCGGCGTGACTCTCGGGTATAAGCCAGGAAGTTTCAACACATTCAACTACGCGGCATTCCTTGTTGATCAGTACGGCACTACGAGAGTCGCAGACATCCGGACAGTTCTCTCGGCATTTCGAGTCGGCAACGAAGCGAATATCTATCCCGATGTTGCGAATTTTTATAAAACTGCTCGCGCAGACACGTCGCTTGCGAAATCCAAAAAACAGATTATCGCTATGGGTCGCATGGATGCCAGCTTCAAGATCTACCTCATTTCTCTCGGGTGGAAATCTTCTGACTTCTAAGCAGGCCTGGTATGCGGCGTGCCCCACACTCTTTGTATAAACGACTGCACGCGGTGATAGTTCGTGCGAATAAGCATGTACACAACATGCCGGTGTGGGGTACAGGTGTCGCGATAGCCAGTGCAGTCGTTGTGGCTGTTTGGTTTTTTACACCATTACCGACACTCGCGGCTCGCTACATATGGGAAGAGTATCGCTTCGCGCCTCTCACGCTTGCGCTCGACCGGGCAGACGGGCGGCTCGCTCTTGCAATCGGTAATTATTATTTCGGGAACCAAACGGCTATAGGTACGGCAAATAAACGACCGTATAACCTCCCGCTTGCGAAGAAAGCATACGATAAGGCTCTTCGTATTGACCCGTCGCTCTCGCTTGCGCACTACATGCGTGCGCGCATTGAGTTCGTCCAGTCGGACTTCTCCGCGGCTCTCGAAGATTTGAATGCGGCGCTTACGATATCGCCAGACAATAAGCGACCGCTCTACTTCCGAGGTCTGACGTATGTGTACCGGGGACATGCGGGCGACCTCTCTCTTGCAGAGCAGGATTTCCGTGCGTTCGTCGCCTGGGCGCCGACAGAGTGGGCGGGGTATAACGATCTCGCTTTCGTACTCGCGAAAGAAAAGAAGTATGCCGACGCGGCGGCGGTGCTCAAAGAGGCGATTGCTACTGCAAAGGGCGGCGCCGAGAATCCGTGGCTCTGGGTTGCGCTCGGGGTTATGGAGCTGAACTTGGACAAGCCTTCTCTCGCGGTCGCTTCACTAGGAAAGGCTCAGACGTTCGCCGAGTCCCTGACGGAGACGGATTGGCAGAAGGCATACCCTGGGAATAATCCGGCACTCGCTAAAGAGGGGATCGAAGCTCTGCAGACCGGCATCGCAAGAAATGTGCTCACGGTGTATGCCGCTCTTGAGAAAGAGTGATTGCTGTTGATAACCCTACTTCTGACACATGCATAACCGTATACTGAAAGATATGAAGGGACTGCTCCGTACACGCAGGGTCGCGCTCTATAGCGTCCTTGGGTTTGTCGCAATACTTGGTCTCACAATCTTCGGCGGGTTCAATGTGGACCGGAACATCGCGGGAGCAGGTCTCGGAAGCGCGTCTGCATGGTCAGAACAGCTCGGCGCAGGGGAAGTATTTGCGGCGTGTGCGTCAGGATGTGATGAGTTTGCTGGCTATTACTGCTATTCTGCCGCTAACTCATGCGGGCAGACCAACTTCGGCCAGATTGCTTGCGATGGTTCCTGCGATGCGCCGGTGCCCTCTGAAGCGGCCTGCGCCCCTGCTGTTACTTCTTGTACTGTTTCGAACGCCTGCGGTTCTGCTACCGGGGTACTCGTGAATGGTGTCTGCAATGCATCTGCTCCGTACATCCC
>JBAQEU010000023.1:0-14647 GCA_049286905.1 Minisyncoccia bacterium
GAATAAAACCTACACATTTCATGTGAACGGGATGCACTGCAAGGCGTGCACCCTCCTCATTGAGGAAACCTTGAAAGAGGTTCCGGGCGTAAGCGGCGTGCAGGTATCGCTTTCCGGGAACCAAGTAACCGTTACCGGAGATTTCACTGACTCTGCAGATAATCTCGCGGAAAAGTTTACTGGTCTCGTGCACAGTCATGGCTACACGATCTCAGTCGAGAAAACCGCCGCTCCTGCCGCGTGGGGAGACTTCGTGTACGCGCTCCCGATAGCGTTTGTGCTTATCCTCGGATTTCTCATGCTTCAGAAAGTGGGGCTGACGAATCTCATCACGTCGTCGAATGTGAGTTATGGGACGGCATTCCTTATCGGACTTATCGCGTCGGTCTCGTCGTGTCTCGCTATCGTCGGCGGACTGGTGCTCTCGCTCTCTGCAAATACTGCGAAAGAAGAGAGTACGTGGCGCACCCCGGCTCTCTTTCATCTCGGGCGCCTCGGCGGGTTCCTTGTTCTCGGCGGTGTAGTCGGACTTATAGGGAACTCGCTCCATCTTGGGCTCACGGCGAACATCGTGCTCGGCATTATTGTCGCTCTCGTGATGCTCGTCCTCGGTATAAATCTGCTCGATGTATTCCATTTCACGAAACGGCTTCAGCTCACAATGCCGGCAATCTTCTCGAAACATCTCCGAGCGGGGAGCAAACATGACCACTATCTTGCGCCAGTACTTATCGGTATCGGGACATTCTTCTTGCCGTGCGGATTCACGCAGTCCATGCAACTGTACGCACTCTCGACCGGGAGTTTCACCCAGGGTGCGCTTACGATGTTTGTCTTTGCGCTCGGTACGTTCCCGATGCTCGCACTTCTTTCCTTTGGGTCGCTCAATATCGCGCACAAGCCGTGGAAGGGGATTTTCTTCAAGACGTCTGGTATCGTTGTCATTATCCTCGCGCTTGTGAATCTCGCGAACGCGCTTGCTACCGCAGGGATTATCAGGCCGCTGTTTAACTTCTGACGCGTATGAACAAACCCATTCTCATCTCTCTTGCCATTACCGCCGTCCTCATAGGCTGGGCGCTCTGGGTGGTCGGAGGAAACCCTGGTACGGACAACGGAACGACGACCGTGCCGACAGCCGTCATCGTAGACGGCACGCAGATTATCGACATTACCGCCAAGGGCGGATACTCGCCCCGCGTTGTGGAGGCGAAAGCTGGCGTACCGACGGTTCTGCGCGTGAATACGAGCGGGACATTTGACTGCTCGTCGAGCCTCGTTATCCCGTCGCTCGGGTATCAGAAATTCCTGAAGTCATCAGGAACTGAAGAGATTGCAATTTCTGCAGAGAAGGCACAGGGTACGCTTCAAGGCCTCTGCTCTATGGGTATGTACGGTTTCCAGATTAAGTTCCAATAACACGACTGAAATAAAAACAGCCCCGCGAGTACGCGGGGCTGTTTTTATTTCGAACTAGTTTCCTGAAATCTCCGATCCGGAATTCTTATTATCGTTGATATCGTTCGGTCCCTTGCATTCTTTCGAGGCCTTACGGAAGGTCTGCCACGCTTCTCCACGTACGGTCTGCCATGCCTTGCGTGCAGTCTTCATCGAGTTGTTGAAGGTCCTCCAAGCGGTATTTGATGCCGCTCGGACTTCTTTGGCAGTCGTGAGGGTATAGGCCAACTTGAGTGCCGCGGCACGAGCGGTATACGCCGCGTTCTGTGCCGCAGTGAGGGTAGCTACCGCTGTGCCGAGTGTTGTTTCGCGCGCATTCACGGCAGTGCCGACGCAGACAATCTTCTGAGCAATTGCCGTCGCGACCGCCGCAGTTGTGGTCGCATTCTGGTTCTTCCTTCCTTCATTCTCTCCATTCTCAGCGAAAGCAGGGAGTGCTGAGGCCGCAAAGAGCCCCAGGACCGCCGCTCCAAACAAAGCTTTCTTCATCATATGATCAGTGTATGCCTATTGATAATAGACTCGAATTATACCGCACCTAGAAATGGGGCGCAGAGGGTCTGAGGATAGCCCAAGAATTCGTTATTTTGCCGAGACGGCGTTTACTGGAGAGCCCTCGACGAAGTGCTGAATATTTTCGATAGTTGTGCTCACAATACGCTCCATTGCCTCGTTTGTATTGAATGCGAGATGCGGGGTCACGATGACGCGCGGGTGCTGTATGAGATAGTGATTCTCGAGCATAATCTTGAGGACAGCTTCGTTCGGATGCGTTGCGGCGAGGAGCGAGTCTTCGTCGGTCATTTCACCCTCTTCCTCAAGCACATCGAGTCCTGCACCAGCGAGCGTGCCGTTCTGGAGTGCACCAACAAGTGCTTCGGTATCGACGACGGCGCCGCGCGCGGTGTTGATGAGGTAGGAGCCTTTCTTCATCGTGTTCATGTTTTCTTTATTCAGGAGGTGGTGGGTGTGCTCGTTGTAGGGAACATGGAGCGTAACGATGTCGGAGGTCGCAAGGAGCTCGTCGAGCGACACGAAAGTGAAGTTATTCTTCAGGGCTACTTCCGGGTCCGGACGCATTTCAAATCCGATGACCTTCATGCCGAAACCGTTCGCCATCTTGATGACGTGCATGCCGATGTGCCCGCACCCGACGACGCCGAGCGTCTTGCCGGCGAGGTCGAAGCCTCGCAAGGTTGCCGGGGAGAACCTGCCGCTTCGTACCAAGTCTTGGGCTTCAGGAACGCGGCGTGAGAGGGAGAGTATGAGCGCGAAGGCGAACTCGGCGACAGTCTGTTCACCATAGGAGGGGACATTCACGACAGTGATGCCGCGACCCGCCGCCGCCGCGAGGTTGATATGGTCGAAGCCGGTCGAGCGGGTGGCAATGAGCTTCACCGACGGGAAGCGGCTGAGCACCTCTTCAGTCACCGGGGAGTCGATGAAGACGCAGAGCGCTTCGGCAGAATCGTCTTTGAGCTCCGGCTGTCCAGCAAGCGACTCAGTATGGAAAACAATCTCATTACCCGCTAGCCTCTCTCGCACATATGCCTCTTCCCACGCCTCGCCCGAAAAATAATGTATCTTCATACTTGGTATTCTACCGCGCCCGGGCTTCTTTCTCTATCTCGAGCAGGCGCTCGTATTTCTCCACTCGCTCTTTCTGTCCGAGACCGCCAGCCTTGATGCCGTAGGCTCCCGTGCCGTAGGCGAAATCAGCGATGAAGGTGTCGTCGGTCTCGCCCGAGCGGTGCGATGCGACCGTCTTACAGTGTGCCGCGTGAGTCTCCTGGACCGCAATAATTGCTTCCTTTACTGAGCCAATCTGGTTCGGCTTGATAAGTACGGCGTTTATCTCTTTGCGCTCTAAGGCTTCTGCGACACGCTTCGGGTTCGTGGTGGTAAGGTCGTCGCCGACAATGAGTACTTCGTGGCCGACGAGCGCGGTGAGGCGAGTGAAGTCATCGGCGGACTCTTCATCAAACGGGTCCTCGATGCTCTTCAGCGGGAAACGCTCGACGAGATTCTTGTACACTTCCGTGAGTTCTTCGGCGGAGTGAGACCTGCCGATAAGCTGGTAGGAGTTGTCATGGAAAATCTCGCTCGCCGCCGCGTCGATTGCTATCGACGTGCCGGGGAATGCCGATACGAGGTCAGCGAGTATCGAAAAGGGTTCGTCGAGCGTCTCAAACGTGGGTGCATACCCGCCCTCATCACCCATGGGAGTACCTGCACCAAGCCGCTCGCCGAGTTTCGCGAACGCTTCCTGCGCGATGGGGAATGCCTCGCTCGTCTTCCCCTCGACCACGAGGATGTATTCCTGGAAGGGGAGCTTGAAGTCGGCGTGCACCCCGCCGTTCATGACGTTTACATAGAGGCGCGGTGCTGACGGTTTCGTCCCGGCACGGTTCGCTATGGCCTTCCAGAGCGGGATACCCTCAGCTTGTGCGAAGAGCCGCGCCGCCGCTATCGAGACCGAAAGTATCGCATTTGCACCAAGACGCGACTTGCCGCTCGTGCCGTCGAGCTCAATAAGGAATGAATCGAGCTCGTCGGGTGTGTCGAACCCTATGCCGATGATTGCTTCGGCGATTTCACCATTTACATTGGCTATCGCACTCGTCACGCTCCCGTCAGCATCCCGTAGCTCAACCGCTTCGTGGGCGCCGGTACTCTTACCGGACGGCACTGACGCGGTCGCCGAGAGCGTTCCGGCGACAAGCGTGGTTTCTATAGTCGCTTTCCCTCGCGTGTCGAGGATAGGTTTTGCAAGAACACTGTCGATACGCATGATTATCCGTGAGAGAGTTTCTCCTCGATCAGGGCGACGTGCTCGACGGTCTTCACGACCGAGTCCGGGTTGAGTGACATACTCTCGATGCCTTCTCGCACGAGGAACTCAGCGAAATCGGGGAGGTCAGAAGGTCCCTGTCCGCAGATGCCGATGTATTTCCCGCGCGCCGTGCACTTGCGGATGATCATGCTGATGAGCGCCTTCACCGCTTCGTCGTTCTCGTTGCCGATGTGCGTCACGATGCCGGAGTCGCGGTCCAGTCCGAGCGTGAGCTGGGTGAGGTCATTACTGCCGATGGACATGCCGTCGAAGAGATCAAGGAACTCCTCGGCCAAGAGGACATTGCTCGGAATCTCGCACATCATGTAGACCGGAGTCGACTTCTCAGATTCTTTCGCGAGCGACTTTGCGATGAGTCCGTTCTCCTTCATGACCGCGAGCACTTGTTCTGCTTCGTGGACGGTGCGGCAGAAAGGAATCATCGGAATGACGTTGTCGAGCCCCATCTCTTCGCGCACTTTCACGAGCGCGCGGCATTCGAGCGCGAATGCGTCTTTAAACTTCGGATCATAATAGCGGGATGCGCCGCGCCACCCGATCATCGGGTTCTCTTCGTCCGGTTCGTACGCTTCGCCGCCGAGGAGGGTGCGATATTCGTTTGTCTTGAAGTCGGAGAACCGCACGATGACTGGCCGTGGGGCAAATGCGGCGCCGATTGTTGCGATGCCATACGCGAGGTTGTCGACGTAGAACTCGACCGGTTCATCCCAGCCGGTAATCTTCTCCTTGATGGCGGCACGGAGCTTCGGCGCGAGCTTCTTGTAGTCGAGGAGCGCGAGCGGGTGCATGCCGATGGTCGAGGCGATGATGAACTCCTCGCGCGCGAGCCCCACGCCGGATACCGGCAGGAACGAACGTTCGAAGGCAATTTCGGGTGATGCGATGTTCACCATAATCTTGGTCTTCGTCTGCGGAAGCTTGCCGAGCGAGTGCTCATTCACGACGATGTCGGCCTTTCCTGCGGTAACGACACCATCACTGCCGGTCGTGTCGACTGTGATAATCGCTCCGTTCTTGAGGGCGCGGGTGGCATTTCCGGTGCCCACAATCGCGGGGAGACCGAGCTCGCGCGACACGATAGCCGCGTGGCTTGTGCGACCGCCTTTATCGGTCACGATAGCGCTCGCCATCTTCATAATCGGCTCCCAGTCGGGGTCGGTCATCGTCGTGACGAGGATTTCACCCTCCTTGAACTCCTTTATCTGTTTCGGATTCATGATGACGTGCACTGCGCCGGTAGCGACCTTCGACCCGACCGAGATACCCCGGACAAGCTCCTTGCCCTGGCCGGTAACCTTGTATTCGACCAGTTTCGTGTAGTCGCGTTCGGCCTGCACGGTCTCGGGGCGCGCCTGCACGATGAAGAGTTCGTTCGTCTCGCCATCCTTCGCCCACTCCATGTCCATAGGGGTCCATTTGTTTACGCGCTCGGTGTAGTGCTTCTCAATCAGCGCGCCCCAGGAGGCCAGGGTCAGAACTTCGGCATCGGTGAGTACGAAGTTCGTTGCATCGTGCACAGGTGTCGTAACGACTTTGGTCTGTATGACGCCGGAGCGGCCGGTGTCGTAAATCATCTTCTTCAAGTTCGTGCCGAGCTTCTTGAGGATGATAGGCGAAGGCGCGGTGCCGATTCTCGACTTGGAGACGAGGTATTCGTCCGGGGTGACATGACCCTGCACAATCATCTCACCGAGGCCGTAGGTCGCGTTTACCACGACAACATCGCGGAAGCCGCTCTCCGTGTCGACGGTGAACATGACGCCCGAAGCGCCTTTGTCGGAACGAACCATCTTCTGCACCCCGACAGAAAGCGCGACTTTCATATGGTTGAATCCTTTATCAGCGCGGTAGGAGATAGCACGGTCGGTGAAGAGGGAAGCCATCGTCCAGACGGAAGCGCGGATGATATCCTTTGGTCCGCGGATGTTCAGGTAGGTCTCCTGTTCGCCGGCGAACGAGGCTCCCGGCAAGTCTTCTGCGGTAGCAGAAGAGCGCACGGCACAGTCAACATCTTTGCCGTACTGAGTCTCCATAAGCGCATATGCGGCGGCGACTTCTTTCTCGAGGTCGTCGGGGAATGGAGTGGCGCGCATCTTCTCGCGGATGAGCTTCGCACAGCGCGAGAGTTCTTTCAGATTTCTCGTATCGAGTCCTGCGAGCGTCTTCTCTATGAATACATCAAGTCCGGTTTCTTTCAGGTAGTCGTAATACGCCTGGGCCGTGATGCAGAATCCTTCTGGTACGCGGACGCCTTGCGGGACAAGCGTGCGGATCATCTCGCCGAGAGAGGCGTTCTTGCCGCCTACCTGAGCGACATCATCCATCCCGATGTCGCGCATCCAGAGAATGTGTGCAGTATTCATGGTCAATTTTTTATGGCAATAATAAAATCTGATACGTTTGATTCAGTATACCCTACGAGAAGCGCGTCTTTGGTCGTTTTGAAGAAATCATACGAACGATGAGCATCAAGATATTCGTCGACAGAGAGGTTGCGGTCGTGAGCATGGGCAAGTGTCGTGCTGTCTGCAATTGCACCGGCGTGATCAGAGTTATCGCGCCCATCCGAGGCAAGCGGGAGGAGAAGCTCGTCGTCGCCGATCTCTTTGAGAGCTGAAAGTGCCATTTCTTGGTTCCGCCCGCCGATACCGGGATGTGTGCCAAGGGTCACGGTGCTCTCGCCTCCATAGAGAAGGATGGTTTTCGCCGGGAGCGTGTGGAGGGCAGTCGCGATGTCGTGCCCGAGCGAGCGTGCCTCGCCCGTCATGGTGTCGGTCATGATGGTGGCAGTATAGCCACGCTCTGTAGCCTCAGCTTGCATCGCACGGAGCGCGTGCTGGTTGGTGAGGAAGAGTGTGTTGGTAACTCGCTCGAAGTATTTCGCTTCTTTTGGCGTCTCGACGAAGGTGACTGGCGTTGTGAGCTTGTAGCGGTCAAGTACTGCCTGCGCATCTGCGATAGTCGACGTGTCGAGCACGGTAGGACCGGAAGAAATGAATCCAATATCATTCCCCGGTACGTCAGAGATAATGAGAGAAACGACTTCGGCCGGGTAGCTTGCTTTCGCGAGTCCTCCGCCGCGCACGAGCGAGGTGTGCTTGCGGACCATGTTGATCTCTTGGATCTTCGCACCGCGCGCAGAAAGCTCGGTGAAGAGACTGCTCTCATCGAGGCAAGTCATGGGTGCCTGGTGGAGACAGAGGAGAGTCGAGCCGCCGCCCGAGATGAGCATGAGGACGAGGTCGTTCTCGGTGCACTCGGTGAGCAGTTCGACGATGCGTTTCGTCGCCTGTTCGTTCACTTCGGTCGGGAGCGGGTGCGTGCCTACATACGCTTCGATTTTTGAGAGCGGTCGCGTAGTGTCTAGAGACACATCAAGCGCAATACCGGAAGTCAAGCGGTCGCCGAGTATCTGTTCAATGGCTCGCGCACCGGCAATCGCGCATTTCCCGATACCGACGAAGAATACTCGTCGGTCGCCGAGCTCGTGCACTTGCTCGCCGATATGGAGTTTGTCGTCCTCGATGCGGAGTTCACGCACGAGCGCCGCGGCGGTATCAATGGCCGCGTATCCGGCGAGAGCGAGCGAGAGAGCATTCAGGCGAAGCTCGTTCTCGGCGAGCGCTTCAAAGTTCTGTATAGTGCGGTGTTCCATACGTACCACTATAACCGATACCCACACCTCTCTTTATTCTGTTCCCTCGCAAGGCAGTATCCAGTCCTGCAGTAACTCTCTGAACTCCGGGCTTCTATCCTGGAAGCCGACTTGGATCAAGTGCTGGAGCGGCCGGTACTCTGGCGTGTATTCGTAGTGACAGCGCACCTCGCCGTCTTTGAAAATACGGAGATGGTACTGGTACCTAAAACCGTCCGTCCGGCGCAAGCTCACGAGCTCGTCAGTGTCCTTCCAGGCGATGAAGTGGTTGCCGAACCCCTGCTCAACGAGGAAAGCGACGAGCTCTCGGGTTGAGCGTTCGGGGTGGACTCTCCCGATGAGGAACTCTTGTCGTCCTTCGTGATTCACAATGCCGACAGCAGTGGAGATGTCGCGTACGTAAGGGTGGAAAGGGGTGTAGACCCACCACAACCAGTATTTGAGACGGTCGTGCATTACATCGGGATACGCCATCCGTGAACGCGGCAAGTCATCGATCCAGTCCTCCCTCTTTGAACGCATGATGAACACTAGGTAGGGGAGTGTTTTCCGCGAGAGCGATTGCACCAGCGAGCCATAAACGGCTGAGCGTACCGATCAAGACCCCAAGAACCCGAGACGCGATGGGCGGTCATGATGCCGAGCGCGAGGACAAGCATGATGGGGTTGATACTCACGGTTCCTGCAAGGAGGAAGTTGAGGTTCATGAACGCTCCCCAGAATGCGGCTGTTGCCGTGCAGAGTCCGACGATGAGCCCGAGCCCGACGAGTATCTCGCCGACAGTAATGGCGTTCGACCAGAAAGTGAGATGGTTCGCCACAGCGTTCTGGAGGAACGAGGCGTACCATAGCTGTACGTCAGGGTGCGCGCCAACTGTTTTGCCGAGTGCATTCTGCACAAAGCCCTGCATCGCCGCTCCGGCCTCGGTGCCGAACCATGCCGGGTTATTAAACTTGTCCCATCCGGCCACGAGCCATTCGTAACCGAGGTAGACGCGCACGACGAGCCAGAACGGAGCGCTCTTAGGATTGGTAATGAAGAAACGGGTAAGGGCACAGGATTTTGCTGGGTAGTCATTCATACCGTTCATTCTAGAACAGAAGTCCGAAAATGAAAGCGCCCCTATGGGGAGTATCGAAAATAAGAAAATGCTACCCCGAAGGGTAGCAAACGGTTATGTGATGCTCGTCTCTTTCTGCAGACGCGCGCGATCTTCGGTCGTGAGTTTCGGCAGACTCTTCGTTTCCTGGTAGGCACGCCAGACTGGCTCCCACTCCTCGCGGAAAATCTCGAGCGAGACTTGGTCTACGAACCCGCCGTTGTAGAAGTGGTGCTTCGTGCGGCGACCGGTCTGCTTGTAGCCGCAGGCGAGCAGGTGTCCCCAGCTATTGCCGTTGAACACTTTCACATCGGAACAGACTTTCCGAAGACCGCGGACGCGGAAAGCGTCATACAGGAGCAAGAGCTTTGCCTCAGTGCCGTAGCCTTTTCCGAAACAGGATTCGTCGCAGATGAGGGTTCCGCTCGTCGCATGACCACCGGGCCACGCTATGCCGTGCAGCCCGGTCTGCCCGATGTAGCGGTATCCGATTACCACTCCGGACGCATCCTTCTCGTGGAGCAGAATGGCGAAGATAACGTCGCTTTTCCTTTGTGCCAGACCGTCGTACCACGCAAGCTCGTCTTCGAGCGTTACGGGTGGACGGATGAGGACTCCACGCGTTACTTGCAAGTCGTTCACTCCCGGCATGAGGAGAGGGATATATTCCTTCCGCATCGCGCCGAGAGAGACGTTCCGGAGACCGTGATGAATAGGGTAGTGGCCGTTCATGATAATTCCTTTGCAAAGAACTTGCTCTACTAGAGAAGATGGGAAAACCCCGGCTTCCGCAGAGCCGGGGTTTTTCTTGCTGGTATTTTTTGAGGAAAGTGGGGAGAAGAAAAATCGCGGCTATGCGCAAGCAGACATGATAAGGTCGGAGACCGTATTCATTTCTGTCGCGAAATAGCCGCAATTTCGATTCATGCGTATATAATAGCGTCTCAGACGCTATTTGTCAATAGCGCCTCTGAACCAGTGCATACATTGCTTCATACTTGCGTCTTTGGCATAGAGTGTGTACAATGCGCCCAGATTGTTCTCTGCTAGGGATTTTCCCTCGCGGGGTAAACGGTCTGTCTTTGAAGGAGTTCTATCATGCACATGCACGATAAGCCTTGGAGCAGTTCCGCCCCTCTGCAGGTCGGCGGCGACGGCTGTGATGGTAATTGCGGCCCCGGCGGTAGCGAATGCGACGGTGATTGCGACGGCTAAATAGTCGTGGTTCCGACGAAATCGAAATAATGAAGTCACTGAGAAAGGACATTTCACTTAACTTTACGCAGTAACGAAGCACCTTGTAGTAAAAAAGAAACACCGAGTACCAAGTACCGTAGCAAATGCCCCCAATAAGATTTCCGGGGGTATTTTTGTTTTTAAGAGATAGGGCGGCGGACTTTCTCTTTACTATATACAGGGCAGGGTATTGCTTTTTAAGAAAGGGATGCTATACTTTTCTTTGGATTTGTTGTATAATTTTCAGCGGGAAACTTAACCTAACTTGTGGGGGTTCAGATGGATCGTTTAGTGTTTGGCGAGGCTCTGTTGCTTCGGCAACATCCTCAAAAAGTTCTTCTGAACCCCCAGGTTCGGAAGTTTGAAAACAGGGCGGGGCCGTATCGGTTCTTGCTTCCTTTCATGTTCGTCCTGGGATTCTATGTCCAGGCGAAGAAAGCGCTCTACCGTTTCTTCGGTGGTCCGAAATGCGTGCCAGCAACGAACTCATGTTTGTTTGATGGCATCAGCATCAACGGCCGTCGGGTCAAAGATGGTTCGGCGCGGTGGCCGGCGCTTGAAGCGGTCTACAACTTTCGCGAAGGTGAGGGGAGTAACCGTTTCGTTCGCTGGATTGACGATTTCTGGCTCCATATCCGGAACGCGCAAGCGGTTCGGAATCGGCTCAGCATCGTCGAGCGCGAGCTCGCCTCGGCAATCCTGGCGATATCGAAAAGCAAGATTGGTAGCGAGCCAGTCCGAATTCTGTCCATTGCGGCAGGGAGCGGCCAGGCAGTTATCGAGACGGTCGAGCGGATGCGTCGTGCAGGAATCGTGTGCGAAGTGGTCCTTATCGATCAAGACGACACGGCGCTCGCGTACGCACGTCAGCTTGCAGAGCAGTATGGCGTTAGCGACCTCGTCACTGTTCGTACCGGGAACGCGGTGTTCTTCAATCGGGAACTCCACGGGTTTGTTCCGGACATCGTCGAGATGTGCGGGCTCATGGATTACCTCGATGATCGGTTGGCAATCGCGCTCATAAAGAAGATTCGGCGGTATCTGGCACACGAGGGGTTCTTCCTCACCTGTCACATACACCCGAACGCGGAGAGTTATTTCCTCCGCCACGCGATTAACTGGGACATGCTCTATCGTTCCAGAAAGGAGCTGGAAGCTCTGCTTGTCGAGGGAGGTTTCCTCGGGCCAGAGCTCCACAGTGAGCCGCACCGGATTCATTCGGTGGCCGTGTCGCAGAAATTGTGACTGGCGAGTTGTATTCGGACCGGGATGCTACACTTAGTGGCACCCGGTTTTGCTTTTATGAATCTGTACGCCATCTCTGCACTTGTGAACGTCGCAACGAGCATTGTGCTCGGGATACTGGTGCTGTCTGCGAGTCCGCGCAATCGCACGAATCAGCTCTTCTTCCTCTTTGCGCTCGCACTCACTATCTGGAGCGGTTCGTATTTCTTCTGGCAGATAGCCACTGAGTCAGCAGAGGCCATGTTTTGGGTGCATATGCTCATGGCCGGTGCTATTTTCATACCGTTTTTCGATTTTCATTTCGTCGTTCGATTCCTTGGACTACAAGATACGTTCCGCTGGCTCGTACGCATCGGCTATGCCGCCGCAATCTTCTTCAGTGTCATTAACTGGAATTCGCTCTTCGTATCTTCGGTCGTTGCTCGCGATGGGTTCCTCTTCTGGCCGATAGCCGGACCGCTTTTCCTGCCGTTCCTTGCCATCTGGGTGTTCTATGCGGTGTACCATGTCGAGCTTCTCTTCTCGCGACTACACACGAGCACCGATGTGGGAGAGCGCGCTCAGATTCGCTACATCCTCATCGGTACGGCCATAGGGTATGTAGGAGGGTGTACCAACTATTTCCTCTGGTATGACATTCCAATTCTTCCTTATGGCAACTTCCTTGTTGCGGTGTATATCATTTTTGTCGCTTACGCGATTCTGAAGCACGGGCTTTTCAGTATGAAGGTAGTGGCGACTGAATTCATCGTCTTCGCACTCTGGCTCTTCGTGTTCATCCGCATGTTGCTTGCAGGTACTGCCGAGGAGCAGTTCATCAACGGCGGTCTGCTTGCGGTGCTTCTTGCGGTCGGCGTCTTGCTCATTCGGAGTGTCGACAGGGAAGTGGAGCAGAGAGAGAAGATAGAGAAGCTCGCCGGAGAACTGCAGGAAACGAACGAGCGGCAGGAAGGGCTGATCCACTTCATCGGGCACGAGGTGAAGGGGTTCCTGACCAAAGACGCCGGGACGTTCGCATCGCTTATTGACGGCGACTTCGGGGCACTGCCAGAGCCGCTCAAACCGCTCGTCGAGCATGCGCTCACAGAGTCGCGCCAGGGCGAGAGCTCGGTGGCGACCATCCTCAAGGCGGCGAACCTGAAGAAGGGAACGGTGACCTACACCAAGGCGCCATTCGACCTGAAAGCGCTTGTGGCAGAAGCAGTCGAGAAAGAAAAGATGCTCGCAGAGAAGAAAGGACTTGCGCTCTCGTTCTCTTCGGACGAATCCTCGTACCAGATGACCGGAGATAGAGCGCAGATCAACGACCACGTCCTGCGCAACCTGATAGACAATGCGATCAATTACACTCCCTCGGGCTCTATCGCCGTCTCGCTCAAGAAAGAGGGTGGCAACATCGTCTTTTCAGTGAAAGACTCGGGGGTCGGCATCTCTGATGAAGACAAACAGCGCCTCTTCACCGAAGGCGGTCACGGCAAAGAGTCGCAGACGATCAACGTGCACTCCACTGGCTACGGCCTCTTCATCGCTAAGAGCATCGTCACTGCCCATGAAGGAACCATTCGCGCTGAGAGCGAGGGGGCAGGGAAGGGCTCGACGTTTGTCGTTGAGTTTCCAGCGTAGAAGTATTGCAACACTCAAAATCGTGAGATTCATGTGACAACGCGACTGTTGCATGGCCGGACTGTTTTTGTATTTGTACGAACGGCTGGATTGTACGAACGAGCTGATTTTGATAGTGTCTTTATATTGCTGGCGTATGTAGGCATACGCCAGCTTGTTCGGAGAACGTAGAAAGACATGAACTACGTCTTTCTACGGTTCCTCACTTCGCTGGCGTAGCTCAGGTAGTTAGAGCATAGGACTCATAAACCTAAGGTCGGAGGTGCAAGTCCTCCCGCCAGCACAAAAGGAACGTAGTGACGCATTGGCGTGGAGGGAGGACTTGCAGGCCGGAGCGATGTCGAAGCCAGCAGGCGAGACCGCGAGGCAGGGCCGAGGAAATCCGCGAGCGACGGCGAGTGGATTATCCGTGGCCAAGCCTCCCGCCAGCACAAATATCTGTTTCTGTTGATAATGAGTGGTTTGAGCTATGTCCTGTCATACAATATAAGTATGTCGATGCGTCGCGAACTGAATCAGGATTTCTTTAAAGAATGGTCGCCTGAGATGGCATATGTGCTCGGCTTCTTCGCGGCGGATGGTTCGATGCTTCTCAATAATCGGGGTGCGCACTTTATCGAGTTTACGATTACAGACCGTATCGTCCTTGAACACATTCAGCGCGTTACTGGTTCGACACATCATATCGCCGAACGAGAACGTGGCGGAAATTGTAAAACTGCGTATCGTCTCCAGATCGGTAGTAAAGAATGGTTTGAGGACCTTTCGCGTCTTGGGTTTACGCAAAACAAAAGCAAGAGGCTTCCATTACCGAAAATACCGAAAGCCTATTTTGGGGACTTTGTGCGAGGATATTTCGATGGTGACGGGTGCGTCTATTTCAATCACCTCAGTTTTGCAGACCGAAAGAAGCCTCGCTGGATACTCATGACGCTCTTTACGAGTGGTTGTCGGCCGTTCCTGCAATCGCTTTGGGATGGCTTGAAAAAACACGGTATTTGCGGTGGGTCTATAAAAAATAAAGCACGCGGTTTTGAGCTGGCTTTCAGCCATAAGGATAGCGTTGCGCTTCATCGAGTTATGTATCATACTGGCAAGAACCCGGAATTGCACTTACCGCGCAAGCGGATTAAGCTTGAGAATGCAATCCGGGATTTGCGAATGCGGGGGTAGCTCAACTGGTTAGAGCATCCGCCTGTAGCCGTGCAGCTTTCCTGAGAAATTGGGATTGAAACTTTCTGGGATATCGGTGAAGGCTAAGTCCACCGTAAGATGGATATGCGAATACCGAGGGAACCCCATAATGGATTTCCGTTATGGGGGCGCCGTAGAGACTAGATACCGGAACCCTAAGGGCGAAAGCCTATGGTGAAGATATAGTCCACGCCATTATGAAAATAGTGGATATCGTGCACGCGGAAGGTTGCGGGTTCGAGTCCCGTCCCTCGCGCAAAAAGCAAAAGCCCCTGTTTGGGG